>LKNG01000034.1 GCA_001564115.1 Natrialbaceae archaeon Tc-Br11_E2g8 | reverse complement strand
TCAAGCCGCCCCAGCCACCGACCCCCTCATCCACCTCAAGCCGCCCTAGCTCCCCGGCCGTCGACCCTCCCTCGTTCGCGTTCGTCCACGGTCCCGGTCATCCGTCACCGATCGGCCCCCGGTTATCCGTCACCGAGCCCGGATTCGAGGCCCGCAAAGCGGTTCATCGCGTACACCGTCCGGAGTATCTCGACGCTCCGTCCGCGATCGAACACCAGCCCGTCGGTCCCCAGGACGTGTTCGATGACCTCCTCGGCGGCGTGGTCCGGCGCGGCGGCGATCCCGGCGTCGTTTTCGGCTGCCCACTCCATCACCCGCAGATCGCTCCTGGAGTCGCCCATCACGAGCGCGAACGGATCGTCGACGCCGAGTACCGACAGCGCTCGCTCGACGCCGGCGACCTTGTCGAGTTCGAGGCTGGCGATCTCGGCGGCGTCGGCCTCGTGGTAGGCGACGTCGATCCGCTCTAGCAGCGCCGACAGCCCGTCGGGGGGCGCCGTCGGGGGATCGACCGGATACGCGCCGCGTCGTTCGAGCACGCCGCGGATGGCGGGATCGCGGTCGGCATAAAAGCGGCGTGCGATCGGAACGGCCGCGGCCCGATCGACCCCTGTCGTGGCCGCGGTCGCGTCGGCGAGCAGATCGATCAGGGCGACGAGCGCGGCCTCGACGATCTCCCGCGAGCGTGGGGTGCCGATCCGATCGTTCGGCTTCACCGTGACGTTGAACTCGTTTCCCTGGAGGTGACAGCCCCGGCGCAGCTCCGGGCCGGCCTCCCGGAGCAGCCGCGAGCGGACGTCCTCGAAGATCCCGCGGATCGCGGGGTCGAGCTCCTCGTAGAGCAGGGCCTTCGTCTCCGCGCCGTGGCCGGGAGTGAACACGCCCGCACCCGACTCGTAGACGATCGAGAACCGCCCGGAGTGGACGACCGCGCTGCCGAGCCCCTGGACGGCGAACCCTTTGACGTTCTCGACGGTCTGACCGGTACAGATCACGATCGGAACGCCCGCGTCGTGGAACTCGGTGAGCGCGTGGAGGGTGTCCCGGGGGATCTCGTTGTCCGTCCCCCCGGCGGTTCGCAGGGTGCCGTCGACGTCGAGCACGAGCACGTTCACTGCCCGGCCGTAGCTCGCCTCGAGGTCGAGCGCCGCGAACGCCCCCTCGCGTGTCACGCGGGCTGCGACTTCGGCGAGTGTCTCCCCGGCGGCAAACTCCCGTCTGATGGCGTCCTTTCGGCGTTCGAGTTCCTCGCTTGCGGCCCGCCAGCTCTTCAGGGCGACCCGCGAGTCGACGACCGGGAAGACGTCGACGAACTCCTGGTACTGCCGGAGCCCGTCGGTGTCGAACTCGTCGTAGAGCCGGTAGAGGAGGTCGTGGCGCTCCATGGTCGACCACCGGGGTCGACCCCGATAACTCCCGCGGTGGACCGGTGGCAGGCCGAGGCACGCGGGGACTGTTCGTGTCGGTCGACGGCAGCCGGGGACGACGAGAGTCGACAGGTCGTGCGTCAACGACGAGAGTCGACAGCACCGTCCGGGGACGGTGAGTGCCGGTAGCAGGCCGACGACACGACTATTGTACCGGCGGCCGAATCCCGGCGCATGAAGAACGTCGACGACCTGATCGAGAGCGCGGCCGACCTCGCCGACCGCGGCCTCTCGGGCGGCGAGATCGCCGACGAGTTGAACGTCTCCCGGGAGACGGCAAGCTGGCTCGTCGAACGCGGCGGGGCCGCCGTCGAGCCCGACCGGCCGGACCGTCCCGACGGTGCCCAGGACATCCACGTCGACTGGTCGGCGATCGGTCGGGACAGCAAGCGCCTGGCCGCGGTCGCCTCGGCGATGGCCGATCTGCTGTCGAGGGAGGGAGAGGACGTCGACCTGACCGTCGGGATCGAGAAAGCCGGCGCGCCGATCGCCAGCCTCATCGCCCGGGAACTGGAGACCGATCTCGCGACCTACACCCCCGCGAAACACCGCTGGGAGGCCGAATCCGACATCGAGGAGCTCGGCGGGACGTTCTCGCGAAACTTCGCGACGATCCGCGGTCGAACGTGTTACGTCGTCGACGATACGATCACCAGCGGAACGACGATGCGGGAGACGATCGAGGCGATCCGGGCGGAGGGCGGCGAGCCGGCGGCCTGTGTCGTCCTCGCGGACAAACAGGGCGTCGACGAACTCGCCGGCGTCCCCGTCTACTCGCTTCTCCAGGTGATCAGCGTCCGGAAGGGGCGGTGAGCCCGACCGTGTTCCGCGAACTCCTCTCACGGCTCCGCGATCGGATCGCCGTCGAGGACGCCGACGAGCGCATCGAGGGATCGGGCGAGCCGATCGTCTCGCCCCAACACCGGCGGTCGGCTGCGGCCGAACGGGCACTCGCCGACGCCGAGGAGGTCGAGTCGACCGACCGTCTCCGCGAGGGGGAAACCGACGTGGATCGGTAACGGTTCCACCGCGTCCCCGACCGGATCGGGAGTCGCCGTTACCAACGGATCGGCCCGTCGGCGGCGGCCGGTTCACCGACGGACGGCGACGACGACGAACGTCTCCCGCCGTTCGCGGGCGTCGTCGATCCGGAAGCCGGCCTCGAGCAGTTCGCCGGCGACCGCCGCGACGTCGCGGTACCGGTGGCTGTCCCGGCCCTCGCGATCGCCCGCGCCGGTCGCCGACCAGTCGACGACGACCAGGCGACCGCCGGGACGGACGACCCGTGCGATCTCCCCGAGGACGTCGTCGAAGCCGTGGTGGTAGGTCCGCACCGAGATCCCGCCGTCGAGGTGATCGTCGGGAAACGGGAGGCGGCCGAAGTCGGCGAGCATCGGGACGACGTTCGCGGCCGTCCCGCGGTCGCGGTAGGCCGCGTGTAGCCCCGGCCGGACGTCGACCGCGTAGACGGTCCCGGCGGCCGGCGCCAGCTCGTCGGTGAAAAGCCCCGTCCCGCTCCCGAAGTCGGCGACGTGCCACCCCGGTCCGGGGTCGAGGAAGGATCGGAGCTCCTCGCCCGAACAGTACCGGAACGAGGCCGGATCGCTCAGCGTCGCCACCCGCTCTGGATCGTACGGGTCCGGTGACATGGCCCGAGAGTACCTCCCGAGGGACTTAAACCGGACGTGTCGCCCCGGGGAGTCGACGACCGGGGTCCACGGGCGTCGTCCTGGAGAGTCGACGGCCGAGGTCCACGGACGTGGCGAGGGCCGAGGTCCACGGGCGTGGCGAGGACCGATCAGCGCACAGACGTGACGACGGCCGTCGGTGGCTACGATCGAGGGCCACCCGGACGCGTCCCGGGGGCTCCAGCGGTACCGGAACCGATAACTGATCCACCCACGCCCGTAGGAGTAAGCGAATGCAGCTACCACAGGCACAGGCCGCGGTCCTCGAGGCCGCGAGCGCACGGGAGGCACAGTCGATCGACGAGCTCGCCGCGGCGACGGAGCTCCCCCCCGAGACCGTCACCGGGGCGGCGTTCGGGCTCGAGGAGGCGGGGCTCGTCACGGTCTCCGAGCGCGTCGAAGAGGCCGTCACGCCGACCGACGAGGGAATCGAGTACGCCGAACGCGGGCTCCCGGAGCTCCGTCTGTACGAGGCCGCCAGCGACGTCGGCGCCGGCGACGAGCCCGTCCCGATGGGCCAGGTCATCGGCGCCGCCGACCTCGAGGGCGCGGCGGTCGACATCGCGCTCTCGAACTACGCCCGAAAGGGGTACGGCACGATCGATGGCGGGGAGATCACCGCCGACCCGGCCGTCGAGCCGGACGCGGATCCGGAAGCGCGGACCCTCGACTCCCTCGCCGAAGGGGGAGCCGTGAGCGGGCTCGACGGGGAGAGCCTCGAGGCGCTCGAACGCCGCGGGCTCGTCGACCGGTCCGAGACGACGGTCCGGGAGCTGACGCTCACCGAGGCGGGCGTGACCGCGCTGATGGAAGGGGTCGAGGTCGCCGAAACCGTCGGCCGGCTCACGCCGGCGCTGCTCACGAGCGGCGAGTGGCGCGACGTCGAGTTCGCCGAGTACAACGTCGGAGCCGACGCCGAACGGATCGAGGGCGGACGGGTCCACATCCTGCGACAGACCGCCGAACGGGTGAAAGACGTACTCGTCGGGATGGGGTTTCGGGAGATGGAGGGACCACACGTCGACGCCGACTTCTGGATCAACGACTGTCTGTTCATGCCCCAGGACCACCCCGCCCGGACCCACTGGGACCGGTTCGCCCTCGCGGATCCGACCCACATCGAGGAGCTGCCGGCCGATCTGGTCGAGGCCGTCGAACGGGCCCACCGCGAGGGCGTCGGCGAGGACGGCGAGGGGTATCACTCCCCCTGGGACGAGGAGTTCGCCCGCGCGCTCGCGCTTCGTGGACACACCACCTCGCTGTCCGCGCGATACCTCTCGGGTCACGAGATCGGCGGGCTTGAGCCCCCACAGCGGTTTTTCAGCGTCGAGAAGGTCTACCGCAACGACACGCTCGATCCGACACACCTCCTCGAGTTCTTCCAGATCGAAGGCTGGGTGATGGCCGAGGGGCTGTCGGTGCGGGACCTGATGGGCACCTTCGAGGAGTTTTACGCCCAGTTCGGGATCACCGACCTCGAGTTCAAACCCCACTACAACCCCTACACCGAGCCGAGCTTCGAGCTCTTTGGCACCCACCCGACGACCGGCGAGCTGGTCGAGATCGGCAACTCCGGGATCTTCCGCCCGGAGATGTTAGAGCCCCTCGGCGTCGACTGTGACGTCATGGCCTGGGGGCTCGCGCTCGAACGGCTGCTCATGCTCATGTACGGCTTCGAGGACATCCGGGACATCCACGGCACGCTGTGTGATCTCGACTTGCTGCGGAACACGGAGGTGACTTACTGATGCCCACCGTCGACGTCGACCCCGACGAACTGCGCGCGCTGACCGGAACCGAGAAAGGCGACGACGAGCTGATCGCCGACCTGTTCGCCCTCGGCCTCGAGTTCGAGGGCCGGACGGAGGAGGACGCGTTCGAACTCGAGTTCGCCCCCGATCGGCTCGATCGGCTCTCGGTGGAGGGGATCGCCCGCTCGCTCCGGTACCAGTACGGCGACGCCCGGGGCGTCCACGTTCCGGGCACGAACGCCCCGGAGTGGACGATCGAGGTCGAGCCCTCGGTGCCCGGGGAGCGGCCGTACGTCACCGGCGCGGTGATCCGCGGGATCGACCTCGACGAAGACGGCCTCGAGTCGCTGATCCAGCTCCAGGAGAAACTCCACGCGACGATGGGGCGTGGCCGGGCGAAAGGCGCGATCGGAATCCACGACCTGACGATGCTGAAAGGCGCCGCGGCCGGGGACGGCGAGCCGACGATCCGCTACGTCGGCGTCGGGCCGGACGACGACCGGTTCGTCCCCCTCGACTCGGACGCGGAGCTCACCCCGGGTGAGGTGCTCGAAGAGCATCCGACCGGACGGAGCTACGCCGACCTCGTGGGCGAGTACGACCGGTATCCGGCGATCTACGACGACCTCGGGCTGTTCTCGTTCCCGCCGGTGATAAACGGCCGCCGGACGGAGGTCTCGACCGACTCCCGGGAGCTGTTCGTCGAGATGACCGGCACCGACCAGTGGACGGTAGACAAGATGCTCGCGATCGTCTGTTATGCACTCGCCGCCCGCGGGGCGACGATAGAGGAGGTGAGAGTCGAGTACGCCGACGGCCCGGCCTACGAGTCGGTCGGCACCGAGCTCGTCCGCCCGGAGCTCTCGACGAAGACGAAGACGGTCGCCCACGACCGGATCGAGACGATCCTCGGGATCGAGCTCGGCCCCGAGGAGGTGATCGACCTCGCCGAGCGCTCCGGGCTGGACGCCGAGCGCGTCCCGATCGACGACGGCGTCGGGGACGACGGAGTCGGCGACGGCAGCAGGAGTTCCACGGAAGACGGGGTCGGCGACGGGACCGCCCTCGTCTACGAGGTGACGATTCCGCCGTACCGCGTCGACGTCCTCCACCCGGTCGACGTAATCGACGACCTCGGGCGGGCGTTCGGCTTCAACGAGCTCGAGCCGGAGTACCCCGACGTCGGCACCGTCGGCGGTCGCCACGGCCGCTCGCGGCTCGAGGACGCCGCCCGGACGACCCTCGTCGGGCTCGGCTTCGAGGACCTGCTGAACTTCCACATGATAAGCGAGGCCGAGAACTTCGATCGGATGGCCCTCGAACCCGACGACGACGCCTTCGGCGCGGCCGAGCCGGCGACGATCAAAGAGCCCTACAGCGAGGAGTACACCGCGTTGCGGACGTGGACGCTTCCTTCCCTGCTCATGGTCCTCGAGAACAACACCCACCGGGCGTACCCGCAGGATCTGGCCGAAATCGGCTTCGTCGCGAACGTCGACGACGCGGAGAACACCGGCGTCGCCGAGCGACGATCGGTCGGGGCCGTCCTCGCGCGCCACGACGCCGCCTACGAGGACGCGAAGTCCCGGCTGGCGGCGCTCGCCCGGGCGTTCGGCGCCACCCTCGAGACGCCGCCGACGGACCACCCGACGTTCATCGACGGCCGGACGGCCGCCGTCGTGATCGACGGCGAGGAAGTCGGCGTCGTCGGCGAACTCCACCCGCGGGTGCTCGTCGAGCACGACCTCGAGGTGCCGGTCGCGGCGTTCGAGTTCGACCTCGCAGCATTCGAGTGACCCAAGCAGTTATATCCCCCTTTATCGTCTGTGTGACACATACGCTGCCGGTCGCCACCGAGCTCGGACCCACCTTCCAGGGAATTCACTAGTTCCACGCTGGCGACGAAGGTCCGAGCGACCGCAGCCGACCTGAAACGATGACCGAGACACGAGACGGCGAGGGAGATCAGACCACGGAGTTCGCCAGCACCGACGACGACGCGGCCGTCGACGGGGCGTCGACCACGGACAGTGCCACCGGCGACGGAGCGCCGGCCACGGACGCCACCGGCGACGGAGCGTCGGCCACGGACGCCACCGGGGACGGCGAAACGGCCACCGACGCCACCGGGGACGGGGCGACCGCGGACGAACGGGCGGCCGACGGCCCCGACCTCTCGAGCCCGGAGTACTATCTGAACCGGGAGCTCAGCGAACTCGAGTTCCAGCGGCGGGTGTTACACGAGGCCGTGGACGACCGCAACCCGCTGCTCGAGCGCGTCCGATTTCTCTCCATCTTCACGGTCAACACCGACGAGTTCGTCCGCAAGCGTATCGGCGGGCTCAAACAGCAGATCGAGGCGGACGTCACCGACCGGTCCCCCGACGGCCGGACGCCGACCGAACAGTGGGTCGAATCGCTCGAGACGGCCCGGGAGCTGTTCGAACGACAGACGGCGTGTTACCACGAGCAGCTCCGTCCCGCGCTCGCCGAGGAGGGGATCCGGATCGTCGAACACGACGACCTCGACGTCGCGGAGCGCCGCCGGCTCCGGGAGTACTTCGAGACGTCGGTGATGCCGATGCTCACGCCGCTGACGTTCGATCCGGCCCACCCGTTCCCGTTCATCTCGAATCTGAGCCTCTCGCTTGCGGTGATGACGCGTTCGGAGGGCGAAGCCGAGCCGAAGTTCTCCCGGGTGAAGATCCCCGAAAACAGGCCGCGGCTGATCGAGGTCGAGGAGGGGAGCCGGTATATCCCCCTCGAACGGCTCGTCGCCGCCAACCTCGATCTGCTCTTTCCCGGCGTCGAGATACTCGATCACGCCGCGTTCCGGGTGACTCGAAACGCCGAGGTCGGCCGTAGCGAGGAGGTCGCCGAGGACCTGATCGAGATGATCGAGGGGGTCCTCCGTGAGCGACGGTTCGCGATGGCGGTCCGTCTCGAGGCCGAATCCGGGATGCCGGAGACCGCCAGGGCGATACTGATAGAGCAACTCGGACTCGACGACCGGGAGGTGTTCGAACTCGACGGACCGCTCGATTTCGGCGGGTTCTCCTCGCTCGTCGAGCTCGACCGTCCGTCGCTCAAACCCGAGCCGTGGTCGCCCCGGCCACACCCCCGGTTCGAGTCGATCGGGGCGGACGCGACCGGCGACGGACTGTTCGCGGAGATCCGCCGGGACGACATCCTGCTTCACCACCCGTATCACAGCTTCGTCGACACGGTCCAGCGCTTTCTCGACGAGGCCGCGACGGATCCGGACGTCCACGCGATCAAGATCACGATCTACCGGACGGCGACCGACTCGAAGGTGATCGACAGCCTCATCCGGGCGGCCAGAAACGGCAAGCAGGTCGTCGTGATGGTCGAGCTGAAAGCCCGCTTCGACGAACGGAACAACCTCGAGTGGGCCGAGAAACTCGAGGACGAGGGGATCCACGTCACCTACGGCACCATCGCCTACAAGACCCACACGAAGACGGCGCTGGTCGTCCGCGAGGAGTCGACGGGAATGTCACTGTACTCTCACATCGGGACGGGCAACTACCACTCCGGGACGGCCAAAGCCTACACCGACCTCGGCTTGCTCACCGCCGACCCGGCGATCGGTCGGGACCTCCTCGAAGTGTTCAACTCGTTTACCGGTCACTCGCGGTACGGCGACTACGAGAAGCTGCTCGTCGCCCCCGACAACCTGCGGGGGGATATAGTCGAGTTGATCCGCCGGGAGGCGGCGATCGCCGAGGAGGGCGGCGAGGGCCGGATCGTCGCGAAGATGAACCGGCTGGAGGACCCGGAGGTAGTCGAGGAGCTCTACCGGGCCTCGCGTGCCGGCGTGGAGATCGACCTCCTCGTCAGAGACATCTGTCGGCTGCGACCCGGACTCGAGGGGGTAAGCGAGACCGTCCGCGTCTCAAGTATCGTCGGTCGGTTCCTCGAACACGATCGGATCTTCCGGTTTCGAAACGGCGGCGACTGGCGGTGTTTCATCGGCTCGGCCGACTGGATGACGCGCAACCTCGACAGCCGAGTGGAGGTGATCACGCCGATCGAGGACCCAGCGATCTGTAGCTACCTCCGTGAGATCCTCGAAGCGGGGCTGGCCGACAACCGGCGCCGCTGGGAGATGCGGGCCGACGGCAGCTACGTCCAGTGTCGTCCCGGCGACGAGCCGATCCGTGACCTCCAGCAGACGTTCATGGATCGTATCGGCCGGTGACACGCTTATAGCGCGAGCGATTCCAATGTCCGCTATGCCGCGAGCGACAACCGAGACCGACCGCGGGAGGTACCGGGGCCGATGAGCGGACACCCCGTGCTCCCGGACGATGAGACCGTTCTGGGCAACGTCGACGAGGACGATCTGTACAAAAGCAGTGGCAAGATCAGGAACAAGTACTACGAACGCGAGATAGAGCGCCTCCACCAGGAGCTAGTCAAACTCCAGATGTGGATCAAAGAGGCGGGGCTCCGGGTCGTCGTCTGCTTCGACGGGCGCGACGCCGCCGGCAAGGGCGGGACGATCCACCGCATCACCCGACGGACGAGCTCCCGCGTCGTGAAAGTCGTCGCGCTCGGCAAACCGACCGAACGCGAGCAGAGCCAGTGGCACTTCCAGCGCTACGTCCCACACCTGCCGGCGGCCGGTGAGATGATACTGTTCGACCGCAGCTGGTACAACCGCGCGGGCGTCGAACGGGTGATGGGGTTCTGTACCGACGAGGAGTACCACGAGTTCCTCCGTGCTGCCCCCCAGTTCGAGCGCATGCTGATGAACGACGGAATCATCCTGCTGAAATACTGGTTCTCGGTCAGTGACGAGGAACAGGAACGCCGGTTCCAACAGCGCAGCAACGACCCGAAACGCCGCTGGAAGCTCAGCCCGATCGACCTCGAAGCCCGGGAACGGTGGGTCGAGTACTCCCGGGCGAAAGACCAGATGTTCACCCACACCGATACGGCGGATTCGCCGTGGTACGTGATCGACGCGGACATCAAGAAGAACGCCCGGCTCAACTGTATCAGCCACCTCCTCTCGCAGATCGAGTACGAGGACACCATGCCCGAACCCACCGAGCTCCCGCCACGACAGACGGATCCGAACTACGAGCGGCCGCCGATCGAGGGTCAAAACTGGGTGCCAGCGCTCTACGGCCCGGACACGATTGACCCCGAACGGTCCTGATACTCCCGGCTGTACGTCTTTCAAGATTCTCGCCGCATCGGGATGGCGAGAATCTTGGTACAGTTACAGCCAACAGTATGGGACGCCCACCGGCGCTGGGCCACTCGGACGGTGGCTCCCGTCGAGACCGAACCAGTAAAGAGCCGGCACTCGCTCTTTCCGGGCATGACGACGAGGCTCGGAACGGCGAGTGCGGCCCCCGGGGAGCTCGACACGGGCCGGCTCGAGATCGGTGAGGCCCGCGACGGGACCCCCGTCGAGCTGCCCGTTGCCGTGATAAACGGGAGCCGGTCGGGGAAGACCCTCTACGTGCAGGCGGTCAGCGACGGCGACGAGCTGAACGGGCTCGGGGTCGTCCGTCGGTTCGTCCCACAGGTCGACCCGGCGACGCTCTCGGGGACGATCCTGGTCGTCGGGATCGTCAACGTCCACGCATTCCGGCTGGCCGAACACCGCAACCCGATCGACGACACGAAGATGAACCGGGCGTACCCCGGCTCGGCGAACGGCAGCTCCAGCGAGCGGATCGCCCACGCAACCTTTCAGGAGGCGACGCGTGCGGACCTGATCCTCGATCTCCACCAGGGCTCGACGAGCCGGATGATCGACGAGACCCGGGTCCGCTGTGGCAAACGTCACCGACTCCACGACGCCTGTCTCGAGCTGGCGAAAGCCTTCGACTGTGGCTACGTCCTCGATATGAAAGGTCCCGACGGCCAGCTGGCCCGGACGGCCCCGGACGAGGGGATCCCGACGATCGACCCCGAGCTCGGGGGTAGCGTCGGCTGGGACGAACGGAGCATCGAACGGGGCGTCCGCGGGGTGTTCAACGTGCTCCGCCAGTACGACTTCCTCGAGGGGGCAGCCGACGCGTCCCGTCAGATCCGGATCTCCGGGTTCGACCAGTACGGCTCCTCGGTCGGCGGGCTCGTCGAGTTCCGGGCCGAGCTCGGCGACCGGGTGAGCGCCGGCGACCCCCTCTTCGAGGTGACGACGCCGTTCGGCGAGATCAAAGAGGAGGTCACCGCACAGAGCGACGGAATCCTCTGGCGGACCCGGCGGCTCCCCCAGGTCGCCACCGGCGAGTACGTCTGCTCGGTCGGTACGCGGGTCGACAGCTACTGACCGTGCCCGTCGATCTCCACTGTCCCGACTGTGGGACGCGGTACGCCGCCGGGCCGGGAGAGCCCTGGCGGTGTGGCTGTGGCTCGCCACTCGAGTTCGCCGAACGGCCCCTCCCGGCGGGGCGACCCCGGGAGCTCCCGCGACTAGACACGACCGCAGGGCTGTGGGCCTTCTTCGAGCTCCTCCCGATCGAGCGGCGGGTGAGCCTCGGGGAGGGGTTTACGCCGCTCGTTCCCGCCGAGAGCTGGGACGCGGCGTTCAAACTCGAGTACGTCTTCCCCACGGGATCGTTCAAAGACCGCGGCGCGACGACGACCCTCTCCAGGGCCGTCGGACTCGGCGTCGACCGGGTGATAGAGGACTCATCGGGCAACGCCGGCGCGGCGATCGCGACCTACGCTGCCCGCGCAGGGATCGACGCCGACGTCTACGTGCCGGCCGACGTGAAACAGTCGAAGCTGATGGCGATCCAGCGGACCGGCGCCCGCCCGATCAGAGTCGAGGGCGACAGAGCGGACGTCACGCGGGCGTGTCTCGAGGCCGTCGAGGGGCTCGAGGGCGTCGAGGGACCTGAGACCGTCGAGGAAGACGACGGTGTGTGGGACTGGGGGGCCGACGACGATGGGGCGTCGACCATCGACGATGGTGAAGTTACCGCGTCGACTGGAGAGGACGACGGCGAGTCGACCGGAGCCGACGGCGGCGCGTCGACCGATCTCGAGGCCACCGCACCGTACCAGCGTGGGGCGGGCTGGTACGCAAGTCACGTCTGGAACCCCGCCTTTCTCGCGGGAACCGAGACGTTTGCCTACGAGGTCGCCGCCCAGTGTGAGTGGACCACCCCCGACGCGATCGTCCTCCCGGCCGGCAACGGCACGCTGTTGCTCGGGGCCTACCGGGGGTTCTCGCGGCTCCGCGAGGCCGGCATCGTCGACTGCCTTCCCAGGCTGTACGCCGCACAGGCGGCCGGCTACGCGCCGATCGTCGCGGCCGTCGGCGGCGAGGGGGGCGACGGGGAACCGAACGAGCTCGCCGACGGGATCCGGATCGACGATCCGGCCCGCGGACCGGAGATGGTCGAGGCGGTCGAGGTGACCGACGGCGACGCGATCGCCGTCGGCGCCGACGCCGTCGAGACGAGCCTCGATCGTCTCCACCGTGCGGGCTTTTACGTCGAGCCGACCTGTGCCGTCGCGCCGGCGGCCCTCGATGCGCTGCGCGAGCGCGGGGCGATCGACGCCGACGAGACGGTCGTGGTCCCCTTGACCGGCAGCGGGCTGAAGACGATGTGATCACCGCTCACACTCCCCGTCGATCGATCCCGCGTCCGGGCCGACCTCCCGCCAGGTCTCGGTACAGTAGCTCGTGTCGCCGTGTTCCCCGTCGGCGACCGCCGGAACCGGCCCGCCCCGGGCGACGACCGCGCCGGGCATCACCACGAGGACCTCCGTCCGCGTCTCGAAGTCGATCGCCTCGTTGTGGCCGACCCGTACCGACTCGCCGTCCGCGAGCTCGACCGCGACCGGGGCGTCTTCGGCGACGTAGGTGAGCCGGTCGCCGTCGGCGTCGATCGTCGAGCTGACCTCGAAGCGGGCGTACTCCCCGCGTACCTCGACGCTCCAGCTGTTGACAGTCGCGTACCACTTGCTCGGGGCCGCGAGGACGACGGGCAGCCCCGGCCACGCGATCCGGCCGTCCGTCCGGACCGCGAGCGGATCGTGATCGACGTCAGCCGGCTCGAGGACCGTCGAGTCCGGGGGCCGGATCGCCGGCTCCAGCTCGCGATCGATCGAAACCCCCGTCAGGTACGTCGGCGAGCCCGACACCTCGTAGTGGGCGTCGTCGTGGACCGGCGACCCCTCGAGCGCAGCCGGCTCCGGCTCGAGGTCGGCGTTCGCGACCCCCTGGACGAATCCGAGGGCGTCGTCGAGCCGGTCGAAGCCGGCGTCCTCGCCGATCGCGTCGAGCTCGTCTTCGAGTTCGGCCAGTCCCTCGTCGTACTCCTCGTCGAACAGGTCGAGCCAGTAGTAGAGCCGATCGAAGTACGCCTTCCGGATCTGGGCTCTCGCTTTCGCCTCCGGCGTCTCGTAGACGCCTCCGTCGTCGACGTACTCCTCCTCGAACCGCTCCTGGACGTCCTCGATCGCCTTTCCGGGTGGGCTCTCCTCGTCGGTCAGCTCGGCGAGCTCGACGGTGAGTGGTTCGTCCTCCCAGTCGTCGGTGAACTCCCCGTGGACGGTCTCGAGTTCCGCCGAGAGCGCCTCGAGCAGCTCGGCTCGCTCGTCGGGGATCACCGCCTCGGCGTCGAGGTGGACACTCGACTCCGCGATGAGCCCACGCCGGGCCGACCGCTCTATCGCGGACGGATCGCTCCCGGAGAGCTCGGCGGCGAGCGCGTCGGAGATCCCCGCTTCGGCGTCGTCGTAGTTCCCGGCGGTCGTGACCGCCACGAGCGCGTTCTCGAAGCCCGTCTCGAAGGTGACCTCGTCGTGGCTTCCGTAGTCGGTCTCGATCGGGTTCGCCGCGACGGGGAAACCGTCCTCGGCGTCGGGATCGGCCCGCGCGTAGTACTCGCCGCCGGCCTCGAAGCCGTACTCGCCGTAGACGGTCGCCTCGGCCGTGACGTCGACGCCGTCGGTCGTCGAGGTGATCGTGCGGTTCGGGCTCGTCCGCGTCGCGTTTCTCGCCTCCCAGCCGTGGCTGACGCGGACGTCGACGGTCGCCTCGGCCGTGACCGTGTGGATCTCTCGGGACCCGTAGCCGTCGCCGTCGGGGTGAGGGGAGTGGTCGACGGAGTCGACCGTGACCGCGACGACCCGCGCCGAGTCGCGGCCCGGATCGCGGACGTACTCCTCTCCGGCGGACTCCGGGGTCGGGAGCGAATCGGCCGAGGCGCTCGTGTCGGTCGTCACGTCGATCGCGTAGAGCTCGTCGACGACGTCCGCCGGGCTGCGATCGTACTCCCCGGGCTCGTCGGCGCCGTCGGGGACGGCGTCGTCGACCGCCCCGGGCGACTCCTCCCCGAGCGTCTCCTCTAGCTCCCTGGCCTCTCGTTCGAGCCGGTCGACGCCGGTTTCGGCGCGCTCTACGTGATACTCGACGTACGCCGCCTCCGCGACCGTCGTCACCGGCACCTCGATCTCGGCGTCGGCGACGGCCATGCTCTCTACGCCCTCGGCTATCAGCTCCGAGAGCGGCGGCAGCTCCGGCAGCTCGCCGGTCGCCTCCGCCCCGAACACCCAGTCGTCGACCAGGCCGCCGTCGGCACAGATCTCCTCCTCGACGTCGAGCCGTCCGTCGACCGGCACCGTCACGTTCCCCGGATCGCTCCGGTTGAAGTCCTCTACCGCCTCCGCGACGTCGTCGGTAAACGAGACGTTCTCGCCCGGGACGACGTCGTCCATCCCGACCTCGAGGTCGACTCCGGAGACGGTCGTGGCGACGTCGATCCCCGTACAGAGGCGTTTCGGACGCATCGTCCGCTCGGCGTACGGATCGTGGCTCCCGAAGGTCTCCTCCTGGACGGAGAAGACGGCGTGGTTGACCAGCACCTCGGCGTGGTCGGTGTCGATCACCTCCTCGAAGGCGTGGTCGTCGGGACGGTACGTCCGGTCGCCAAAGCGGTTCCAGCCTGCGGTCAGGTACGCGAGCGGATACAGCCGCACGGCGAGCTCCTGACCGAGCCCGTCGACGTCCGTCGGATCCGGCGCTCCGTCCTCGAAGAAGTCCGCGTCGAGGCGCCGCTCGTACGCACTCGCCCGCTCGTCCAGCTCGAACACGGGCGAGCCGACGCTCGCGCCGACCGACAGCGTCTCGGTCGGGAGCAACTCGCCGCCGACGGCGACGTCGAGCTCGACGCCCTCGATCGTCGCGGCAATCGTCCCCGGCTCGAGGTCGGCGTCGTGGCGGCCCACCCGGAGGTCGACCCGGTCGATCGCCTCGTCGGGACCGATCTCGCCCTCCTCGGGGTCGGCGACGACCGGCGGGAGCGACACCGTCGTCTCCACGTCGGTGCCGACCGGGCCGCCGGCGGCCGGCAGCCGCTCGCTCGCCTCGAGGTAGACGAGCAACGCGACGTAGTGGCGAAACGCCTCCTCGCGATCGTCGGCTGTCGCGATCGTCTCGATCTCGCTTCCGGCCGTGGTGTTTATCGGTTGGGCGCCGGCCCGGTGGCTCGCGGCGAGGATCGCCCCGCGGAGTTCGGCGACGGCGGCGGTCGTCGTCCGATCGACCGCGTCCTCGGCCGTCCGATCGACCGTCGGCTCGGGTCGGCTCTCGAGGACGGCGACGAGTCCGACGCTCGTGACGAGCAACAGCACCGAGATCAGCGCGAACGGGATCCGCGCCCGGTCGTCATCGGCCAGGGTGACGGTCGGTGACTCCCTCACGGCTCCCACGTCTGTACGGTCACGTCGATCGTTTCGGTCGAGACGAGCTCCTCGAACGCCGCCTCGAGGGCCGCCCGGCGTTCGGCTTCGGCGTCCGGCGGTAGCGGTCCGTCGCCGAACGACTCGTAGGTCTCCCGGATCTCCTCGCCCGTTTCGCCCGTCCGCAGATCCCCGGCGACGACCGCCGCGAGCCCCGCGTCGTCGCCCGCGTCGCCGACGAGGGCCGCGTTCGCCTCGACGGCGTCGGGCGTCGAGCCGGTCACGTGGCCGTCGAGGTCGGCGTCCGCGGCGTCGGCCAGCCGCCGGTAGTCGTAGACGACCACCGCCCGCTCGGTCAGCGTCGACTCGAGGGCGTACTGGGTCGGCTCCGGCGCGAAGTAGCCTTCGACCGTGGCGGCGGCGATCTCCTCTCCGACGGCGTCGAACCCGTCCTCGATGCCGCTCCGGTCGGTCGTCCGTTCCTCGCCCTCGATGAACCGCTCGGCCAGCGTCCCGGCGTCGACCGGCGGCACGCCGGAGTCGATCGTCGTCGTCGCACTCGAGACGTCGGCGGTCCGGGGCGGGTGCTCGCCCGCGGTCGCGGTCCCGCCGAGCGACGCGCCCTCGTAGGGCCGCCAGCTCGCGACGACGTACGGCCGTTCCCCGCTTCCGACCAGCCGACCGAGAACGGCGGCTTCGGCCGACCGTTCGAGTTCGTGACCGTAGACGAACGGCCGCTCCCCGCCGATCCGGAGGTTCGCGAGCGCCGCCTCGCCGAGTACGTGTGTCGCGGGGCCGTAAGTCGTGATCCGGTGGTGTGCCCCGGTCTCCGCCGGCTCCATGCCCGCCGGAAGCTCGTAGACCGGATCGTCGGTAGCCACACGGCCGTCTTCGTCCTCGGCACGGAGGTCGTAGGTGACCGTGACCGTCGTCCCCGCGAGGCTCTCTGCCGCTCGGTCGGCGCGGTCGGCGTCTACCGGCTCTCCGCCACCGGCGGTCGCGAGCACCGCCGCGGCGGCGCCGACGATCACGAGCGCCAGCGCGACGTCGACTGCCGTCGAGATCGCCCGACCCGCCGCGGGACGGCCACCCGGCCTCTCGAAGTTCACCATACGATCACCCGGAGCCTGCCCGAACGGACGTCCGCCGGGTTCTCGACCGCGACCGGGATCGGTCTCGTCGCGACCGACGCGCCCTCCGGCGGACCGTGCGCGTCGACGTCGTCGACGATCGCGCGTCCGTCGGCCCGGCTCGTGTCGTGGGGGTATCCCGACGGGAAGGCGGCCTCGGCGACCGTCCGCTCCTCGCCGCCGTCGACCGCGGTCACGCGGACGTAGACCGTCGATCCGGCGGGAACGGCGTCGCCGGTCACCCGGTCTACGAGCCGGTCGTCGTGGGCGTGAAACGCCCCCTCGACCTCCAGGTCGTCCCAGACCCGATCGATCGTCCGCTCGGCCGTCGTGGGATCGCCCGTCCCGGGGAGGGTCCCCCCGAGGACGGCGGCGTAGAGGGCGATCCCGAAGGCGAACGCCGAGACGGCGACGAGTGCCGCGACCGGCTCCGTCTGGCCCCTACACGACCACGAGCGTGACACGGTAGTACCCCCGTTCGTCGATCTCGACCGCCGGATGGTCGTGGTCGAACTCGATCTCGCGGTCGATCTCGTTCTCCCAGCGGTGCTCGCCGTCGGCGTGTTCGAGTTCGAACTCCCAGCGTTCGGTCGGCAACTCGCCGGCCGGATCGGTCAGCGTGACGGTGAACTCGATCGGATCCCTGGGGGGCTGGGAGGACTCCAGTCGGTAGTCGGTGCCGGGGATTTCGTGGTCGATCCGGCCGTCGGATCTCGGCTCCC
>LKNG01000033.1 GCA_001564115.1 Natrialbaceae archaeon Tc-Br11_E2g8 | reverse complement strand
GCGGGCTCGATCACCTCGTCAACAACGCCGGCGTCAACGACCACACCTCCACAGCCGAGCTCACCCCCGAGGCGTTCGGCCGGCTCGTCGACGTCAACCTCACCGGCACCTACGCCGTCACCAGGGCTGCCCTCCCCCACCTCCGGGAGTCGACGGCTCCGGAAGGCCCCTCCATCGTCAACCTCTCGTCGGTGCTCGGCCACACGGGGGCGTCGTACGAGCCCCACTACGCGGCCTCGAAAGCCGGGGTTATCGCGCTCACCAAGAGCCACGCCGCCGAGTTCGCACCCACCATCCGCGTCAACGCCGTCGCCCCCGGTTTCGTCGAAACCGACATGACCCGGGCGACGACCTCCGAGGCCGACCGTCGCGAGCGCGCGGCAGGGATACCCGTCGAGCGGCTCGGACGGCCCGCGGACGTCGCCGGGGCGGCGGCGTACCTCCGGGACGCCTCGTTCGTCACCGGCGAGACCGTAAACGTCAACGGCGGCCAGACGATGCGGTGAGCCGGCCAGGCGATGCGGTGGCCGATCGGACGATGCGGTGAGCGGGCTCGACACCTGTGGGACGATCCGACGTTCGCTGGACGAGCCGCCGATCCGACGCCGGCTCCTCGCTCGCCAGTGCCACGGTCCGGGACCGCCGACCGACTTCGACTCGCTCACACGGGTTCGAGGCGAACCCCACGAGTTCAGTCGTGGGTCGATGACTCCGAGAGTGACTCGAGCAGCGCCCGCCGATCGATCTTGTCGCTCGCCGTCTGTGGCAACCGTTCGCGGAGGACGTACCGTCTTGGACGTTTGAACGACTCTATGGCCTCCGACTCCCGGAAGAACGTATCGAGCTCGTCGGTCGAGAGCTCCTCCCCGGCGGGGACGACGGCGGCGGTGACGACCTCGCCCCACTGCTCGTCCGGGACGCCGACGACGGCGGAGACCGCGACGTCGGGGTGGTCGTGGAGCAGCTCCTCGACCTCCGCCGGATAGACGTTCTCGCCGCCCGTGACGATCATGTCGTCTTTCCGGTCGACGAAGTAGAGAAAGCCGTCCTCGTCCCGGCGGGCCAGGTCGCCGGTGCGAAACCAGCCCCCGGCCATCGCCGCCTCGGTCGCCGCCGGATCCCGCCAGTACTCGAGCATACACGTCGACGCCTTCACGAGGAGTTCGCCGACCTCGCCCGGCCCGAGGGTGGCCTCCGGAACCGGCTCCTCGGGGTCGACGACCCTGACTTCGGCGTTGGGCGCCGCGTGGCCGATGCTGCCGAGTTTCTCCTCGTGGAACTCGGGGAAAAGCAGCGTGCCGAAGACGATCTCGGTGCTGCCGTAGGCGTTGACGAACTCGCAGTTCGGGAGGTGTTCGCCCGCCTGCCGGGCGACCGCCGCGGGCATCGCTGACCCCGAGTACTGGATCATCCGGACGTGAGAGAGCTCCCGGTCGTCGATCGACGGCGCGTCGACGAGCGCCCGGACGTGAGTGGGCACTCCCCACATCGTCGTGATCTCCGCCGACTCGATGGACTCCAGAGTCGACTCGGCGTCGAAGCCGTGGGCGATCACGTTCGACGCCCCGACGTTCGTCGCCGGAAGGACGTTACACAGCAGGGGGCCGACGTGGTACAGCGGCCCGAGCGAGAGGTTGACGTCCGTCGGCCGCAGCCGGTTGTACGGCAGGGAGACGAGCGCCGCGGCGACGACGGTCCGGTGGGAGTGGAGCACGCCCTTCGGCTGGCCGGTCGTCCCCGAGGTGTACATGAGTATGGCCGGATCGGACTCCGATACGTCGGGCGTCTGTACCCGTTCGGCCACGAGATCCGCGTACGCCCGGCTCCCTTCGACCGGCTCCGCGTCGGGGTCGACGGCGATCGTCGTTTCGGGGAGGGTATCGAGGGACGCGACGGTCTCGGCGGTGACGTCGTCGTAGACGAGCGCGCTGGAGGCTGCGTCGGAGATGACGTACGCCAGTCGTTCGGACGGCGCCCGGTAGCTGATCGGGTTGAAGACGAGACCGGCGTGGAACGATCCGAACAGCAACTCGAGGAACTCGATCGAGTCGCCGATGGTCGCCGAGAGCCGATCGCCCGGCTCGAGCCCGAGGTCCGCGAGGCCGGCCGCGACCTGCCTCGCACGGCCGTCGAGTTCGGCGAACGTGAGGCGATCCCCTGTCGCCGGCTCGTAGATGGCGGTCCGATCCGGAAACCGGGCGGCGGCTCCCGAGAGCACGTCTTCGGCGGTGGGTTGGGTCACAGGCGACGGTATCGGCGGTGGCCGTCTTAATTCTGCTGACCGGCCAGTGGTGGCTATCGGTCGTCTTAATTCTGCTGACCGGCCGGCGGTGACAATCTTAACTCCGCTGACGCGACCTCGATCGGCACCGCCGGGTCCGTCGCGTTTATGTCCCGACGGCCGAAGGTCCGCATACGGCCCCACCATGACAGCCATCTTCGAACTCCCCGACTCACACCGGGCGTACAGGGAGCGCGTGCGGCAGTTCTGCGAGACGGAGGTCGAGCCACACGTCGAACGGTTCGAATCGGCGGGTGAGTTCCCCCACGAGATCGTCGACCGCGTCGCCGAGGAGGGGTTCCACGGCGTCCAGTACGGCACCGAGTACGGGGGGCTCGGTCTCGATTACCTCTCGTATGCGATCACGATCGAGGAGCTCTCCCGGAGCTGGAAGCTCCTCGCGGGGACGGCGTCGGTCGCCGCGAGCCTGGTCGGCTACCCGATCCACGAGTTCGGCTCCGAGCGCCAGCGTGCGGAGTGGCTGGGTCGGATCTGTGCCGGCGAGTGGCTCCCCGCGCTGGCGCTGACCGAGCCCGAAGCTGGCAGCGACGCCGGCTCCCTGGAGACGACCGCACGCCGGGAGGGCGAGGAGTTCGTCGTCGACGGCCACAAGGTGTGGGCGACCAACGGCCGGATCGCCGACTTCCTCGTCGTCGGCGTCAGGACCGGCGAGAGAGAGGGTCACGCCGGGGTGAGCCTCCTCGGGATCCCGGGTCCACGCGAGAGGGATGGGTTCGAGGTCGTCCGTGACATCCCGTGTATGGAAGGGGAGGCGTCGGTCGAGAGCGAACTGCGCTTCGACGGCGTCCGCGTCCCGGCGGAGAACCTCATCGGCGAGGCGGGCCGGGGGTTTCGGTACGTGATGGAGGGACTCGACGTCGGCCGGATCGGGACGGCCGCCCAGGGCGTCGGCGTCGCCCAGGGGGCGTTCGAGGAAAGCGTCGACTTCGCCGACGAACGCGAGCAGTTCGGCCAGCCGATCCGGGAGTTTCAGGGCATCTCGTTCAAACTCGCGGAGATGAAAACGGAGATCGAAGC
Source organism: Natrialbaceae archaeon Tc-Br11_E2g8 (assembly GCA_001564115.1). Taxonomy (GTDB): domain Archaea; phylum Halobacteriota; class Halobacteria; order Halobacteriales; family Natrialbaceae; genus Tc-Br11-E2g8. The sequence goes on along the minus strand of LKNG01000033.1, from coordinate 14,241 downwards.
CTCCCGGCTGCTGACCTACGCCGCGGCGGCGGCCCGCGACCGGGGCGAGCGGGTGACGACCGAGGCGGCGATGGCGAAATCGAAGGCGACAGACGTCGCGATGGACGTCACGACTGAGGCCGTCCAGGTCCACGGCTCGCGGGGGTACTCGAAGGACTTCCCGCTCGAACGGCGGATGCGCGTCGCGAAGGGGATGCAGATCTACGAGGGGACGAACGAGATCAACCGGCTCGTGATCGCCAACCGGCTCTACGAGTCGTGATCGCCAGCTGACCCCGTCGGCCGTGATCGTCGGCCGACGTTACGAGTAACGTTATTAGCCGTGGGGGCTCACCTGCGGCCATGTCCGAACTCGTCGACCTCACCGCGACGATCACCGAGGAGATGGCGAACCACCCAAACCACGGCCGAAGTCCGCTCTTTCTCTCCGGAACCCGGATGAACCACGACCAGGCCGAAGACTCCTGGCGCGGGAAAGGGGTCGAGGACCTCTCGCTCGTCAACGGCTTCGTCTACATCGCCGAGCACAACGGCACTCACATCGACGCCCCCTACCACCTCCACCCCGACGGGAAGACCATAGAGGAGCTCGCCCTGTCGGAGTGTCACGGCCCCGCGGTCTGGCTCGACGTCTCCGACGTCGGCCCGTACGGGGAGATCGGTCCCGACGAACTCGCGGCGGCGGCCACCGAGGCGGGCGTGACCGTCGAATCCGGCGACGCGGTGTTGCTGGCGACCGGCTGGGACGAACACCTCCCGGCGGATCGGGAGACGTATCTGGGGGAACATCCGGGGCTCTCGGCGGCCGGCGCGGAGTGGCTCTTCGAGCGGGAGGTGAGCGTCGTCGGCATCGACTGTGGCAACGTCGACGTCGCCGGCGACGTCTCGATGCCGGCCCACCGCGTGTTGCTCCGGGAAGGGGCCCCCGAGGAGTACACGCTGATCGTCGAGAATCTCAGGAACGTGGCGGCGATACCGGACCACCGGTTCACGTTCAGCGCCGCGCCGTTACCGCTCTCGGGTGCGACCGCAAGTCCGATTCGGGCGTTCGCCATCGTCGACTGAGGCCTCGATGGGTCGTTCGCCACCGGCGGCTGAAGCCTCGACGGGGCGTCAGCCACTGGCGACCGAGGATCCGATTTGCCCGTTCGCCATCGTCGACCGGGGGCCGACAGCCGCGGAGGACCGCCGACGCCGAACCCTGCTACTCCAGCGAGACGTCCCCGAACTCGGTGAGCAACGCCGCCGTCGTCCGGCAGCCGGCCCGGAAACAGCTGAGTTCGATGTTCTCGTCCGGCGCGTGGTTGTTCTCGTCGGCGTTCGCGTACGGGACGACCACGCAGGGGGCCCCGAGCTCGTCGGCGAAGACGTACGTCGGCACCGATCCCCCGAGGGCGGGCTTGAGGATCGGTTCCTCCCAGCCGTCCGTGACCGCACGGACGACCGGCTCCACGACGGGGCTGTCCGCGGGCGTTCGCTGGGGAGCCATCGCGGCGACCCGGTCGATCTCGAGGTCGACCCCCGGGGGCATCCGCTCGTGGAGGTGGGCAGCGAACGAGTCGAAGACGGCGTCTGGGTCCTGATCGGCGACCAGCCGGAAGTCCACCTTGGCCGTCGCCCGGGATGGGAGGACCGTCTTCATCCCCTCGCCGCCGTAGCCGGCCTGGAAGCCGGCGACGTTGAAGTTCGGCCGGGTGAGCAGCCGCTCTACGTACCCCTCCCCGGGATCGGTCGCGAGCCCCGAGAGGCCGAGCTCCGTTTTGATGTCGTCCTCGTCGACGGGGATCGCCTCGAGGATCTCCCGGTCGCGGTCGGAGAGCGGCCGAACGTCGTCGTAAAAGCCCTCGATCGTGACGCGTCCGTCGGCGTCACGGACCGAGGCGAGCGCCTCGATCAGGGCCGTCGTCGGGCTGGGGACGGGACCGCCGAAGTTCCCCGAGTGGAGGTCCACGTTCGCGCCCGTGGCCTCGAGGTCGACGTACAACAGCCCGCGTGCGCCGAGCAGGACGTGTGGACGTCCGGAGGCGTCGATGGGGCCGTCGGCGACGAACGCCAGGTCGGCGGCGAGCTCAGCCCGCCGCTCGCGGACGAGCCACTCGAGGTGTTCGCTCCCGCTTTCCTCTTCCCCTTCGACCAGGAGGACGACGTCGACGGGCAGCCCGGTCGTCTCCCGGAGTGCACGTATCGCACAGAGGTGGGCGAACCACTGGCCTTTGTTGTCGCCGGCGCCGCGGGCGTAGATCCGGTCGGTACCGTTCGGTCCCTCCCTGATCGTGGGCTCGAACGGGGGGGACGTCCACTCGTCCGGATCGGCCGGCTGGACGTCGTAGTGACCATAGAGGAGGATCGTCGGTCGGTCTGCCGCTTTGGCACCCTCAGCCGATCCGTCGTCGGTATCGGCCGAGGAGTCGTCGGTATCGGCCGAGGAGTCGTCGGTATCGGCCGAGGAGTCGTCCGCGTCGGCTGCCCCAGCCTCAAGCTTAACGTCTCCACGCGCGTGAGCGATCACTGCCGGTCGACCGGGCGTCTCGACGATCTCGGCGTCGTCGAAGCCGTACTCGAGACAGTACTCCCGGACCATCGCCGCACACGTCTCGATCCCCTCCCCGGTCGCGCTGATCGACGGCTGGGCGAGAAGCGTCCGGAGGTCAGCGAGGAACTCCTCGTCGTGGTTCTGGAGGAACGCGTACGGCTCCCCGCCGGTCATCGTGGATCACCGAAACAGCCCGTCCGTTCGGATGGAACCATAACGGCCGGGAGTACCGGGAGCCCGTACAAAGCTCTGACGGCGAGGGGTTCGAACCAGCGGGGGTGTCGGCGTGAGAGAGCGATTCGACCGGGTCCGGCCGTGGACCTATCCGCCGTTGAGAACGTGGACCTATCCGCCGTTGAGGACGAAAAACAGCGCGGCCCAGTAGACCAGCCCGACGATCAGGACGGCTACCATCGCCAGTTCGAATCCCCGCCGAATTCGCCATCGGGTATCCTCCTCGAAGAGGAAGCTGAGCCATTCGAGATTCTCCTCGATGAACTCCTCGACGGGATGGTCGGTTTCGGGAACCTCCGGTTTCTCTTCCGGTGGGTTGGTGCTCATGTACCACGCTCTGTGGCGACCCGTAATAAATGTACGTTCATCGGCCGTCGGCCGTCCGTGATCCGTGATTGACTCGAGAAAGAGACCGCTACCCGAGCCCGGGAGCGTCCCGGTCGACTCGAAACCGGGGGCGTCTACCAGGCCAGGATCGCTCCCTCGGAAACCGGAAGCACCTTCCCCCGAAGAGCCGCGAAGTCAGGCTGAAAGCGTCATATCGATTACGGAACACCCACGAATCGCCGATCACAACGGTACAGTCCGGTGTGGGGATTCCACACCACGTGTGGCTCCTTTCTACGGGCCACGAGACGGTACGCCGGGCGTCAAGTGGTGTTATCTCTCCAATAATATTCGATATTTGAACGAAAGAGCTAAATACTTGCTGGAGATATATGATTTACCATGGCATTAGACAAGCCAACGCGCAGTCGTCGAGACGTCGTCAAAACAACTGCGGGACTGAGCGGCGTCGGGCTCGCTGCCCTCGCCGGCTGTCTCGGGAACGGTGACGACGACGACGTAGGCGACGGTGACGACGGGGATGGCGACGACGACGCGGACGTCGAACTCGTCGCCGGCTGTTCCTCGCGTGGGACGACGTCGTTCAACTCCTGTCAGGCGATGCAGGCCGCGGCCGACTCCCACTCGGATATGCTCGCGTTTACTGCGACGGCCCCCGGCGGCGACCCGGCGGCGCTCCGCGAGGTCGCCCTCGGAGAGACGGACATCGCTACGTCCGGGAACTACATCGCAGCACAGGCCGCCGAGGACCAGGAGATGTTCGAGGAGGAGCCACTCGACTATATGCCTCCGACGGTGATGTCCTTTACCACCATCGAGATGTACTGGCTCCAGAAGGCAGACGCGGGGTACGACAGCCTCGATGACGCCATTGAACAGGAAGCGGACATGTATGGCTTCCCCGCCGGATGGGGCCTGCGCCAGCTGCTCGAGAACATTCTGGAGGAAGGGGGTCGCCTCGACGACATCGCGCCGCTTCTCGTCAACGAGCCGGTCGAAGAGGTCGCGGGTGCGCTCGAGGAAGACCGCATCGAGGTCTTCGCCGCGTACGGTAGCGGTGGGGCCAACGTGGCCGGCTGGGTGCTCGAGGTCGACTCGCGGGTCGACTGTGAGCTCATCGAGGTCGAAGACTGGTTCTGGGACGCCGTCGAGGAGTCGCCGGCGCTCTTCGAGCAGTTCGAGCCGTACGGCTGGGAGCAGGATCTGAACTGGGAGGGCGAGTTGAACTCCTGGGTCGACGGGTTCAACATGTACGCTGGCGACCACGTCGACGACGACGCGGTCTACGAGCTGTGCCGAGTCGCCAACGAACACATCGACACCATCCAGGACGCCGAGGCCGCGTTCCTCGACACCAGCGACCTCGAGACCATGACCAGCACGTTCTGGGGCCACGACGTCCACCCGGGAGCCGAGCAGTTCTACGAAGACAACGACCACTCCTGGTAACGACGGCGGCGTTCGCATCGTCTCTTCGAACGACCTGCCCCTCAGGGGTCGGCGGGGGAATCGATCCCTGTACATTAATTACGGGGCACGGAAATATGCCCACGTGGAATACCGAGATGTACCAGACAACGCCTTCCGACGGTCGAACAGCCGCGAGCGCGAACCACGAGGTGGAGCCATGAGCACCATCACGGTACGGGGGAGGTCATGAGCGCGATTACGTTCCGTGGAACGGAGTACTCGATCGCCGAGGTAACCGACAAGATCCTGATCGTCTTCTGTGTGTTGACGTGGCTGTACATCCTGCAGTTCGCGTTTTTCAGGACGATGACCCGGGACCGGTTCGGCGTGGTCTTCCTGTGTGGGATGATGCTCGTCTTCCTCGTCGCCGAGACCAGAGACGTCTTCGAGGAGGGCGGGCGCGGGAACTGGTTCGACCTGCTTCTCATCGCCGTCGCCGGCATCGTCACCATCCTCATGGCCGTCTACCTCAATATGGAGTACACGGCCCTGACCGAGGTTCGCCTCGGATTCGCCCGGGAGCACGAGTACGTCCTCGGCGCGTTGTTCATCATCACGCTCGTGTATCTCACCTACCGGGCGTACGGGCTCGTGTTCATGTTGGTCGTCGCCACGGTGATCTTCTACACCATGTTCGGGAACCACTTCCCGGGCATCCTGGGACACGGCGGCTTCAGCTGGCGACGGCTGACCAACGCGATGGTCTGGGAGTTCCAGTTCCAGGGGGTGTTCGGCTCGATAAACCAGATCGTCGCGACCTGGGTGGCGCTGTTCTTGCTGTATGCGGGGCTGTTACGCGGATACGGCGCGTTCGATCTCATCCTCCGGGGTGCGATCCTCATCGGTAACTACATCCGGTCGGGCGTCGCCCAGGCGGCGGTCACCGCGAGCATCATCATCGGTTCGATCACCGGCAGCCAGATGGCAAACGCCGCGATCACCGGCTCGTTTACCATCCCGATGATGAAAGACAGCGGGCTGAAACCCGAGACTGCGGGCGGCATCGAATCCGTCGCCTCGTCGGGCGGACAGATCATGCCCCCCATCATGGGCGCGGCGGCGTTCGTGATGGCGTCGGTCCTCGGAATCTCTTACATCGCCGTACTCATCGCCGGCTTGCTCCCCGCGTTGATCTTCTATCTGACCGTCATCATCGCCGTCCATTACTCCGCCGTCGACGAGCTTCGCTTCAAGGACGAAATCGACATGCGACAGTACCTCGCCGGCGAAAAATCACGGCGGGATCTGACCATCGAGAGCGTCAAGTTCCTCATCCCCTTCGGCGTCCTGATCTACACGCTCGGGGTCGTCCAGTGGACGGTGATGACCGCCGCCCTCTGGACGGTGGTGTTGATGCTGGTCACCGGCTTCGCGTTCCCGCTCGCACGGACCGCATACGGTGACGTTAGCCGGGTTCCGTCCCGGTTCGTCGAGGTGTTCTGGTCGACGATCGACGGCTTCAAGTACGGCGCGGTGACGCTCGCGCCCATCGCGATCGTCGTCGGCGCGATCAACGGCATCGTCGACCTCCTGGTCGCCTCGGGGATTCCCGGAAAGATGTCGCTGGCACTGCTCGGCCTCTCCGGTGGAGTGCTCGCCGTTGCGGTCGTCATCGCGATGATCATCTGTATCATCCTCGGGCTCGGGATGCCGACGGTCGCGGCATACGTCATCGTGGCCTTCCTCATCGCGCCGGCGCTGGTCAACGACTTCGGCATCCCCGAGCTGGCCGCACATTACTTCGTGTTCTACGCCGCGATGCTCTCGGGGCTGACGCCTCCGATCGCGATCGCGGTCGTCGTCGCCGCCGGGATCGCCCAGGCCAACTTCTGGGGAACGTGTTACCAGGCGCTGAAGATCTCCGCCGTGCTCTTCGTCCTGCCGTTCGCGTTCATCTACAACCCCGAACTCGTCATCGGCGGCCTCACCGTCGAGACGCTCATCTCGGCGGCGCTCGCGCTGGGTGGCGGGGTGCTCATCATCCACGGGCTGAATTACTTCCGACGGCCGGTGGACGGCTGGATCGCGAACGGCGGGATCCGCCTGACCTTCTTCGTGCTCGGCTTCGTGGCCCTCGTGTTCCCACAGACGGGACTGCGGGCCGGGACGCTGGCGGTCGGGGCGTTCCTGCTCGTCGGCCACAAGTACCTCGTCAGGGACTTCGAGACTCCCAGCATCGAAGAGGAGATCGGAACCCCCGACGACTGAATCCCGTCACCGCCCGATCCGTCGGCTCGGTTTTTCCTCCGCAACGCCGTCGTCGAACGCGTTTCTCGCCACAAATAACTGGAATCCGATCAGTAATCGATACTGGTAGGAATAGTCTACCCGTTTCGAAACGAGCCGATTTTCGTCGTTCAAACCGAGGAAATCGGTTTGAGTCGGCTCGTTCGACCGCGCATATCATATAATTCGAGTGTTAGTACTGGAGAAATGAGTCTCAGTTGTACTTTTGATGTCGTATTCAGCCGGTCGGGATGGGCCACCACCGGTTGGGGCTCGCCACCATCACTCAAGGGGGTGGTCGACCGACGCCAGCAGGTCCTCCAGGTTGAACCGCTCTTCGGGATCGAGCCGGGGGTGGCCGCCGACCAGGACCAGGAAATCGTCGGCGTGGTCGAACGACGTGACGAGCAAGTCGACCTCGAGCTCCTCCTCGAGCTCCGCCGCCGGTTCGGTCGAGCCGGTGAACACCGACACCTCCCGTTCGGCCCCGAGGATCGGGTGTTCGAACGACTCCTCCGGGGAGAGCTCCCCCAGATCGTCGAACTCCCCGCCGGCTTCCCCGAGAAACTCCACGAGCAGCTCCTCGTCGTCCAGATCCGCCAGGGGATTGAACTCCTGGCCGAGCACCTCCATCGCCGGCGTCGAGACGGCCGCGAAGACGGCGGATTCGGACTCGATGTCCTCGATCTCGACGGTCTTGTCGTAGACGGCCGTCCAGAACGACGCCCGCACCTCGCGGCTGACTCCGGCGACCTCGACGGTCTCTTCGATCCGCTCGCGCTCGACGTCGGTTTCGGCGTAGCCGGTCGATTCGAGAGTCTCACCGGAGGGTTCGACTCGGGCGGCGTCGAACTCGAGTGGCTCGTTTCCCAGGGCGAAGCCGAGACAGCCGGCCGTCAGTGCCCCCAGCCCGGTGGCCCCAGCCGCCAGCATCGATCGTCGCGAGTGCATCAGGTGGGAACAGTATCGGACTCGGGATATTCCTTCCGGCCAGGAGATCCGCCGACCGGCTCCAGGACGGACGCCAAGAGTTAACCGGGTCGCCGCCTCGCGTTCGGTCATGACGGAGTTTGCAGCCAGGGTCGAGGCGGTCTCGATCAGCGGCATCCGCGAGGTGTTCGAGGCGGCCGGCGAGGACGCGATCAACCTCGGAATCGGCCAGCCCGACTTCCCGACACCGGAGAACGCCCGGCGGGCGGCGATCGAGGCGATCGAGAGCGGCGCGACCGACGCGTACACCTCGAACAAGGGAACCCGCGAGCTCCGGGAGGCGATCTCCACCGCTTACGAGCGCGAGTACGACCTCGCCGTCGACCCCGAAGAGATCATCGCGACCGCGGGCGGGAGCGAGGCGCTTCACCTCGTCCTCGAGGCCCACGTCGACCCCGGCGAGGAGGTGATCGTCCCGGACCCCGGGTTCGTCTCGTACGACGCGCTCACGCGGTTCGCCGGCGGACGGCCGCAGCCGGTCGCCCTCCGGGAGGATCTGACGCTCGATCCCGCGGCCGTCGAGGCGGCGATCACCGACGACACCGCCGCGTTCGTCGTCAACAGCCCCGGCAACCCGACGGGTGCGGTCCAGAGCGAGTCCGACGTGCGGGAGTTCGCCCGCATCGCCGACGAACACGACGTGCTCTGTCTCTCCGACGAGGTGTACGAACACATCGTCTTCGACGGCGAACACCGCTCGCCGATGGAGTTCGCCGAGAGCGACAACGTCGTCGTGGTCAGCGCCTGCTCGAAGACCTACTCGATGACCGGCTGGCGGCTCGGCTGGGTGACCGGCTCCGAACCCCGGATCGAGCGGATGCTCCGGGTCCACCAGTACGCCCAGGCGTGTGCGAGCGCTCCGGCCCAGTACGCCGCCGAGGCCGCTCTCACCGGTCCCCAGGAGCCGGTCGCGGAGATGGTCGAGGCCTTCGAACGACGGCGGGATCTGGTCCTCGACGGCCTGGAGGACGCCGGCCTCTCGGTCCCCACTCCCGAGGGGGCGTTCTACGTCATGCCGGAGGTGCCCGACGGCTGGTGTGAGGAGGTCCTCTCACGTGGCGTCGTCGTCGTCCCCGGAGACGCCTTCGGCGCGAACGGCGAGGGCTACGCCCGACTCTCCTACGCCACCGGCACCGAGGAGCTGAAAGCGGCCCTCGAGATCATCGGCGGGGCGACCCGGGCGGTTCGATAACCGTCCGGGACGTCCCCCGGCTCCCGGCGTCGGCGAGCGTCCAGCCGGTCACTCCAACTCCTCGAGTATCCGATCGCACAGCTCCCGTGCGGACGCGAGGTGGTCGTCGGCGGCCGCGTCGCCGGTTTCGCCCGCCTCGGCGAGCAGCTCCCGGACCTGTCCGATCCGCGTTCGGACCGTCGCCTCGTCCAGCCCCGGAGTCGTCGCGTCGCGGGCGACGGCCTCGGCCTCCCCCAGCCAGCGGTTCGTCCGCGGGTCGATCGGTCGCTCGCCCGTCGCCTCCAGCTGTTCGTGGAGCCGCCGAACGCGCGGGTCGGTGTCGTCGCTCACGGCGGAGGTAGCCGTCGAAGGCTACTCACGGTTTCGGGTAGCCGGTCAGTCCACCCCGAGGCTCGCCTCCAGGCGGTCGACGGCCGCCCGGGCTCCGTCGACGGCGACGACGCCAGCCACGTCGTGGGTTCCGACGCCGACCACCGGCCGATCCATCGCGAGCCCGAGGCCGATCTCCGAGAGGGTGCCGGGGCCGCCGGCGAGCGCGATCACCCCGTCGCCGTTCATCGCGACCAGCGCGTTCCGGGCGTGGCCCATCCCGGTCGCGATCGCGACGTCGACGTGGGGGTTGGCGGCGTCGTACTCGGCGACCGGGAGGATCCCGATCGTCTCCCCGCCGGCGCGTTTCGCCCCCCGACAGACCGCCTCCATCGTCCCCCCGAGTCCGCCACAGACGGTGACGTGTCCCCGGTCGGCGAGTTCGCGGCCGACCGACTCCGCGATCGTGGCCTCGTCGTCCGTCACCTCGCTCCCGCCGACGACGCTGACGCGCATACGCGGCCGGGGGAGCCGAAAGGACAAGAACGTGGCGGCGACCGGGTGTGTGGGACCGTGACGGCGACCGGCGTGGGAGGGCCGTGACGGCGACGGAACGAGGAAGGACCGTGCTATCGGCCGGACGCGTGAGACCGGCCGGCGACCGGACACGGGGGTTCGACGATCGACGACAGGAGCCACGTCCCGCGGCGTGAAGCCGTGAGTTTCGACGGATTTAACGCCGGGCCGGGTGGAGGTCTACGTGGTATGTCGAAAGTCAGCGTGGTCGGCGCGGCCGGCACGGTCGGTGCCGCCGCGGCCTACAACATCGCACTGCGGGGGATCGCGGACGAACTCGTCCTCGTGGACATCCCGGATATGGAGGCGGAGACGGTCGGCCAGGCGGCCGACCTGAACCACGGGACGGCCTACGACTCGAACACGGTCGTCCGTCAGGGCGAGTACGCCGACACCGCGGGCTCGGACGTCGTCGTCATCACGGCGGGGATCCCGCGCCAGCCGGGCCAGACCAGGATCGACCTGGCGGGCGACAACGCGCCGATCATGGAGGACATCGGCTCCTCGCTCGCCGAACACAACGACGAGTACGTGACGATCACGACCTCGAACCCCGTCGACCTGCTGAACCGCCACCTCTACGAGGTCGGCGACCGGCCCCGCGAGCAAGTGATCGGCTTCGGCGGCCGGCTCGACTCCGCGCGCTTTCGGTACGTCATCGCCCAGCGATACGACGTTCCCGTTCGGAACGTGGAGGCGACGATCCTCGGCGAACACGGCGACGCCCAGGTGCCGGTCTTCTCGAAGGTCCGGGTGAACGGCCGCGACCTCGAGTTCACCGACGAGGAACGCGAGGAGCTGCTCGCGGAGCTCCAGGAGTCGGCGATGAACGTCATCGAGAAGAAAGGCGCCACGGAGTGGGGACCCGCCACGGGCGTCGCCCACATGACCGAGGCCGTCCTCCGGGACACCGGCGAGGTGTTGCCCGCGAGCGTCGTCCTCGACGGCGAGTTCGACCACGAGAACACCGCCTTCGGCGTCCCCGTCGAGCTCGGTGCCGACGGCGTCGAGGAGGTCGTCGAGTGGGAGCTCTCAGCGTTCGAGCGCGAGCAGCTCCGGGAGGCCGCCGAGAAGCTCGAAGAGCAATACGGGAAGATCGCGTAAAAGCCGACCGCGTGGACTGTCCCGGGGCCCGACCCCGAGGTATTCACCTCGCCCGTACGTTGTATTTTGGAAGCGGGCAGACCCGTTTCGATCCCGACCGAGGGTGCCTCCGGCCCGTCTCAACTCCGTTCGAGGACCGCCGTCTCGACGGCCGGGAGCGTTCGGGTGACGTCGGTCCGGCTGACGAACTCCGCGAGGCCGTCACAGGGGGTCGACTCGAGGTTGAGCACCGCCAGCGTCGCCCCCGAACGCGCCGCGAGCCGCGGCAGGGAGGCCGCGGGCTCGACGACCAGCGAGGAGCCGATCGCGAGGAAGACGTCGCTCCCCCGGGCGAGCTTCCGGGCTCTGGACAGGGAGTCGCCGGGCAGCCGCTCGCCGAAGAGCACGACGTCGGGCTTGTAGACGCCGCCACAGGGACACGTCGGCGGACGCTCGCCGTCGCGGACGCGATCGAGAACTGGCCCGATCGTCCGGCGCCGATCGCAGTCGACACACCGGACGCTGTGGGCGTTGCCGTGGAGTTCGACGAGCTCCGCGCTGGCGTCCGGCACCGTCCCGTCGGTGTCCGGCGTCGTTCCGTCGGCGTCCGGCTCCTCGACGCGACGGGCGGCCCGCCCGTGTAGCCCGTCGGTGTTCTGGGTGACGATCGCCCCGAGGTGGCCGGCCCGTCCGAGCGCGGCGAGGGCCTCGTGGGCCGGGTTGGGTTCGTACTCGCCGTCGAACATCGTCTCGTACAGCTCCAGCCTGTCGGCCCAGAAGCCGGCCGGATCCCGCCGGAACCGGCCGTGGGTGAACTGCCCCTCCTCGAACCGGTCCCAGACGCCGTCCTCGCCGCGGAAGGTCGGCACCCCCGACGGCGCGGAGATCCCCGCCCCGGTCAGGGCGACGACGGATCCGGCCGTCGCGATCCGGTCGGCGAGCCCCGCGAGATCGTCCATAGTCGATGCTACTGTCCGTGGCGCAAAAAACAACGCCCTCGACGGCGGGTCACTGGGCGTCCCCGTCCGACTCGAGACGCGAGAGCGCTGAGACGACGAGCGCGAGGGCCAAAACGAGGACGGCGAACCCGACGTCGACGCCGAACTCGCCGGTTTCGAGGTAGCCGACCGAGAGCTCGAAGGCCTCGATGAGCAACAACGCGGCGACGAAGACGCCGGCCAGTCGGATCACGAACGCGAGGTCGAACTCGGCCATACCGCCGACTCGGGGCTGGACGATAAAAACCTGTCCACGGGGGCCACTAACGGCGACCTGTCCTCACCGGTCGAGAGCGACGGACCCGAGCCCGTAGACGGCGACCGCGGCGGCCACGCCGACGGCGGTGCCGACGACGAGGGAGGGCTCTGCGTCCCGGAATCCGAGGGCGAGCATCAGGATCGCGCCGACCTCCAGCCCGAGGCCGAAGGTGCCCGCGCCGACGCTGCCGGACGTCCGCTCTAGGACCTCGTTCAGCGGGAGGTCCCCGTCCGCCCCGTTCTGTATCGCCGACAGTCGCATGAACCACGGGAGAAACAGGTACGTTCCGACGCCGGCGAAGACGCCGGCGACGCCGCCGTAGACCGCGTCCTCGATGGCCAGCTCGCCGACCACGGTGAAGACGACGACGTTCAGGACCGCCGATCCGACGGCGATCGCCGTTAGATACCGCTCGTCCGGCTCTTCGGAGGGCATGCGCCTGACGTTCCGGATCGCCGATAAAAACGGTTTCGGTACACCCGAGTCGGCGATCCGAACGGTTGCCCTTAAGTCCCGGCTCCCACAACCGGGAGGTATGCAGGACAGAACCCACGCGGCCGACGCTGAGCCGGGCGACGACGTCACCGTCGCCGGCTGGGTCCACGAGCTGCGGGATCTCGGCGGCATCGCCTTCCTCATCCTCCGGGACAGCTCGGGGAAGATCCAGATCAAATTCGAGAAAGACGAGATGGACGAGGCCCTCGTCGAGACCGGGCTGGGGGTGGCCCGCGAGAGCGTCGTCTCGGTCTCCGGGCGCGTCGAGGAGGAGCCCCGGGCGCCGACCGACGTCGAGGTCGTCCCCGAGTCGGTGGAAGTCATCGCGCCCGCGGACCCCGAACTCCCGCTCGATCCCTCCGGGAAGGTCGACGCCGAGCTCTCCACGCGTCTGGACAACCGGACCCTCGACCTCCGGAAGGAGGAGGTCCAGGCCATCTTCGAGGTCCGTGCGGAGATCCTCCGGGCCGCCCGCGAGCGGTTCCGCGCGGTCGGCTGTACGGAGATCACGACCCCGAAGATCGTCGCCACCGGCACCGAAGGGGGCACCGAACTGTTCCCGATCACCTACTTCGGCCGGGAGGCGTTTATGAACCAGAGTCCACAGCTTTTCAAACAGCTGATCGCCGGCTCGAACGTCGAGCGGGTGTTCGAGATCGGTCCGATCTTCCGTGCGGAAGAACACAACACGCCCCGTCACCTCAACGAGGCGACCTCGATCGACTTCGAGGGGGCGTTCTGTGACGACGGCGACGCGATGGACGTCGCCGAGGAGGTCGTCAGGGCAGCCTACGAGGGCGTCGCAGAGAACTGTGCGGATCAACTGGAGAGCCTCGGACTCGCCGAGGAGTTTTCGGTCCCCGAGGCGTCGTTCCCACGGCTGACCTACGAGGAGACCATCGAACGCATCAACGCGACGGGGGCGCTCGAGGAGCCGCTCGTCTGGGGCGACGACTTACCGACGGAAGGCGAGAAAGCCCTCGGCGAGGAGATCGGTAGCCACTACTTCATCACCGACTGGCCGAGCGAGATCAAACCCTTCTACATCAAAGACCACGACGACGATCCGGAGGTGTCGACCGGTTTCGACCTGATGCATCCGCGGATGGAGCTCGTCTCGGGTGGCCAGCGCGAACACCGGTACGACCACCTCGTCGAGGGGTTCGAACAGCAGGGGCTCGACCCCGAGCAGTTCGAGTACTACACCGAGATGTTCCGGTACGGAATGCCACCTCACGCCGGCTTCGGGCTGGGCGGCGAGCGACTGATCATGACGATCCTCGGGCTCGAGAACATCCGCGAGGCGGTGTTGTTCCCGCGGGATCGTCAGCGACTGAGCCCGTAGCGCACCGAGAGCCGGCGGGGCGACCTGCAGTCGGGTTGGATCACCACCAACTGTCGCTGGAGTCGAGCGGGATCTGAACCGTCGCCGGGGTGGAGTGTAACCGGTAACATCGCTGGCGTGGAGCGGGATCTGGACCGTCGGTTCCGACCCCGATCGAACGGTTTTAGCCGGGGGAACGTGTAT
>LKNG01000032.1 GCA_001564115.1 Natrialbaceae archaeon Tc-Br11_E2g8 | reverse complement strand
GATCGAGCCGATCGGTGAGTTCGGCCTCGCCAGCGCCGCCGGCATCCTCGCCGCGTTCGTCGTCTTCGGCGCCGTCGTTCCGGCCGCGACGATAGAGCTCGACGAGGCCCTCGAGGCCCGCGGGATCGACCGTCGGCGTCGGGCGTTCGGAACCGACGGCGGCTACGCCGGCCGGCTCCTCTCGGCCGTCGCCCGGACTGCCTGCCGGCGTCCGGCGGCGATCCTCCTCTGTGTCCTGGTCGTCACCGGCGGCGCGGCCGCGGGTGCCACCGCGGTCGAGACCAGTTTCAACGAGGAGGGGTTCCTGCCGGAGTCTGTCGGCTGGACCGACCGGCTCCCCGACGCAGTCGCCCCCGGCGAGTACCGCGTCGGCGAGGATCTCTCGACGATCGACGCGACCCACGAACGGGGGGACGACAGCGTCCAGTTGCTCGTCCGCGGGGAGGTGACCGACGGGGAGTTTCTCGAACGACTGGCCGACGTCGAGGCCGCGGCCGCGGAGGCCGAGACCGTCCACGCCCCGGGTGGCGAGGTCGACGCGCACGGGCCGCTCTCGACCGTCGAGGAGGTCGCCGCCGAGGACCCGTCGACGAACGCGACCGTCGCGCTCGCCGACCGGACGGGCGACGGGGTCCCGAACCAGAACGTCGGCGGCGTCTACGACCGGCTGTTCGCCCACGATCCCGACGCCGCCGGCGACGTGATCCACCGGATCGACTCGGGGGAGCGGTCGGTCGCCGACGGGACGGCGGTCGACCACGAGTACGCGGCCGTCCGGCTCGTGCTCCCCGTCCGGGCCGGCGCCGATCCGGCCGAAGTCGCCGCCGACAGCCGCGAGCTCGCCGCGATCCTCGAGGGCGAGGACCGAACGGTCGTCGCGACCGGCGAGCCGATCGTCGACCACGTCGTCGAGGAGCGGCTGCTCGGGGCGGTGATCCGCGGGCTCGCGGCGACTCTCGTGGTCGTGGTCGGCCTGCTGGCCGTCGGCTTCCGTCGGGCCGGCTACGGGGCGAGTCTGGGGCTCGTGACGGTGGTCCCCGTCGCCGCGGCCGTCTGCTGGCTGCTCGGGGCGATGGCGCTCGCGGACGTCCCGCTGAACGTCCTGACCGGAACGGTCGCGAGCCTCGCGGTCGGGCTCGGGGTCGCCTACAGCATCCACGTCAGCGCCCGCTACGCCGCCGAACTCGAGGGAAGCGACGTCCGGACGGCGCTCGAACGGACGCTCACCGCCACCGGCGGCGCGCTGTCGGCCAGTTCGGCGACGACCGTCGGCGGCTTCGGCGTCCTCGCGCTCGCGACCCTCCCCGTCCTCCGGCAGTTCGGCCTCCTGACGGCGCTGTCGATCCTCGCCGCGTTGCTCGCCAGCGTCGTGGTCCTCCCGCCCCTGCTCGTCGTCTGGAGCCGCTGGCTCGGGCCGGATGGCTCGACCGAAGCGAGTCCGGACGGGTCGGCGTCCCCGTCCCGGCGCTGATCGCGGCGGAATCGGCGGTCAGAGTTAAGACGATCACCGAGAACGATGACACGTCGAGCCGTGACGGGGATAGACGTACTCTGTGCCGACGGCGACGACGAGTTCGCGGCCGCCGTAGCGACCGCCCTGAGCCGGGCCGAGGACACACTCGAGACCGCCGTCGTCCCGGACCGCAGACGGGCGCTGGCGGCCCTCGACGACGCGGACTGTCTGGTGTGTGGACGGGAGCTTCCCGGCGGCGACGGCGTCGAGTTCGCCCGTCGGGTCGACGAGCGGTTCCCCGGAGTGCCGGTCGTTCTCCTCGTCGAGGGGGTCTCGGAGGGGGTCGTCCTCGAGGCGGTCGAGGCCGGCGTCGCCGACTGTCTGCCACGCTCGGCGGCGATAGAGCGTGCGGACGTCGTCGCCGCCCGCGTTCGGGATCTCGTCGACCGTCGCCGGTGGTCGCCGACCGCCATCGGCCGTGAAGTGTCCGATCGCGCGGCGCTCGAACGCCAGCTCCGGGCCCTCCACGGGGCGGGAGCGGAGATCCAGGGCGCCGACTCGATCGAGGCGGCCTGCCGGCTGACCGTCGACGCCGCGGCGTCGCTGCTCGAGTTCGACATCTGCACCGTGATGGTCCACGAGGACGGCCTGCTGGTGCCGAAGGCGGTTTCGGCCGACGCCCCCGCCGACGGCGCCAGGCCGATGCGGACGGACCAGGGGCTCGCGGGCGAGACGTTCCGGTCCGGCGAGGGGCGGACCGTCGACGACACCGCCGACTGCGACGTCGCGGATCCGGCGAGGGCGAGCTACCGATCCGGGCTGAGCGTCCCGGTCGGCGACCGGGGGGTCTTCCAGGCGGTCCACACCGAACCCGGCGAGTTCGACAGCGACGACATCGAGCGTGCGGAGTTGCTCCTCCAGCACACCGAGAACGCCCTCGAGCGGATCGCCCGCCAGCGGCGTCTCGAACGCCAGAACGAACGGCTCAACCGGTTCGCGTCGGTGCTCTCTCACGACCTCCGGAGCCCGCTTACGGTCGCCGACGGCCGGATCGAACTCGCCCGGGCGGAGTGTGACAGCGAGCACCTCGGGCTGGCCGCCGACGCCATCGCCAGGATGGAGACGCTGATCGACGAGCTGTTGGTCGTCGCCAACGAGGGCCACGCCCCCGACGATCCGGAGCCCGTCTCGCTCCCGGCGCTCGTAAACCGGTGCTGGCACACCGTCGAGACGGCGGGGTCGACCCTCGAAACCGACATAGAGGGACGGGTGCGTGCCGACCGAAGCCAGCTGGCACGCGTGTTCGAGAACCTGTTCCGGAACGCCGTGGAACACGGTTCCACGAGGCCCGGCTCGGAAACTCGTCGGGACGCCGTGGAACACGGTTCCACGAGCCCCGGCTCGAACGCTCGCCGGAACGCCGTGGAACACGACCCACTCGAGATCACCGTCGGACGGCTCCCCGACGGGTTCTACGTCGCCGACGACGGCCCCGGAATCCCGCCCGACGAGCGCGACCGGGTCTTCGAGCCCGGTCACTCGACGAGCGAGGACGGGACGGGGTACGGACTCTGGATCGTCGAGGAGATCGTCACCGCCCACGGCTGGACGGTCGACGCGACGGAGAGCTCCGCGGGCGGAGCCCGCTTCGAGATCACCGGCGTGGAGTTCGTCGACTGACGCCGGAGGCTCGGATGGTCACGCTTCGACGGGAGCGTGCGAGCGGGTCGACGATCGATCACCGGACGTACAACACCAAGAGTCCGAGAGCGAGCAACAACAGTCCCCACCACAGCGAGTCGCCGGGGAACAGTTTCAAGAGCAGCGTGACGATGCCCGAGGAGAGAAGCGACCAACCGAGCGTCGTTCGATACGCCATAGCCGGCGTACACCGTGGACGGCCATAAGATCACCCACCCGTCACGTTCCGAATGAGTCAGCGTCTCCGACGGGCGGGACGTGCTCGCCGATGTCTCGAGCGGTCGACGGTGGGACTCGACACAGAACGGACGAGATCGAACGGAGAGCCGATCGGGTGTCGACGGAACCGCGGTGTCGGTCGGCAGAGTTGGTTCGGTGACCGGCTTTACATCATGCCGCCCATGCCGCCGCCCATACCGCCCATGCCGCCGCCCATGCCGCCGCCGGGGGCGCCTTCCTCGTCGTCTCCTTTGTCCGTCGAGAGGTCGCCGGCGGAGATGATGTCGTCGATCTTGAGCACGAGGTTCGCGGCCTCGCTGGCGGAGGTGACCGCCTGCTCTTTGGCGTGGGCCGGCTCGATGACGCCGGCTTCGAAGGTGTCCTCGACGTCGCCGGTGTAGACGTTCAGGCCGGCGTGGACGTCGCCCTTGTCGTGGGCCGCACGCAGATCGACGAGCGTGTCGATCGAGTCGAGGCCGGCGTTCTCCGCGAGCACGCGCGGGACGAGCTCGAGGGCGTCGGCGTAGGCCTCGACGGCCAGCTGCTCGCGTCCGGAGACGCTGTCGGCGTAATCACGCAGTCGGTCGGCGAGCTCGACCTCGATCGCACCGCCGCCGGCCAGCACGCGGCCGTCCGAGACCGTCTGGGCGACGACGTCCAGCGCGTCGTTGACGCCGCGCTCGAGCTCGTCGACGACGTGTTCGGTCGAGCCGCGCAACAGGAGGGTGACGCCGTGGGCGTCCTCGCCCTCCACGTAGAACAGCTCGTCCTCGTCGTCGCGGGTGACCGACCCGAAACCGAGGTCCTCTGCGGTCGCACTCTCCAGGTCGGAGACGATGGAGGCGCCGAGGACCTCCGAGAGGAACTCGAGGTCGCTTTTCTTGGCGCGGCGGACGGCGAGGATCCCCTCCTTCGCGAGGTAGTGCTGGGCGAGGTCGTCGATGCCTTTCTGACAGAAGACGACGTCGGCGCCGATGTCGACGATGTGGTCGACCTTCTCCCGGAGCTGCTGTTCCTCGCGGTCGAGGAACTTCTGGAGCTGGTCGGGGTCGGTGACCGACACCTCGGTGTCGACGTCGGTCTCCTCGACCTCGATCGGGTCGTTGAGCAACAGGACGTTCGCGTCCGTGGCCTCGGTGGGCATGTCGTCGTGGACGGGATCCTTGTCGATGATGCCCCCGACGAGCAGGTCGGACTCGCCGACCGCGCGGCCGGACTGGGTCTCGATCTTGAGGAACTCGAGGTCGACGACGTTCTCGCCGTCGTCGTTCTCGACGGTGACCTGCCGGACGGCGTCGACGATCAGCTGGGCGAGGTGTTCTTTGTTGACCTCCGCGCCCTTGCCGGTCATCGAGGTCTCGGCGGTCCGTTTCAGGAGCTCCTCGTCGTCGGTGTCGATCTCCGTGGCGACGTCGTCGATCTCCGCGCGGGCCTGTTCGGCGGCCATGTGAAAGCCCTTGATGATCGCCGTCGGGTGGATGTCCTGCTCTAGGAGCTCCTCGGCGTTTTTGAGGAGTTCGCCCGTGACCGCGACCGCGGTCGTGGTGCCGTCGCCGGCCTCGTCTTCCTGTGTCTCGGCGACCTCGATGATCATCTCCGCGGTCGGGTTGTCGATGTCCATCTCCTTGAGGATGGTCACGCCGTCGTTGGTGATGGTGACCGATCCCATCGAGTCGACGAGCATCTTGTCCATCCCCTTCGGGCCGAGCGTGGAGCGTACGGCCTCCGCGACCGCGCGAGCCGCCTGGATGTTGTAGTCCTGGGCGTCGCGGTCTTTGACGCGCTGGGAGTCCTCGCTCATCACGATCATCGGCTGGCCCTGCTGCATTCGCTGGCTCATAGTCAGCCGCACCTATGATTGTGCTTCTACAAAAATCTACCGCTCTCGAGCACACGATCCGAGCCGTCGGCCCGTGCCGAAACGCCGGTTAATCGCACGAGGGGAAGCGCCCTCGTCGGCTATTCTGAGACACGATACCACCCACCACCCGGAACGTCCGGAGCGCCGATGCACCTACTTTTAAGTCAGCTGACGCCGCCGTCGACGGGTTCGATCAGCGACGGCTCGTCGACCGCGGGGTCGTTCACCGCCGTCGAGACCGGGTACGCCCGCATCTCGGCCCCGTCGATCGGCGCGAGCAGCTCCCGGGGGTCGTCGTCGGTCAGCCATCGACGCTCGCCGTCGGGCTCGAGGACGACGGCCATCCGGTGGTGGAGGTCGGCGACGGCGTCGTTCGGCTCGGTCGTGACGACGGTGAACGTCTCCCGGACGTCGGCCGGCCCTCCGACGTCCGCGCCACCGCCGAAGGCGTCGAGGCCCGTCTGAGTCGTCTCCGGCACCCGCCGCTCCCAGAGGCCGGCCATCGCGAACGGCCGGTCGTCGGCGAACGCCACCCGGTAGGGCTGTTTCCCGTGTTCGGTCTCGACCCACTCGTAGAAGCCGTCGGCGAGGACCAGACACCGCCCCGCCCACGGGCCCCCGTCCGGGCCGCCTGTATCCTCGCGTGAGCGACCACCCCGCCGTCGCCGGTATGCGTCCCGGAAGCTCGGCTTCCGATCGATCGTCTCCGCCCGCGCGTTGATCAGCCCGTCGGCGTCGTCGGCCCAGGCGGGGTCGAGCCCCCACTCGATCCGGCGGATCGTCCCCGGCCGCTCGTCGGTGATCACCGGCAGCCGCTGGCTCGGCGCCAGGTTGTACCGTGGGGAGAACGGCTCGGCGAACGTCGCCTCGAACCGCTCTTCGAGCTCCTCCTGATCGACGACGAGGGTGTACCGGCCACACATCTCAACGGCCCCCGGCGGCTCCCGCAGTCGGTTCGACGGTCATGGCCGGCCGTACGGATTCCCGGCTCAAGTAGCTCTCGGGGCCGCCGGAGAGAGCCGTCGCTCGCGAGTTGAGATCCGGGTGAGAGGAGTAAGCCCCCTTCTGTTCGGCCCGACATTCGGCTGAGCGTCCGCCCCTCCCGCGTACTCGCGGCCGCCGTCGGGCTACCAGCGGGACGGACTTGCACCGGTGAGGGTTCGCCGTTCCATCGATCCTCGGCCGTCGCCTCTCGGCGGGGTCTCCCCTCCCTTGCGGTCGGGTTCGCGCGCCTCATCGATCGGGCCGAGACGTGTCGTTTCTGTTCCAGAGCCGACGGTCTCCCGCCCCGGAGTTGCCTCCGGTCACCAGCCCTGCGGTGGGGGGACTTTCCTCGCGAGCGCCACGCGACTCGGGGAGCCGCGTGACCGTACTGCGCCGGCCACCGGAGCGACCAGCGCCGAACGGATCCGCCGTCGCCGGAGATCCGCCGCGGCAGTCGGGCTCTCTCTCCCGACCGACGTAGGTGCCTCGCGCGCATAAGTTTCTCGAATGGAGGCGTTCTCACTCGATCGGAGACGTTGTCCCGACGATTCCGAGAGGGACCCTGGCTCGGCGAGATCGGAGGGTGTTTGCCGGCGGTGCCGATCAGCGCACCTTACCCGGCGATGCCGGCCGGGGGGGTGATCCGGGACTCCAGCAGGGGGCGTCCGGGGTGCCCGCGCGATCACTCCCAGATGCCCCCCGAGAGCCGGTCGATGGCGACCATCACGACGACCGTGAGGCCGATGAAGACGACGCTCGCGGCCGCGATCGTGGGGCGGTAGCCGTACCGCAGCGAGTTGAAGATCTGGATCGGGATGGTGTCGACGAGAAACAGCGACAGCAGCCAGGCGATGATGTACTCGTTCAGCGAGAGGATGAAGGCGAAAAGCGCCCCCGAGACGACGTTCGCACGCAACAGCGGGTACGTGATCGTCCGGATCGTGAGCGTCCCGGAGGCGCCGAGGTTCATCGCGGCCTCCTCGTAGGTGCGATCGAGCTCGTCCAGCCCCTGGGAGATGAGGATGAACGGGAACGGCGCGTAGAAGATGCCGTGGGCGACGACGATGGCCGTCCGCGAGCCGGCGAGCCCGAGCTCGAGAAAGAAGATCAGAAACGCCACCCCGACGATCACCGGTGGAACCAGGATCGGGAGCACGCCGAACGTGCCGAACAGCCGCCCCCACCGGTAGCCGTACCGGTCGAGGGCGAACGCGAGCGAGCCGCCGATGGTCGTCGCCAGCGCGGCGGCGGCGGCGGCGATCCCCAGGCTGTTGACGAACGCGAGCATCCACGAGGCGTCGGTGAAGAACTCGACGTACCACCGGGGGGAGATCCCACCCGGTGGGAAGGTGAGAAACTGTTCGGGGGTGACCGAGACCGCGACGATGATCGCGAGCGGCGCGGCGACGAACGTCATCACCGCCGCGACGTACAGCCGGCTCGCGGTCCACAGGAGCCGCTCCCGTCGACGGGCGTCGATCCGGCCGACGACGGCCCCGAGACGCCCCACGAGCCGGGTGAGCCCGACGGCGGCGGCGACCGAGCCGATCCGGTCCCACGCCCCGTCGGTCGCCCCTCCGCCGACCGGTCGGCCGCCGTCGGGCTCGACGGTCTGCTCGCCGCCGAGGCTCGCCGCGGTCACGTCGGTAAACCGCACCATCAGCCACAGGAAGACGAGTACGACGGCGATCAGCCCGATGCTCATCGCGGCCCCGAACGGGTAGTTGCTCTCGCCCATGATCTGGGCCTCGATCAACACCGGCAGCGTCCGCTCGGCCGAACTCCCCAGCAGCCGGGGCATCACGTACGCCCCGAGCGCGAGGATGAACACGAGCGCCGTCCCGCTCGCGATCCCGTTTTTCGACAGCGGCAGGGTCACCCGGCGGAAGGTCGTCGTCGGTCCCGCCCCGAGGTTCTTCGAGGCCTCGAACAACGCCGCGTCGATGTTCCGGATGCTGGTGTACAGCGTGAGGATCATAAACGGCAGGAAGACGTACACCATCCCGACGACGAGCCCCCAGTAGCCCGGGTAGAACGCCCGGGGCTCGGCGAGGACGCCGACGGCGACCCCGACCGAGCTCAGGATCCCCCCCGAAGCCAGGATGACCTGCCATGCGTACGCCCGGATCACGTAAGTCACCCACAGCGAGGAGATGATCGTCACCAGGAGGACGCTCCGGAGCCACGGCCGGTCCATCCGCGCGAGGTAGTAGGCGATCGGATAGCCGAGTAACAAGGAGACGACCGCGGTGACGAGCGAGATCTCGATCGTCAGCCACAGCTGACGCAGGTAGATGTTCGCCTCGATCGGCGGCCACCCCGAACCGGGGCTCACGTCGAGAAACCGGGCGTAGTTGTCGAGGGTGAAGCCGGGCCGGTAGGAGCCACCCGGCACGTTCACGTAGAAACTCGAGACGACGAGCAGGGCGAGCGGGGCGAGGAAGACGGCGACGAGCCAGAACAGCGGGTAGCCGAGGGCGTACCACCGCGCGTTCGCGCGCTCGCCCGGACGACCGTCGTCGGCCGTCGCCATCTAGGCCCCCACGATCAGACAGTCCTCGGCGTCGACCGAAAGCGAGAGCCGGTCGCCGACCGACCGGGCGTCGGTCCCGCTGCGCCTGACGACGACGAGCTCGCGGTCGTTCCCGCTCTCGACGCGGTACTCGACGCTGCTGCCGAGGTGGCGTTTGAACCGGACGGTGCCCTCGAAGACGTTCCCGCCGGTCCGCCCGTCGTCGATCGCGAACCGTTCGGGGCGGACGACGACCGACGCCGACTCGCCGACCGTGGCCTCCCCGCGGTGGCGCGCGCGGATCTCGAGGTCCCCACAGCCGACGGTCGCGTAGCCGTCCTCGACCGCCGCGACCGTGCCGTCGAAGAGGTTCGCCGTACCGAGGAAGTCGGCGACAAAGCGGGTGTCGGGCTCGTCGTACACCGTCTCGGGCGGGCCGACCTGCTCGATCCGCCCCTCGTTCATCACGGCGAGGCGATCCGAGAGCGTCAGCGCCTCCTCCTGGTTGTGCGTGACGAAGACGGTCGTGATTCCGACTTCCTCCTGGATGCGTCGGAGCTCGAGTTGCATCTGTTCGCGGAGCTTCTTGTCGAGACTCGCCAGCGGTTCGTCGAGCAACAGCGCCTCCGGCCGCGGGGCGATCGCACGGGCCAGCGCGATCCGCTGTTGTTGACCGCCCGAGAGCTGGTCGGGGGTCCGATCCGCGACCCCCGGCAGCTCGACGAGTTCGAGGGTTTCGGCGACCCGTGTGTCGATCTCCTCGTCGGTGTGGTCCCCGCGGACCTCCATCCCGTAGGCGACGTTCTCGTAGACGGTCATGTGTGGGAACAATGCGAAGTCCTGGAACACCATCCCCGTCGATCGCTCGTACGGCGGCGCGTCGGTGACGTCCACGCCGCCGATCGAGACCGTCCCCGCCGTGGGCCGCTCGAAGCCGGCGATCGTCCGCAGGGTCGTCGTCTTCCCGCAGCCGGAGGGGCCGACGAGCGTGACGAACTCCCCGCGGTCGATCTCGAGGTCGACGTCGTCGACCGCGAGTACGCCCCCCGGATACCGCTTCGTGATGCCAGACAGCGCGATGTCGCTCATCGGCTAGCCGATGATGAACTCCTCCCAGCGCTGGTTTACCCACTCCTCTTCCTCGAGGTAGAGGTCGTAGTAGGGGACGATCGCCTCCTCCGGGCCCGGACCGGCGATCTCCGCGTAGGTCTCCTCGTCGAGTTCGGAGTGCTCGCGGTCGATCGTCGGCGCGGTAAAGAGGTTCTCCGCGAGCGTGTCCTGGACGTCCGGCGCGCTCGCGTAGTCGATGAACTCGCGGGCTTCCTCTTCCATCTCCGTCGTGGTGAGGGTGACCCACGAGCCCGAGTCGAGCACGGAGCCCTCCTCGACGAAGTTCGATTGCACGGGCGCGCCGTCCTCTTGCATCACCTTCGTGATGTCGCTGTAGAGCATCCCCGCCGGGACCTCCGCGTCGCGCAGCCGCTGTTGGAACTCGGCTTCGTTCTCGTACCAGAAGTTCACCTGGTCGGTGACGTCTGCGAGCTCCTCGAAGACCTCCTCGACGCCGTCTCTGTCCTCGAGGATCTCCTGGCCGCCAAAGCGCACCTCGGCGGTGATATCGAGCAGGAAGGAGTTCGAGGCGAGCCCGAGCAGGCCGAGTGAGTCCTCGTACTCCTCGTCCCAGAGGGTCTCCCAGCTGTCGATCGGCTCCTCGTAGACGTCGGTGTTCTGGACGAGGTTGATGTACCACGAGAGCGCGCCGACGCTGGCGATCCCGCCGTCGCGCTCCTCGATCAGCCCGTCGCTTATGTACTGGAGGTTCTCGAAGGCGTCCTCGTCGTCCCAGACGTGCCAGAGGTCGTCGTTCAGCCCGCGGAGGACGCCGACCGTCGACATGATGGCGACGTCGACCGGCGCCTCACCCGCGTCGACGGCGCTGCCGTACTGGGCGAGTGCCTCCTCGGCCGTCGGCTGCTCTTCGGACTCGGCGTCGATGCCGGTGTCCTCGGTGAATGGTTCGAACAGCGACTCGTCCATCACCTCCTGGAAGACCCCGCCGTACACCGCGACGGTGAGCGTCCCCTCTTCCCCCAGCAGGTCCGTACAGCCAGCGAGCGCGCCGACCGCCGTGGCGCCGCCGGTCGCCTTGAGGAACCGACGGCGCGTGTGTCCGCTTGCGTTCGAATTCATGTTTTCGGCTACCGTCCGGAATTACTTGGGGTATCACATAAACCTTCCTCGACGATCGTGGTCCCTGCCGAGGACTCCCCGCCGGGCGTGTTCGATCGTCAACTCCGCCCCCACCGAACCGCACTTCGGGTCGGCAGACGTCGCTCCGCCCCGACCGAACCGCATTTCGGGTCGGCCGGCGTCGCTCCGCCCCGACCGAACCGCATTTACCGGTCGGACGGTCAGGTCGGGTATGGAGCGGCCGATCCAGTGGCGACGGGACGTCTCGACGAGCCGGAGCGTCCGGCTGCTCAGAGCCGCCGGCGTCGGCACCTTCCTGGCCGCGATCGTCCTCATCGTCTTCGCGCGGCTGTTCTCCTTTGCCGGTGCGGTCGGCGGTCAGTCCCTGGTCGTCGCCGCACTGGTCGTCGCCGCCGGGACCCTCCTCGTCGCCGCCGCGCTCTCCCGGCTCGGCGTCCTGCCCGACGGCACGGTGGCCGGCCCGGTCGTCGACGCGGGGCTGGCGGCGATCGTCGCCGGCGTGCTCATCTTCGGGCTCGTTCGCGGGGTCGGCGGCGGCGTCGGCAACCTGCTGGCGGCGCTCTCGATCCCGCTCGCGATGCTCGCGCTCGTGGGCTCCTCGTTTCTCCAGTCGACCGGGACGCTCGATCCCGAGGAG
The DNA here is from genome assembly GCA_001564115.1 of Natrialbaceae archaeon Tc-Br11_E2g8. Classification (GTDB taxonomy): domain Archaea; phylum Halobacteriota; class Halobacteria; order Halobacteriales; family Natrialbaceae; genus Tc-Br11-E2g8. The sequence continues at coordinate 6,193 of LKNG01000032.1, read as the reverse complement.
GGGGTCATCTACCTCCACGAGCCGGAGGGGTCGATCGATCTCGATCTGCTCCGTGGCGTCTCCGTCCGGCAGGTCGGCGGCGTGGCGATCCTCCGGCTCAGGTACGCCCGTCCGGACGGCCGGTACGTCCAGGGGCCACGCCGGCTCGTCGTCCCGCCGGAGGTCGCGACGGAGCTCGAACGGCTCGTCGACTCACGCTGACTCGTCCTCGGAATCGTCCTCCGGCTCGGGCTCGATCCGCTCGAGTCTGGCTTTCATGATCCTGGTGTTCTCGACTTCCTCGATCCGGATCTCGACCTCGTCGTACGAGAGGATCTCGCCTTCCTCGACGAGCCGGCCGGCCCGGTTGAAGATGAAGCCGGCGATCGTCTCGAACTCCTCGCCCTCGGGGAGTTCGATCCCGAGCGCCTCGTTTACGTCCTCGATGTTTACCTCCCCGCGGACGAGCAGGATGTCCTCGTCGAGACGCTCGATCGGCACCTCCTCGCCGCCTTCCAGGATCTCGCCGACGATCTCCTCGACGAGGTCCTCCATCGTGACGAGCCCCTCGGTCGTGCCGAACTCGTCGATGACGATCGCCATGTGCAATCGGTTCTCCCGCATCTCCGAGAGCAACTCGTCGACGTTCTTCGACTCCGGCACGTGGAGGGTCGGCTGGATGAGGTCGGCGAGCTCGAGCTCCCCGGATTCGGTCTCGCCGTAGTTGAGATCGCGGACGAGTTCGCGGATCGTGACGACCCCGAGGACGTTGTCGAGGCTGCCATCGTAGACGGGGATACGGGCGTGGCCGCTCTGGATGCAGGTCTCGATCGCCTCGTCGATCGACGTCCCCTTCGGGACCGCCGTCATATCGAGTCTGGGGGTCATCACTTCCTTGACGATGGTGTTGTTGAACCGGAAGATCCGCTGGAGCATCTCGCGTTCGTCCTCCTCTAAGACCCCCTCGCGCTCGCCCGACTCGATCATCTCCTGGATCTCGTCGCGGGTGACGTAGGGGGACTCGATCGCGCCGGTCGAGCCGGTGAGCCGGTTGACCTGCCGGGTGAGGTAATCGAAGAGGACGATGAGCGGATAGAGCAGGTACTCGGTGGCTTTCAGCGGCCGGGAGATCCTGACGGCCCACGACTCCGTGTTCTCGACCGCGTAGGACTTCGGGACGCTCTCGCCGAACAGCAGGACGATGGCGGTGATACCGAACGTCGCGAGCACCACGGCGGCCAGCCCGCCGAAGTACAGTCCGAGCAACGCGGTCGCGATCGAGGACATCGCGATGTTGACGATGTTGTTGCCCACGAGGATCGTCACGAGCAGCCGGTGGGGGTCGTCCTTGAGCGCCTTCACGAGCTCCGCGCCCTCGACGCCCTCCTCGATCATCCCGTCGAGGCGGTGTTTCGGCAGGTTGAACATCGCGATCTCCGAGGAGGAGAAAAACCCCGAGAGCCCGATGAGGGCGGCGACGGCCAGTACCCCGACCGTCGTCACCGTCGACCGGTCGAATTCGAGCCCGATCCAGGGGATCTCGTAGGTCACCAAGAGGACCTCGAGGAGCGAAGATAGCGACATTGAGTGTCGGAGGATACTCATCGGTCCGGTTAACCTTTTCCGCTTTTCACACCGCGCCGAGCGCGTCGACGGGCCCACACGCCCGGATACTGCTCTCGATCGCCCCGTCGATCGACGTCTTCGTTCCCTCGGTCGACGTCTTCGTTCCCTCGATCGATGTCTTTAGGCCGCCGCCGACCGAAGGCGTGATATGACCGAGTCGACGGATCCGTCCCTGACTCTCTACCGGCTCCAGGGCTGTCCGTACTGTGAACGCGTCGTCCGGAAACTCGGGGAGTACGGGCTCCCGTACCGCTCGCAGTTCGTCGAACCGCTCCACTCGCGGCGGAACGCGGTCAAACGCGTCGCCGGCGTCCGGACCGTTCCCGTCATCGTCGACGAACGAACCGGCGTCACGATGGCCGAGAGCGACAACATCGTCGACTACCTCGAGGCGACGTACGGCTGATGGTCGAGTTCGACGTCGTCGACCTCGGACCGAGCGAGGCCGTCCCGCCCGGCGAGCCGGCACCCCCGTTCACCCGTCCGCTGGTCACCGACGAGGGCTGGACGGACCGTTCGCTCGCCGGACTCACCGCCGACGGCCCCCTCTTGCTCGTGTTCACGCCGATGGCCGGGAGCTTCCTGGCGACGTACACCTGGTCGGAGATCCGCGACCGGGGGTGGGACGCCTGCGGGACGACCGTCGTCGGCGTCTCGGCCTCGACGCCGTACGAACTCGCCGCGTTCCTCCGGGACGGCGATCACCCGTTCGGGATCTTCGCCGACCCCGCAAACGGGGTCGCGGACGCCTACGGCGTCGTCCACGACCTCGACGGCATGGCCGGGATCGCGGAGCCACGGCTCGCCGCCTTCCTGATCGACGACGGGACCGTCGAGGAGAGCTGGGTCAGCCGGGAGTGGCCGGAGTTTCTCCCCTACGACGCGATCGAGGCCGTCATCGAGGACTGACGCTGCCGGACGCGTCTCGGCGTCGACTCACACCAGCAGCTGGACGTCGGCGTCGGCCATGTGGTTGAGCGCGGTGGCCGCCCCGACGCCGGTGGTGACGCCGTCGTAGAAGTCCTCCTCGTCGTACTCCATCAGCTCGATGGTCATCTGGCACGCCTGGAGCTCGACGCCCTGGTCCAGGGAGAGCTCGATCAGCTCCTCGACGGTCGCGGTGCCGTTCTCGTCGATCTTCTTTCGCATCATTCGGGTGGCCATCGCGTCCATCCCCGGGAGCGCGGCGACGGCGTTGGGCACCGACATGCTCGGGTTGCCGACGGCGCTGAGCTTCAGCTCCTTCGATTTCTCCTCGTGGAGGATGTCCAGTCCCCAGAAGGTGTGGAAGACGACGACGTCCCAGTCGAAGGCGGCGGCGGTGCTCGCGAGGATCAACGGCGGGTACGCCATGTCGAGGCTCCCCTTCGTGGCGACGATCGTCATCCGCTTTGGACCGTCGGGATCGGTTTCGAGCGCCGCGACGGTTTCCTCGAGTTCCGCGACGCGCGTACGGAGCGTCTCGACGTCGGGCGTGTCGGTCGAGCCGGCTGTGTCGGTGCTCATCTCAGGCGGTCTTGCGGACGTAGTGTTTGTACAGGTCCGCCTCCTCGCGCTGGTCGAGCAACTCGACGCCGTCGGTGCCGTCGGCCCACCCCGCGATGTCGCTTACGCTGCCCGAGTCGGTGGCGAGCACCTCGAGGACCTCGCCCTCGGCGAGCTCGTCGATCGCCCCCTTGGTCTTGACGACCGGCATCGGACAGGACTGGCCTTTCACGTCGAGTGTCTCCGTGACTTCGAACTTCGAACTCATGTTTGTGGGTGCTCTGTATTGGAGCTATCACACAATATAGTTGCGGGGCACAAAAGTGTGTCGGTTACCCTTCCCCATACCAAAACCCGTCTACCGACGGATTTCGAAACACCGGAACTCGTCCTCTGCGGCCGGGTCGCCCCCCTGTCCCGCACTCAACGCTCGAGTAGTATTGTGTGGTTAGGGAAATACTAAGCAAAGCCTTATGTGCGATGACCCCGTATTCGGCGGTGTACGACATGGACGAGATGGAGTTTCCCACCCCGGACGTGCCGGTCGAATCGATCGATCCAACCGAACTGAAAGCCGCGATCGACGCCGGGGAACCGGTGACGCTACTCGATACGCGCATGCCAAACGAGTACGCGGAGTGGCGAATCGGAGGCGAGACCGTCGAGTCGATCAACGTCCCCTACTACGAGTTCCTGGACGAGGAGATCGACGAGTCGGTCCTCGCGGCGGTTCCCGACGATCGGCCCGTCACCGCCCTCTGTGCGAAAGGTGGCGCGAGCGAGTACGTCGCGGGCGCGCTGATCGACCGTGGCTACGACGTCGACCACCTCGAGGAGGGGATGAACGGCTGGGCGGCGATCTACGAGGCCGTCGAGGTCTCCCGGTACGACGGCGCGGGCACCGTCCTCCAGTACCAGCGACCCTCCAGTGGCTGTCTGGGCTATCTCGTCTACGACGACGGCGAGGCCGCAGTGATCGACCCCCTGCGGGCGTTCACCGACCGCTATCTCGCCGACGCCGCGGAGCTCGGCGTCGAGCTGAGCTACGCCATCGACACCCACGTCCACGCCGACCACCTCTCGGGTGTCCGCGAACTCGCCGCCGAGGGCGTCGAGGGCGTCATCCCGAAGGGATCGGCCGACCGGGGGGCGACCTACGCCGACGAGGTGACTCTCGCGGAGGACGGCGACGTCTTCGCCGTCGGCGACGTCGAGGTCGAGGCCGTCTCCACGCCCGGGCACACGACGGACATGACCTCCTACCTGATCGACGGCTCGCTGCTCGCGACCGGCGACGGCCTGTTCGTCGAGAGCGTGGCCCGCCCCGATCTGGAGGAAGGCGACGAGGGGGCACCGGAGGCGGCCCGACAGCTCCACGAATCGCTCCACGAACGCGTGTTGACCCTGCCCGAGGACACCCTCGTCGGCGGGGCTCACTACAGCGACGCCGCCGAGCCCGCCCCCGACGGCAGCTACACCGCCCCGATCGGGGAGCTGAGAGCCGAGATGGACGCCCTCTCGATGGACGAGGAGGCGTTCGTCGAACTGATCCTCTCGGATATGCCCCCGCGGCCGGCCAACTACGAGACGATCATCGCGACGAACCTCGGCCAGAACGAGATCGACGACGAGTCGGAGGCGTTCACCCTCGAGCTCGGCCCGAACAACTGTGCCGCGAGCCAGGACGCGCTCACGGGTGACTGAACCCCCCGGGGAATGTTCACCGAACTCATCGCGGCGTCGCTCGTCGAGACGCTCTTTCCGAACGGGATCTACCGGTACGCCGTCGGCGGGCTGCTCGTCGGTCTCGGCGCCGCCGTCATCTACCTCGGGACGGGTATCGCCCCCGGGGCGAGCACGTTCCTCGAGTCGACGCTGTCGTACGTCTCCGGCCAGTCTCGCTTCCAGCGGTACCGGCCCTCGCGGGACTGGCGGGTCGTGTTCACCCTCGGCATCGTCCTCGGCGCGGCGGTCTACGGCGTCCTCTGGCAGGGAGCGACCTGGACGACGGAGGTTCAGGCCTGGCGGCTGCTGGTCGGCGGACTGCTGGTCGGCGTCGGCACCCGGATCGGGAAGGGCTGTACCTCGGGCCACGGCGTCTGTGGCGTCGGCTCGGCCTCCCGAACGTCGTTCGTCGGCGTCGCGACGTTCCTGCTCGTCGCGATCGGCACCGCCCAGCTCGTGATGGCGGTCGGGGTGGTGCCGTGAGCCGCGAGACGCGAGCGAAGCGAGCGTCTCGACAGAAGCGAACGGCGGCTCCGGGAGGTGTCCCGGGTTGAGCGCGGACCACGAGGCCCACCCGATGTTCATGCCGCTGATCTTCCTCGGGGGGCTGATCTTCGGGTTCGGGCTCGCGTTCAGCCACATGGCCCGTCCGGAGGTCGTCCTGGCGTTCCTGCAGTTCGTCGACCTCGGCTTGCTGTTCGTGATGTTCGGCGCGGCGGCCGTCACCGGGCTGACGTTCTTCCTGGCACCGCGGCTGCTCGAGGGGGCCGTCCTCACGGGCGATCCCCTCGGACGGCGGCTGAAGTCCTTCGACCGGAACGTGTTGATCGGCGGGACGATCTTCGGCGTCGGCTGGGGACTGTCGGGGATCTGTCCCGGCGCGGCCTACGCCAGCCTCGGCATCGGCAACCTCCCGATCCTCTGGGCGATCGTCGGCATGTTCGCCGGCGCCTACCTCCAGGGAGTCTGGCGGAGCCGGCGGGCGGCGACGGGGCCGGCGGCGACCGGCGCGGACTGAGCCGGTTCGTGGGGGTCTCCGGTCGGGAGTGTCGAAATTCCCACCGGTCGGGAACGACGCCGGTAGATATGACTCCGGGGTGCCTACGCTCACCTATGACCCGATCCGCCCGCTCGCCGTCCACGACTGAGGGGGCGTCTGGAGCGATAGAGGGGGCGTCCGGAGCGATAGAGGACCGGGACCTGCGGGTGGTCCTGGAGATCGATCGCGGCGGGCCGTGTTTCATGGACGGAGTCGACGGCGAGATCCTCGACGTCGACGTCCGCGTCGACGATGGGGTCTGTTACTCGGACGTGACCGTCTGTGAGCCGACCGAAGACGGCGACCGGGTGGTAACGAAACACCACAGCGACGAGGTGT
>LKNG01000031.1 GCA_001564115.1 Natrialbaceae archaeon Tc-Br11_E2g8 | reverse complement strand
TCGCTGGTCGACTGCCTCGGCCTGTTCGTGACCGGCCGGGCCGCCGAGCCGGTCCGGATCGAGGTCGAAGCCGGCGACGCCCGGATCGAACCCGCGGAGTGTTGGGGGCTCGACACCGTCGAGACCGACGCCGCCTTCCCGGACGCGGCGACGGCGTCGGTCGGCCCCGCCGGCGAGCGGGAGGTCGCCTACGCCACCGTCGCCTCCGACGGCGGCGACCACCACGCCGGCCGTGGCGGCGCCGGCGCCGTGATGGGCAGCAAGCGGCTGAAGACGGTCGTCGCCCGCGGGGAGCCCCCGGGGACGCCCCCGGAGGTCGAGCGGCTCCGGGCGAGCCTCGAGACGCGGTACGCCGACCACGGAACCGGCCAGTGGCAGGCCGCCGCGGGGACGATGGAGAGCGTCGACTTCGCCAACGAGGTCGGTCACCTGGCGACTGAGGGGTGGCAACGCGACCGGTTCGAGGGGATCGAGGGGATCGGCATCGAGGCCGTCCGCGAGGCCGCGACCGGACGCGAGGAGCCCGACGAGGACGTTCCCGGTGACTTCTACGTCGAGACCGACGACGGCACCGTCGTGTTGCGGGGTGCGGCCTCGATGACCCTCGGTGCGGGCCTCGGCATCGACGATCTGAGTGACGTCGCCACCCTCGGGGAGCGCTGTGACCGGCTGGGACTGGACGTCATCGACGCCGGAAACGCCGTCGCCTGGGCGATCCGGGCGACCCAGGCGGGGGTCATCGACTCCGAGCTCGCGTTCGGCGACGTCGACGCGATCGGCCGGCTGATCGAGGCCATCGGAACCGGCGACGCGGTCGCCGGGCGCTGGCCGGACTCGCTCCCGTCGACGCTCGCCCGTGGCGTCGAGGCGGCCGGCGAGCGCTACGGCGGCGAGGCGTTCATCCCGACGGTGAAGTCCATGGCGTTGCCCTCCTACGATCCACGGGGTGCCGCCGGGATGGCGCTGGCGTACGCAACCAGCGATCGGGGGGCCTGCCACCGCCGGGCCCGGCCGATCGAGACCGAGGCGTTCGTCGGCGAGGGGTGGACGGTCGCCGACCGCGTCGAGACCGTCGTCGGTGCCCAGACCGTCCGGTCCGTCCTCTGGAGCCTCGTGATCGACGACTTCGTCGGCGAGGCGATGTGGGAGGACCTGGGCGGCGAGTGGCTCGCGGCCGTCGGCCGGCCGTACACGACGACGGAGCTGACCCGCCTCGGCGAGCGGATCTGGACGCTGATCCGGCTGTTCAACGCCCGCGAGGGGTTCGACCGGCGCCACGACCGGCTCCCCGACCCCCTCCGCGAGCCCGTCGAGGGCGACCCCGGCGGGGCCATCGATCCCGAACGGTTCGAACGGATCCTCGACGCCTACTACGCCGCCCGTGGCTGGGGGCAAAACGGCCTCCCGACGCCGGAGACCGTCGCCCGTCTCGACCTGACCGAGGCGCTGGACGCCGAGACCCCACTCGACGACGAACCGGTCGGGGTCGACTCGAACGGATCCTGACCGTCGCTGTCGTGGGCTGGGACGCCCCCGTCCCCGATCGTTTCGTCCGCCGTCCGTGATCGGGAGCCGTCGTTCGTCTGCGACCGACTGTCGTCCCCGACAGATTTATCGATCGGCCGTCGTGACCGGTTGATATGCGTGCCCTCCTGATCGCCCTCCTCGTGGTTCTGGCGGGCTGTGCGGCCCCGGCCGTCGACGATCCCGGCGGCCAGCCGTCGGTCGAGGAGTCCCCGGTCGCCGACGGGGATCGGCCGGCGGAGATCGACGACGTCGGGCCGGACACCGATGGCGAGGACCGACCGACGGACGGCGATCGGGACGCCGACGACGGTCCGAACGGGGATCAGGGCGTCGACGACGATCCGAACGACGGCGATCGGGACGCCGACGACGGCGACGGGGCCGACGACCGGTCCGCGGAGCTCGAGGTTCGCGGCGGCGAGTTGCCGTTCGACGAGGAGCGAACGTTCGAACGGGTCCAGACGATGCTCGGCGTCGAGATGCGCCCGCCGACCGTCTACGTCGAGGAGCCGCTGTCACCCGCGGCGCCGAGGACCGAACCCGACGGCTTCCACGCCACGATGAACCTCACGCCGCCGGAGGGCGGCGACGGACTCACCGCCGGCGGCGTCGCGAGTCCGGCCAACGCCGTCTACGTACTCCCCGGCGAGAACGCCACCCCCGAGGAGATCGAACGGGTGTTCGTCCACGAGCTGGTCCACGCCGCCCAGTTCCAGCAGGGAGTCCACCGCGACGTCGTGGCGGCGATCCCCCCCGACCACCGGGACACGACCGACGCCGACCTCGTCCGGACGGCCGTGATGGAGGCCGGCGCGGTGTACGGTTCGACGGCGTACACCCACCGGTACGACGCCGACGTCGTGCCCGAAAACGAGTCGATCGACGCCCTCTACGAGGAGGCCACCCCCTGGACGCGGCTGACTGCCGGCCCCTACTACTACGGCTACCGGTACGCCGACGCCCTCGCTGACTCCCCCGCGGACCACTGGTCGATCTACGAGGATCCGCCGACTACGATGGCCACGGTCCTCGCCGCCGAACGGGGCTCCGAGCGCGAGCTTGAGCCGTTCGAGGCCCGCCTCGCCGCCGACGACCGCGACTGGTCGCTCGTCGAGACCGACACGATGGGCCAGTACGTCACAGAACAGGTGCTCGCGACGGAGCTGTCGGCCGACCGGAGCCGGACGGCCGCCGACGGCTGGGAGTACGACCGCGCCGTCCGGGTCGCCGACCCCGGGGCCCAGCGGGACGCCCACGTCTGGACGATCCGCTTTGCCGACGCTGCGAACGCGTCGGCGTTCGAGACGGCCGCGACGGCGTACCTCGACCGGCGGGCAGAGGGGGACGGGGAGCCCCGTGTCGCCGACGGCCTGACGCTCGACCTCGAAACCGTCGACGACCGGACCGTCGCGATCCTGGCCGGCCCCGAGTCGGTCGTCGCCCCGGCGACGGTCGAGGCGACCGACGGATCGGCTGTCAGGGTCACTCCGGCGGACGACCCGGCCGTGTCGGTCTCCGACGGATCACTCGTTGTGACCCCGGACGGTCCGATCGTGGGCCCCTCCGCTGATCCGCGTGCAGGCTCGGACGGCTCGGCCACCGGGACCGTCTCCGCCGGGACTCCGTGACCGGAACTCGACCCCGGCGTGACCGAATCCGACGCCGCCGTGGCCGGAACTCGACGCTATCGTGGCCGCGGACACCACGACACCTCGGCCGGGAGGGCCGTCGATCCGTGGCCGGGGACGGTCGGAGCCGACGATGGCCCACGGCCGCCGGCTTCGCGGAAATCGGCCGTGAACGGCCTTTCCGGGGCCGAATTCAGCCGTCCGACGACACAAACCTTAACCCACGACCGGCCGTAGGCGATGGCATGCACAAAGACGAGCTCCTCGAGCTACACGAACAGCTCGTGACGATCATGGAGTACTTCGAGGACCGCGAGGAGGTCGAGGAAGGACTGTTCGATCCCTACCACGAACTCGACGTCGACCCCTCTCACGTCCACAAATCCAAAAGCGAGCACAAACACGCCGTCTTCGTGCTCGGCAACGCCCTGGCGGGCGCGATGAGCGAGGACGAGTTCTCGAACGCGGGCCGGATCGGCAAACGGATGCAAGAGCTCGCCGACGACGCCGAGTCGAAGATCTAGGCGAAACGTATTTGAAGTGGTTCCTGTTTGGTGACGTATGAACTCCCAGACGAGAGAGCGCGTCGAGCGGTGGGAGTCGAGACCGTTCGACGGCGGGCTCGCGTCGCTCGCCGACCGGAACTTCTCCGGTGCCGTCTCGGCCGACGACGCGTGGCTGTTCGTGCTCAACGGCCGCGCCGTCGGCGTCGTCGGGGACGAACTCGAGGCGTTCGACGCCGGGGGACGGTGTCACCTCGCCCCCGACGACGCGCTCCCCTTGCTCGCCGCGATGCGGTCGACCGGCGGCGAGACCAGGGGCAAGTACTACACGAACGAGACGCCACTCTCGGAGGTCGATCGGACCCTCAAGGAGGGCTCGTTCACCGGCTACGTCGAGCTGAGCGAGGGCGTGCTCAGCGGCGATTACTACCTCGTCTACTACGGCGGCCGGCGGATGGCCGCGGCCTACATCGGCAACGCCGAGCGGCTGCTCACCGGCGAGGAGGCCTACGAGCGGGCGGCCGACGAGGTCGGCATCTACGAGGTCGTCGACGTCGACGTCGAGGTCACGGATCTCGGGACCGTCGGCGCGGCCGGTGAGGGGACCACCCCCTCTGCCGACGACCGGAGCGCGGAGGGGACGACGTCCGGCACCGACGCGGAGTCGACGCCTGGGACGGACGGCGCGGAGCCGATGCCGAGCGTCGAAGAGGCGGAGTCGACGCCGGAAGCGGAGGACGCGGAACCGATGCCTGGCGTGGAGGACGCGGAACCGATGCCGGAGGACGAGGAGGCGTCCGTGGACACCGTCGAAACCGTCAGCTACGACGAGGAGCCGTCGGCCCGGTCGGGACGGATCGACGACGGGCCCATGCCCGGAACCGAGAACGTCGGGGGCGGCGAGGAGGTGACGATGCCCGCGGAGCTGACGGACGAAGACGCGGAGGACGGATCGGCACCGACGCCGGAGGAGCCCACACCGGCCGGGGAGAGCAGCGAGGACGTCCCCCCGAACGACGACGAGAACGTCCCGGCCGTGACGGACGACGTGATCGAGACGGACACCGAGGACACGACGGACGAGGATCGTCCGTCCCCGACGCCGGAGGAGGTCGAGGCCGCCGCCGACCGGCTAGAGGAAAGCGACATACACTGGACGCCCGAGGACGCCGAACCGAAATCGCCAGACGACACGGAGCCGGAGCCACCCGACGACGCCGAAGCGGCCGGCGGCGCGACGCGTACCGATCGGACGGCCGACGCCGAGGACGAAGGCGACCGATCGGCGCTCGATCGCCGCCTCGAGGAGGAAGAGCGGTGGCGGGAGACCCGACGGATCCCGTCGATCGATCCCGAGAACACCGCCGCGGAGGCGAAATCGAACGGGCACCCCCGGGCCGACGACCGGTCCCCGGCGACGGGGAACCGCGGCTCCCGGGCGGCGGAGTCGACGGGAGACGACGCCCGCGAGGAGCCGTCGGCCGACCGGATCGAGCGTCTGGAGGGACGCATCGAGGAACAACGCGGCCGTCTCGAGGATCGACGCGAGCGGATCGAGGAGCTCACGGAAGAACGCGACCGGCTGGCGGCGGCCCGCGAGGAGCTCACGGAGGAACGCGACGCGCTCCGGTCGCGAAACCGGGAGCTCTCGGGGACCGTAGAGCGCCTTCAGGAACGGATCGCGGAGCTCGAGGACGAGCTCGACCGGTTGCGGTCGGCCGACGCCACGGGTCCGAGCGGAGGCCACGAGCTCGCGCCGGCGGCGGCGCTCGCGGACACCAACCTCTTCGTGCGGTACGTCTCGAAGAGCGAACCGACCCTCGAGCGGGCCCACGCGGGGGAGGCCGGCGCCGAGGAGGTGGCTGCGAACCTGCGGCTCGAACACCACACCGGCTTCGACGACGGCTCGGCGACCGTCGACGGCCGACCGTATCGGGAGTTCCTGTCTGCGACGATGGAGTACCGGTTTATCGACTGGCTGACGGGAACGCTGCTCTACGAGATCCGCGACACCGGAAACGGCGACGCGCTGGGTGACCTCTACGACGCCATCCCGCGGATCGATCGCGTGGGGTTCGACGCGACGATCTCGCTGGCCGACGACGACACCGAAGACGTCCCCGACGCCGTCGGCTTCGACCTCGTGGCGTTCGATCGGATGGGTCGGCCACTCGTCGTCGCGACCCTCAACGACTCGCGGGATCCGGCCGAACGGGAGACACTCGTCGAGCTAGAGGAGGCGGCCTCGGCGGTGAAGGCGAACTATCCCGAGCTCGGGGCCGCGTTCGCCGTCACCTCGAGTTTCTTCGAGCCGGGGGCCCTCGAGGTCGCCGAGCAGGCGACCAGCGGGGGCTTTCTGAGCCGCGGCTCGAAGCTCAGTTACGTCAACCTCTCGCGAAAGCAGGGCTATCACCTCTGTCTGGTCGAGTCGCGCTCGGGTGGCTTCCACGTGACCGTTCCGGAGCTCTAGCCTTCGATCTCGGCGACGTCCTCGATTTTCATCTCCTCGAGTTTCTCGATGATCTCGTCGACCTTGCCGTCGAGGTCGTCGACGAAGTCGGCGGTGTGTTCGGTCTTGATCGCCCCCTGGCTGGAAGGCTCGATGAGGTTCTCCTCCTCGAGCACCCGGAGGGAGTAGCGGACCTTGTGGTGGGGATAACCCGTCTCGTTGGACATCTTCACGATGCCGATCGGTTCGTTCTCGATCACCATCCGGAGGACCTGGAGGTGGCGTTCCAGCATGTCGACTTCCTTCTCGAGCCTATCTATCATGGCATTTGTTAACTTGTCTTTATAGGGTTTAAAGATTCCCCTCCGCGACGAAAATGCGACGCCTGTTGACAGATCGGGCGTGCTACCACATAACGTTTGTGGTTCGATCGGCTATCGTCCGTCGGCACGCCGTCGGCGTCGGCCCGACTCCGGTCGGCTCTCCGCTGGCGGACGGTCGGCTCTCCGCTGGCGGACGGTCGGCTCTCCGCTGGCGGACGGTCGGCTCTCCGCTGGCGGACCGACTCTCCGCAGGCCGGTGGACGGATCGTAATGTGTTTACCGGCCGACGGAGAACCGGACGCTGTCATGACCGTCACCATCGTCGGGTCACAGCTCGGCGACGAAGGCAAAGGCGGCGTCGTCGACCTCTACGGCGACGCCGTCGACGTCGTCGTCCGCTACCAGGGCGGCGACAACGCTGGTCACACCGTCGTTCACGGCGAGGAGACCTACAAGCTCTCGCTTATTCCCTCCGGCGCCGTCAGGGGGAAAGTCGGCGTGCTCGGCAACGGCTGTGTCGTCAACCCCGAGACGCTCTTCGAGGAGCTCGACGCGCTCGCCGAGCGCGGGCTCGATCCGGACGTCCGGGTGGCCGAACGCGCCCACGTCATCATGCCGTACCACCGCGTCCTCGACGGCATCGAGGAGGACGCGAAGGAGGGTCTCGCCGCCGGCACGACCAAACGCGGCATCGGACCGACCTACGAGGACAAGGCCGGCCGCCGCGGGATCCGAATCGGCGACCTCCTGGATCCGGACACCCTTCGGGAGCGTCTCGAGTACGTCGTCCCCCAGAAGCGTGCCCTCGCCGAGGAGGTCTTCGGCGTCGAGACCGACGAGCGTTTCGACGTCGGGAGCCTCTACGAGACGTACCGCGAGTACGGCGAGCGCCTCGAGGGGATGACCGTCGACTGTGGGACGTACCTCGCCGACCGGATCGACGACGGCGACGAGGTGATGCTCGAGGGCGCACAGGGCACCTCGATCGACATCGATCACGGCATCTACCCCTACGTCACCTCCTCGAACCCGACGGCCGGGGGCGCCTGCGTCGGCTCCGGGCTCGGCCCTACGGTCGTCGGCGACGGCGAGGTGATCGGCGTCGTGAAGGCGTACCTCTCGCGGGTCGGCACCGGCCCGCTCCCGACCGAACTCGGCGGCGTCAAGGGCCAGACGCCCGGCTACGATCCGGCGGGGACGCCGGCCGAGCAAGAGGAGCTCGCGACGTACATCCGCGACGAGGGCGGGGAGTACGGCACCGTCACCGGCCGTCCCCGTCGGGTCGGCTGGCTCGACGTGCCGATGCTCCGCCACGCCGCCCGCACGAGTGGCTTCACCGGGCTCGCGGTCAACCACCTCGACGTGCTGGCGGGTCTCCCCGAGGTGCGGGTCGGCCACGCCTACGAACTCGACGGCGAGCGGCGGCTGACGATGCCTCCGACCACCGAGCGGTGGGGGGAGTGTGAGGCCGTCCTCCGGACCTTCGAGGGCTGGCCCGACGTCGACTGGGCCGAGGTCGCCGCCGAGGGGTACGGGGCGATCCCCGAAAACGCCCGGGCGTACCTCGAGTACCTCGAGGAGGAGCTCGGCGCCCCCGTCTACGCCGTCGGCGTCGGCCCCGGCCGCGATGAGACGGTCGTCGTCGAGAACCCCCTCGAGTGACCTCGCTGGAGCGTGTTTTCGGTTCGTCAGGAGTCGTGTAGCTACGGACGCACTTTCGGATCCAGGGCGTCGATGACGCGTGCGGCGTTCTTCCAGAACGTCCTGACGAGTTTGTCCTCCGAGACGTCGAGCGTGAGGATCTCCATCACGGCCACGTTCGGGTGGGCGGCGGGTGCCCCCGAGCCGAACAGCACCCGATCGGGGTGTTCGAGCAGCGCCCGTTCGAGCTGGCGGCGGTAGCGGACGAAGCTCGTGTCCAGATAACAGCCGTCGTACTCCTCGAGCAGGTCGATCATCTCGTCCATCAGCTCCCGGTCGAGCGGAAAGCCACCGAAGCCCGCGACGACGACGGGAAACGACCGGCCGAGGAGGGTCTCCGCGAGCAGCGACGGCGGGGCATCAACCCCGCCGCCGACGAGCACCGGGAGGTCGACCGCCTCCAGGCGCGCTATGGTCTCCTCGTCCGGAATGCCGTCCGCGGCCGGATCGAGGACGAAGCCGTGGAACCGGTCGTCGTAGGCGTACTGCTCGACGTCCGCCGGGGAGGTGTGGTGGTCCTCGCGCCCACCGGAGAGGACGTCGCCGAGACGGCCCGTCCGGACGCTCCCGGGGGAGCGTGGTCCGTCGATGCGGGCGAAAGCGACGAGCGGACGGTCGACGCTCAGTCGGGCGACGCCGTTGTTCGCGGCGACGTACCCCCGCCGTGGAGCCGGCTCGGGCGAGACGACGGCCCGGACGATCCCCGCCTGGTGCATCTCCCGCTCGAGACGGTCGGGCGAGACCGCCCATCCCCCCACCCCCGTTGCCTCCTCGGGCACCAGACGCGTGTGCACGTCGACGACCCGGTAGCCGTGTTCCAGCTCGAGCATCTACCGGTGACTACTGGTTCGAACCATATCGTGCTACCGGCTCCCCGCGGGTCGCCGGCACGTCCCCACTCCCCCGTCCACCCCATCACGCCGTCCGTTCCCCACCCTTCGGACCCTCCTGCCCACTCACCCACGTCGTCCGTTCCCCACCCTTCGGACCCTCCTGCCCACTCACCCACGTCGTCCGTTCCCCACCCTTCGGACCCTCCTGCCCACTCACCCACGCCGTCCGTTCCCCACCCTTCGGACCCTCCTGCCCACTCACCCACGTTGTCCGTTCCTCGTCGGCCGGATCCCCCACCTGCTTCCCACGTCGTGTGTCCACGGCTGTCACGGAAAATCGCCAGAGGGAACGGACTATAGAGGGAAACTTTTATATAGAAGTGCTGGCGATACGTGTAGTGAGGATCTACACATGGCACAACAGCAACGCATGGGCGGACAGCCCATGTTCATTCTGAGCGAGGACAGCCAGCGAACCCAGGGCCGGGACGCCCAGTCGTCGAACATCATGGCCGGCAAGGCGGTCGCCGAGTCGGTACGGACGACACTGGGTCCCCGCGGGATGGACAAGATGCTCGTCGACTCCGGTGGGGACGTCGTCATCACCAACGACGGTGCGACCATCCTCGAGGAGATGGACATCGAACATCCCGCCGCCCAGATGATCGTCGAGGTCGCCGAGTCCCAAGAAGAGGAGGTCGGCGACGGGACGACGACCGCGGCGGTGATCGCCGGCAACCTCCTCGCCGAGGCCGAGGACCTCATCGAGCAGGACGTCCACGCGACGACCATCGTCGAAGGCTACCACGAGGCCGCCCGGATCGCCGGCGAGGCGATCGACGACGGCGTCCTCGAGATCGAAGTCGACGACGAGCTGCTGGCACAGGTGGCCTCCTCGAGTATGACCGGCAAGGGCACCGGCGGGCTCACCCCCGAGACGCTCGCGGAGACCGTCGTCGCGGCGATCCGTCACGTCGAGGACGACGGCGACGTCGCCCGCGACAACGTCGCCGTCCACACCCGGGTCGGTGCCTCCTCGAGCGCCACCGAGCTCATTCCCGGCATCGTCGTCGACGAGGAGCCCGCCCACGAGGAGATGCCGACCCTCGTCGAGGACGCCGACGTCGCCATCCTCGACGTCGAACTCGAGGTCCGGACCGGCGAGATCGACGCCGAGTACGCGATCGACTCGATCGACCAGCTCAACGCCGCCCTCGACGCCGAGGAGAGCGAGCTCAGAGGGTACGCCGAGACGATCGCCGACAGCGGCGTCGACGTGGTCTTCACCACCGACGACGTCGACGACCGCGTCGCCTCCTACCTGGCCGCCGAGGGCATCCTCACCTTCGCCGACCTCGGCAACTCCGACGCCCGCGAGGTCGCCAAAGCGACCGGTGCCAAACGCGTCGGCGCGCTCGAGGACCTGAGCGAGGACGACTTCGGCCACGTCGACCGCGTGCGCACCGATCGCTTCGGCGACGACGAGCTCGCGTTCGTCGAGGGCGGCGCCGCCGCGGAGTCCGTCACCGTCTTCGTCCGCGGGGGAACCGAACACGTCGTCGACGAGCTCGAGCGGGCGATCGAGGACGCCCTCGACGTCGTCGCCACGGCGCTCGACTCCGGCGAGGTCGTCCCCGGTGCGGGCGCGACCGAGATCGCGATCGCCGACGCCGTCCGCTCGGCCGCCGCCGGCATCGAGGGCCGCAAACAGCTCGCCGTCAGCGCCTTCGCCGACGCCGTCGACGTCATCCCCCGGACGCTCGCGACCAACACCGGCCGCGACCCGATCGACTCGCTCGTCGACCTCCGTGCCGCCCACGAGTCCGACGGCCGCGCCGGGCTCATCACCGACGGCGAGGCGGTCACGATCGGTGACCCCGTCGAGTACGGCGTCGTCGACCCCGCCGACGTCAAACGCGAGGCCGTAGAGAGCGCGACGGAGGCCGCGACGATGATCGTCCGCATCGACGACGTCATCGCTGCCGAGTAATCGCACCGAGGCCGTCGTCGGAGAACTCGACCGTCTTTTCGTCGTTTCCGAGTCGTTCAGCCGCCGTTTCCGACCGCCGTTATCGGATTCCCGCCGAGGCCGCCATCCGGCGGACGAGGGGGTGTCTCTCCCTGGTGAACGTTCGGCCTCGCCGGATCGGGTAACCATATAAGGTTACTCGACTTGAGTGTAGCATAGTAAAATAATTACCTCACGCTCTCCTATGGCGACCCAACGCACACCATGAACTCGACGAAAACGGAATCCGTTACTGATGAGGGCGAGGTCGACCGCCGTCACGAGGAGGGTGACCGCCGTCGCGAGGATGGCGACCGCCGTCGCGAGGAGGGCGACGGCTGTCCGGAGTGTGACGGTCGGCTCGTCGACGAGACCGGCGACGGCGAGCTGGTCTGTGAGGACTGTGGGCTGGTCGTCGACGGCGATCGGATCGACTACGGGCCGGAGTGGCGGGCGTTCGACCAGGAAGCCCGCGAACGGAAGACCCGGGTAGGGGCCCCCACGACGAAGATGATGCACGACCAGGGGCTGTCGACCCGGATCGACTGGCGCAATCAGGACGCCTACGGCAGCCAGCTCTCGGCGCGCAAACGCCGCCAGATGAACCGCCTTCGCATCTGGGACGAGCGGTTCCGGACCCGTGACGCCAGCAAGCGCAACCTGAAACACGCCCTAGGGGAGATCGACCGGATGTCGAGCGCGCTCGGCATCCCCGAGCCGAGCCGGGAGACCGCGAGCGTCATCTACCGCCGAGCTCTGGAGGAGGATCTGCTCGCCGGCCGGTCGATCGAGGGGATGGCGACCGCCGCGCTGTACGCCGCGACCCGCCAGACCGGCGTCCCGCGGTCGGTCGACGAGGTCGCGAACGTCAGCCGCGTCGAGCGTCTGGAGGTGACACGGACCTACCGGTATCTCGTCCGCGAGCTCGACTTGCGTCTGGAGCCTCCCGACCCGGTCGAGTACGTCGGCCGGTACGCCTCCGAGCTCGGGGTCTCCGACGAGACCGAACGCCAGGCCCGGTCGCTGCTGGAGACGGCAAAACGGACGGGCGTCCACAGCGGCAAACACCCGGTCGGCCTCGCCGCGAGCGCGCTGTACGCCTCCGCACGGCTGACCAACGAGCGAATTCCCCAGTCGGAGGTGTCGGCGGTCGCGGACGTAAGCGAGGTGACGATCCGCAACCGCTACCAGGAGCTGCTCGAGGCCAAACGCGACGCCGAGAGCTGACCGCCGGAGACGCGAGAGCTGATTCCCGGAGACGCGACCGTCGACCGTCCGGAACGCGATCGTCGCCCGTCGGAGACGCGATCGTCGCCCGTCGGAGACGCGACCGTCGCCCGTCCGGGGTGGGACCGTCGGAGACGCGACCGATCAGGAGAGGCGGGCGGCGAGATCAGCCTCGGTGAGGATGCCGACGGTCTCGCCGGCTTCGGTGATCATCACCGCCTTGTAGTGTTCGAGCAGGTTGCTGATCTCGTCTAAGGTCGCGTCCTTCGAGACCGTCGGAAAGCTCTCGGCCATGTGTGTCTCGACCGGATCCTCCCGATCCTGCTCGTCGAGGCCGACGAGGTCCCCCTGGCTGATCGAGCCCACCGGCACCCCGTCCTGGATCACCGCCAGCTGGGAGTACGCCTCCTCTTCCATCCGGCGGGCGGCCTCGCTCACCGGATCCTCGGGGGCGACCGAGACGACCGCCTCGTTCATCAGATCCGCGGCACGGACGACGTCGCCTTCCGCGTCGTCGAGGGCGGTGACGATCCGTCTGAGCGTCGACAGCCGTGGATCGACGTCACCGCCCTCGATCCGGGCGATAAGTGGCTGAGAGACGTCGGCCCGGTCGGCCAGCTCGCTCTGGGTCAGCCCCAGCTCGGTCCGACGCTGCCTGAGGTCCGCGGGCGTGGGCAGCTCCATACGCTACAATAACCACAGGTTATAGAAAACGTTTCGGGTGTCCGTCCGGCCACTCGTCGTTTCGCTCCGGCCGCGGGTCGCCGTCCCGCTCCGGTCGCCCGTCGTTCCGGTCACTCGTCGTCCTCGAGTTCGAAGACGTCGACCACCGAGAGTGGAACGTCGCGCAACGCGCCGCCGACTTCGCTCTTTGCGATCCGGGAGGCGTGTTCCTCGCCCTCGGCGTTGAACACCTCCATCTCGAGGGCGAGGCCCACCAGCGCCGTGTCGGCGGCGATGAACGCGGAGTCGAACGGCTCCCCACAGGCCGGACAGCCGGTCGCGCCGACCTCGACCTCGACGTACTCCATGTCCCGGTCGTTGAGCCGTCTGCCGGCCTCGCTGACCGCGACGCCGATCGCGTCGTCTATCGCCTCTACGTCCCGGACCAGCCAGGCGGCCTCCATTCCGACGAGGTAGTTGCTCATACCGGCCCCTGTATCCGAGGGGCCTCCCCTGTTTCGGTTCGTCGTCGCCGACCGGTCCCGGGCGCCGGTCGCCTGGACTCCGGACGTCGCCGCGACCATACCCCTGAAAGACACTCACACGCCCTCTCGGCGCCGTCCGGTGCGCACGGTAGAGAGATCATGGTCATAAGTTACGGAAAACAATTGGCTCAACCCGCCACATTATCGGGGTATTTCGGCCCGAACGCACCTTCGGTTGTGCTCCGTCCAACTACAGTTGAATCGAACGACGGCGTCGACCCGAGACGGTGGTGAACGATGGTTACAGACGCCGCGAGGCAAGAAAGTTTATATACCACCCCCCACTGGAGACGAGAGAACGCCAATGACATCCCGCGTGTACCACGCGACCCTGTTCGCGCTGTACCAGCTCTGTATCGCGATCGGCATCCTGGCGATGCCGCTCGCACTCGCCACCCGCCAGACGGGTGTGACCCTCCCGGTCCACCGGCTGCTCGCCCGCGTCGAGGGCGCCTACGAGGCCGCCGAGGCCGAACGATAGCCGATCCGGTAGCGGAAACGACGACGGCGAACGCCGCCCTTTTATATCGCTCCAGCCGTAATCTCCGTCAATGCGACCACCTGTCCGCGACCCCGAATTCTCGCGTACGGCCTCCGAACTCGCCGACGACACGGACCCGTACGGTCCCGAGGTCGGCTCGCTCCCGGAAAACGACTTCTCGCAGGCCGACCTCCAGGGAGTGAACAAGACCGGCACCACGACCATCGGCATCTCGACCGCCGAGGGCGTCGTCATCGCGACCGACATGCGTGCGAGCCTCGGCGGTCGATTCGTCTCGAACAAGAACGTCCAGAAAGTCGAGCAGATCCACCCGACCGGGGCGATGACGATGGTCGGCTCGGTCGGCGGCGCCCAGTCGTTCATCTCGACGCTGCGTGCGGAGGTCAACCTCTATGAGGCCCGCCGCGGCGAGGACATGAGCATCGGCGCGCTCGCGACGCTCGCGGGGAACTTCGCCCGCGGTGGACCGTTTTTCGCCATCGCACCGATCCTCGGCGGGGTCGACGACGAGGGCAACCACGTCTACAGCATCGACGTCGCCGGCGGCGTGATGAAAGACGACTACACCGTGACCGGCTCGGGGATGCAACTGGCCTACGGTCACCTCGAGGGCGCCTACGAGGAGGGGCTCTCGAACGAGGAGGCGTTGACGATCGCCGCCCGCGGGATCAAAGCCGCCGTCGAGCGCGACACCGGCTCCGGAAACGGCGTATACCTCTGTGAGATCACCGAGGAGGGCGTCGACATCCACGGCCACAACGAGTTCGACGAACTCATCTGATCGGCCGGGCGAGTATCTTTATATTTATCAGGCTACCAGTACTGACTATCGGCGGACGCCGACCGTCCGCACAGCCATGACAGCCAGGAACGTGTTCGGAGCCGAAATCGACTGTAGCGTCTGGAAACGCCGGTTCTACCGGACGCTCGGCTGGCTGTTCCGGACGTACGTCGCCTGTCTCGGCGTCGTCAGCCTCTATAGCCTGCTGTGGCTGTTCGAGATCGCCGGCCTTCTCGACGACGAGCAGCTGGCGGCGATCTGGCTGGCGATCGTCGCGATGGGCGTCGTCTTCCTCGCGCTTTTGATCCCCGTCTACTACACGAGCGGTGGGAGACGTCCCTGACTCGCCCGCGGAGTCCACGCTGTCCGCGGCGTTCGGTTCGCTCGCGGCGCGTGGCTCACCCGCGGAGTCCGGTCCGTTCGCGGAGTCTGGCTCACCCGCGGACGGCCTCCGTCGCCTCGAGGATCGTCCGGTACTCCCCGTCGCTGTAGGCGATAAACCGGACGTCCGCGAGGGAGTCGGGCTCGAAGACGTCTAGCTCCTCGGCGATGATCCGGGCTCCGTCCTCGAGGTCGAATCCCGCGACGCCACAGCCGAGCGCGGGGATCACGAGCGACCCACAGCCCAGCTCGTCGGCGGCCTCGAGCGCGTTACGGGTCGCCTCGCGGACGCTCTCTGCGGTCGCGGTCCCGTCGCCGTAGTGGGGCATCGCGGCCGCGTGGATCACGTACTCGGCGTCGAGCTCGTAGGCGTCGGTGACGGCCACCTCGCCGAGTTCGACCGGCCCCTTCGCGATCGCCGCCTCGGTTATTTCTTCGCCGGCCCCGCGACGGAGCGCGCCGGCGACGCCCGATCCCATCCGGAGGCTCGTTCCGGCGGCGTTCACCAGCGCGTCGGCGGACTGTGTGGCGATATCGCCCTGGACGACGTCGAACTCCATGGTGGGCTGGTACGACCGCCTCCGTACTCAAACCCGGCGATCTCACGGATCCGCTCGCCCGTCTGCCCTCCAGACCAGGAGCCGACGTTCCCACGTGGTCGAACCGACCGGAACCCTTTTTATTTTAGGGCAGCCTAATCCATCTCGATGGACGCTTCCGCCGGACGGACCGACGACCGAGAGGGTGACGGGCCGACGGCCACGGCCGTGGCGAGCCACGAGACCCGTCCCGGACGAGTGGTCTTCACCGAACGCGGCAACTGCGACGGCTGGATCGCGACCGACCTCGTCGCGGACGTCGAACGCTGACGTCGTCGCGGACGTCGAACGCTGACGTCGTCGCGGACGTCGAACGCCGACGTCGTCGCCTGCGATCCGAACTCGGACCGAGAGCTGGCCGGGCTTACACTGAGGTGACTGTCTGACCGTGCTCAGACCGAGAGGACCGGCTGGCTGGCGTACGCGAGCACGTACTCGGCGGCACGCTCTAGGACCTCCGGGGCGTCGGTCGCCGACTCCCGCGGGAGCACGATGAAGTCGGCGTCGACGGCGTCGGCCGAATCGAGAACGACGCTGCCGGGGTGGCGGGTCTTGATCGTCGGCGAGAACCCCTGAGTCGTCGACGTCGACACCGGAACGTCGTGTTCCGCGCCGACCTCCTCGATCTCCCGGAGGAACACCCGTGCGGTCTCGGCGACTTCGTCCTCGTCGACCGTTCCCGCGTCGAGTCCCCTGACCACGCCGCGTCCGAGCACGTACAGCGCGTGGACCGTCGCGTCGTACCGGTCCGCGATCGCGACGGCGTACTCGACGGCTTCCGCCGACTCCTCCGTGCCGTCGACGGGGGCCAGGACGGTCTCGACGGCGAACTCGGCTCTCTCCATACCCGGCCGTGGGTGTGCCGGTGGCAAAAAGACTCTCCTCTATGCCAGCCGTGCGAACGCGAGGTTCCCCGAGATGTTCTCGATGTATATCTCGACGACGTCGCCCTCCCGTGCGCCGGGAACGAAGATGGTGTACTCGCCTTTCTCGGCGACGCCGTCGCCTTTCCGTCCCGTGCCGGTGATCTCGACGGTGTAGGTTTTGCCCTCCTCTACGGCCTCGCGTTGCTGTTGTTGCTGTGGGCTCGTCGAGCGTTTGGTCACCGGCCGGAAGGCGCCACAGGCGTCACACCGCAACATCGGCGTGCGATCCTCCCTGACCAGCCGCGTGTCGGGGAGCCCACACTCCGAACACCGGACGTACTCCTCGACGTAGGCGTCGACGGTCGCGTCGAACTCACTCGCCGAGAAGCTGCCGTTGTACCGTCCGCGGCCGTCCTCGAACTTCCCGCTCGTCCCGAGCTCGCGCTGGACGAACCGGTGGAGGTGTTCGGCCTCCCGGGAGAGCACGTCCGCGATCTCCCCGAGATTGGTAAACCGCGTGAACGCGCCGTCTTTCTGGGCTTCGGCCTCCGGGATCTTCAGCCGCTCCTCGTCGCCCCCGATGTCGGGGACGTTCTCCATCGCCCGGTCGAGACTCGCTTCGTAATCCATATCGGGGGAAAGCGGTCCACGACGTAAATCCGTTCTGCTATCGCTTTCGGCACCCGTCGCGTCGACTCCCGTCCACGCCGACGGTCGGTCGTCGACGTGGAACACTTATCATCCGGCCCTCCCATCGACCCCCATGACCCGTCACTTCGAGGATCTCTCCGTCGGCGACCGATTCGAGGTCGGCAGCCACACGATCAGCCGGTCGGAGATCGTAACGTTCGCCGAACAGTTCGACCCACAGCCGTTTCACCTCGACGAGGGGGCTGCCGCCGACTCGATGTTCGGCGAGCTCGTCGCCAGCGGCCTCCACACGCTCTGTCTGTCCGTCCGGCTGTTCGTCACCGAGTTCGTCGGCGGGATGGACGTCGACAACATGGGCGGGATCGGGATGGACGAGATCCGCTGGCACGAGCCGGTGCGTCCGGGGGACACCCTCAGCCTCCGGATCGAGGTCGCCGGGAAGACACCCTCGGAGAGCCGCGAGGACCGTGGCTACGTCGACTTCGAACGGACGGTGTTCACCGAGGACGGGACGGCGGTGCTCTCGTTCGTCTCACACAACGTCGTCGGCCGTCGGAGTCGATCGGTCGACGACGAACTGTAGCTCGGGG
>LKNG01000030.1 GCA_001564115.1 Natrialbaceae archaeon Tc-Br11_E2g8 | reverse complement strand
TCCAGGACGATCACTCCGTTCGTCACCACCAGTCGATCGCCAGGTCATCGCTTCGATCACCTCTTCTGGAAACCCGACCATCGTTCCTGATGGATTTCCCCAGACGAAACCAGCCTGTGTGTCGACAGGTCGATCGACGATCGGGGGACGGCGTCGACCTGGCCGTTCGGCCGACTTCGTGGAGCACAACGTTTATCACTCTCGTCGGGCTATTTCCGACGATGCACGAGCCGAAAACGACCGGGGTTCAGGCGACGAAGACCTCCCTCCGGATCGTCTCGGCCATCGAAGAGCGTGGCGGCACGGCGACGATCACCGAGCTCGCCGGCGAGCTGGAGTTAGCCAAGAGCACGGTGTACAAACACCTCCTCACGCTCGAGACGGCCGGGGTCGTCGTCGCCGGCGACGACGGCTACCGGCTCGGTCTGCGGTGTCTGAACCTCGGGGGGATCGCCCGTCGGTACGACGGCGTCTACGAAATCGCACGTCCGGAGGTGCGAAAGATGGCGGACGAAACCGGCGAGCTCGCGAACCTCATGTTCGAGGAGGGTGGGCTCGGCACCTACGTGTACACGGCCCGCGGCGAGCGGGCGATCGACGTCGACACGAGACTCGGCCAACGCGTCTACCTCCACACGACGGCCCTCGGGAAGGCGTTGCTCTCGAGTCTCCCCGACGACCGGGTGACGGAGATCGTCGACGAACACGGCCTCCCCGCGGAGACGGAGGCGACGATCACCGACCGCGAGGAGCTGTTCGCGGAGCTCGAGGAGATACGCGAGGAGGGGTTCGCGTTCAACAGGGAAGAACGGGTCGGCGGCCTCGGCTGTGTCGCGGCGCCGATCGACACCGGCGACAGGCGCAACGCCGCGATCAGCATCATGACCCCGATCAGCCGGCTGACCGCCGACCGGTCGGAGAGCCTGTACACCGACGTGCTCGGACAGACGGCGAACGTCATCGAGCTCAACCTCGCACACGCGGGGGAGTGGCAGGCGTGATCCGGACCGCGCAGTGAACGAAGCGTGATCCGGACCGCGCAGTGATCGCCCGAACGCAGTGTGATCCAGACTGTGCAGTGGGGACCGGAGCGCTGTGGATTCGAGATGTATGAGATCTGACACTCTGTCCCGGTTCAGATTACACGCATATGTCTGTAACAATTCGGCCGTCCGCTATCACCACGTCGGGGCGGTTCGACCCGCCCAGGAAACTGTTCGAATGTAGGAAACCGCCGGAGCGGGCCGTTCGGTCCGTTTCGACCGCCGACGCGTGGCCGGTTGTGATACCGGTGCTCACTCGTCGAAAAGCCAACGGTCCGTCCGCGTCTTCCCGTATTTGATCGAAGAACGTCACTCCGCAGAGTCATCGGTTCCGGAGACGGTTTCCCAGAATCGAATCGACAGTTACCGGGTCCGAGTTCGACGGATTCACGTAACCCGAACGAATTACTCCCTGCAATCCCACCGGACGTACTCCCGGAACGGGACCTCTCGGGTGGTCACCCGGTGTGACCCGGTCGGGTTTCCGAGCTCGGGTCACCTGACCCGGGCTCAGGCGACCCGGTTTACCAGCTCCTCGCCGGCGTCGTAGCGTCGGACGTTCTCTTTTACCAGATCGGCGAGATCGAGGTGATACCGGTTCGTCGCCGACCCCTTGTGTGGGGAGACGATTACTTCCTCGAACTCCCAGAGCGGGGAGTCGGCGGGTAGGGGTTCGATCTCGAAGACGTCGAGCCCCGCGCCGGCGATCTCCCCGTCCTCGAGGGCGTCGACGAGCGCCGATTCGTCGACGATGGGGCCGCGGGCGACGTTCACGAGGTAGGCGTCCTCGCGCATCGCCGCGAACTCCGCCGGACCGAACAGGCCGTCGGTCTCGGGCGTGTGTGGGGTCGCGATGGCCACGAACCGGGCGTCGCCGATCGCCTCGTGGAGCTCCTCGGGGTGGTAGAGCTCGGCGACGCCGGGGACGGGCTCCGTAGAGCGGCGGACGCCGACGACCTCCATTCCGAGCCCCTCCCCGCGGCTCGCGATGGCCCGACCGATGGTGCCGAGCCCGACGACACAGAGCCGTTCGTTCTCGACGGTGAACGGCCGGCCGTAGTCGGGGGTGTACCACTCCGTCTCGTTCTGGTGGTCGCGGTAGACGTGAAGCAGCCGGGCCAAAGAGAGCATGTACCCGATCGCGACCTCGCTCACGGTCGCGCCGTGGATGCCCGAGCTGTTGGCCAGGGGGACGCCCGCCTCGGCGTAGGCGTCGGTGTCGAACTCGTCGTAGCCGGCACGGATGCAGTGGACGAAGCCGGCGTCGAGAAACTCCGGGCGCGGCACGTACGTGGCGACGGCGTCGGTCGGGCCGTAGCTCCCGCCGTCACCGACGAGCTCGGCGGGGATCGGGAGCTCCTCGAACGCCTCGACGAACGCCTCCTGTGGGACGACGTTCTCGACCGATTCGTGGACGTACAGCCGCCTCAGGTCCTGCGCTGACATGGTCGAACCTCGCTCCCGGACCTCTTGAATCCTTTCGAACGCGGCGAGTGTGACGATAGTTATTTATAGTTCCCGGAGGTGATTTTCGACATCCACTCCGAGGGATCAGTGTGAACGTAAATCAAGCCATCGCGGAAGCGTTGCGTGCTGAGGGCGTCGAGTATCTGTTCGGGTTCCCGAGCAACCCGCTTTTCGACACGGGAGCCGCCGAGGACGCCGGGTTGCGGACGATCGTCACCAGACAGGAGCGGACGGCCGCGCACATGGCCGACGCCATCGGTCGACTCTCCTCGGGCGAGGACGTCGTGGCGTTCGCCTGCCAGCACGGGCCCGGCACCGAGAACTCCATCGGCGCGATCGCCCAGGCATACGGCGAGTCCGCACCGCTGGTGGCGATTCCGGCCGGCTACGACCTCGCGAAGACCGACGTCGACCCGAAGTTCAACTCCCTTCTCAACTACCAGCACGTCAGCAAGTCCTGTGAGCAGCTGGCCGACCCCGACGCGGTCGGCGAGACGATCCGCCGGGCGTTCTCCGCGGCCCGGAACGGCCGTCCCCGTCCGGCCGTCGTCGAAGTGCCGAAAGACGTCTTCTGGGCGGACGTCGAGGAGTTCGAGTACACGCCGTCGACGACGAGCCGCCACGGCCCCGATCCCGAGGCGGTTCCGGGGGTCGTAGACGTCCTGCTCGAGGCCGACCGGCCCGTGATCTTCGCCGGCCAGGGCGTCCACTACGCGAAAGCCTGGGAGCCCCTCCGGGAGCTGGCGGAGGCCCTCGAGGCGCCCGTGGGGACGAGTCTCAACGGCAAGAGCGCGTTCCCCGAGGACCACCCGCTCTCGCTCGGCGCGGGCTCGAAAAGCGAGCCGGGTCAGCTCGCACACTTCCTCCGGGAAGCCGACGTCATCTTCGGGATCGGCTGTAGCTTCACGGACACGGCCTACGGCATCACCGTCCCCGAGGGGAAGACGATCGTTCACTCGACGCTCGACCCGACGGACGTCGACAAGGACGTCGAGGCGGACCACGCGCTCGTCGGCGACGCCAAGCTGACCCTCGAGGCGATCGTCGGGGAGCTCGAGGGGAGACTCGACGGCCCGCGGGACCGGTTCGACGACGTCACCGCCGAGATCGCCGAGGTGAAAGCCGACTGGCTGGCCGAGTGGGAGCCGAAGCTCACCTCCGAGGAGACGCCGATCAACCCCTACCGCGTCATCCACGAGATCACGAACGTCGTCGATCCCGCCGAGACGATCATCACCGCCGACGCCGGCAACCCGCGGGACTTCCTCGCGCCGTTCTACGAGACCACCGAGCCGATGACCTACATCGGCTGGGGGAAGACCACCCAGCTCGGCTACGGCCTCGGGCTCGCGATCGGTGCGAAGCTGTACGACCCGGCGAAGCTCGTGATCAACATCATGGGCGACGGGGCGATCGGGATGACCGGCCTCGACTTCGAGACCGCCGTCCGCGAGGACGTGCCGATCCTCACGATCCACCTCAACAACTACGAGATGGCCTCCTACGACACGCCCTTCTCGGGGGACTTCGCCGACGTCGGGACGGCACTCGGCGGCTACGGCGAGCGGATCGAATCGCCCGCGGAGGTCGCTCCGGCACTCGAGCGGGCGATCGAGAAGACCGAGGAGGGGACGCCGGCGCTGCTCGAGATCATCACCGCCAAAGAGACCGAGCTCTCCCGGCCGGACCTCGAGTGAGCCCCCTCGGAAGGGAACGTTTAATTACGCCGTTTCCGAACCCCTCGAGCATGAACGCCGACAGCGTACTCGAGGGGATCACCGTCGTCGACCTGACGACGTTCGTCACCGGCGGCTTCGCGACCACGATGCTCGCCAACCAGGGCGCCGAGGTCATCAAGGTCGAACGGCCGGGAGCCGGCGACGACAGCCGCCACTCCGGGCCGCCGTTCGTCGACGTCGACGACTACGAGGGGCCGGGGACGGCCGCCTCCCCCCACGGCGAGTCGCCGTACTTCTGGACGGTCAACTACGGCAAGAAAAGCGTCGAGCTGAACTTGAAGACCGATGAGGGCCTCGAGCTGTGCCGGGAGCTGGTCGCCGAGGCGGACGTCTTCGTCGAGAACTTCCGGCCCGGGACGGCCGAACGTCTCGGGCTGGGCTACGAGGAGCTTCGCGAGGACAACCCCGGGCTCGTCTACTGTTCGATCTCGGCGTTCGGCGAGACCGGCCCCTGGAGCGACCGGCCGGGCTATGACCTGCTGGTCCAGGGGATGAGCGGCATCATGTCCGTCACCGGTCCGGCAGACGGCGACCCGGCGAAGGTCGGGCTCCCCCAGACCGACCTCATCACCGCGATGTGGGCCGCGTTCGGGATCGTCAACGCCCTCTACCGCCGGGAGCTGACCGGCGAGGGCGACCGCGTCGAGCTCGGGATGCTCGACGCCGCCTTGCCGTGGCTCACCAAACAGGCCGCGAAGGCGTTTCTCGGCGAGGAGCCGACGCGGATGGGGACGAAAGATCCGGTGCTCGCCCCCTACCAGAGCTATCCGACCGCCGACGGCTACCTCAACGTCGCGTGTGCGAACCAGAAGCTCTGGACGGCCCTCTGTGAGGAGATCGGTCGCGAGGACCTCCTGGCGGATTCCCGGTTCGAGACGAACGCCGACCGCGTCGAGCACATGGACGAGCTGGAGGCCGAGCTCGCCGAGACGTTCACCGAGCGGCCGACCGACGAGTGGGTCGACCTGCTGGCCGAGGACGCCGGGTTGCCGGTCGGTCCGGTCTACGGGGTCCAGGAGGCACTCGGAAACGAGCAGGTCGAGGCCAGAGGCGTCGTCGACAGCCTCGAACACCCGGCGGTCGGGGAGATCCCAGCCCTCGAGCACCCGCTGAACTTCGAGCGCGCCGAGAGCGGCTTCGACGCCGCCCCGCCGCTGCTGGGCGAGGACACCGAGCGGATCCTCGAACGGCTCGGCCGGAGTCCGGAGGAGATCGACGCCCTCCGGGAGGCGGGGGCCATTCCCGATCGCTGACGGGGTGTCGGCCGTCGCTATCGACGCGACATCCCGTCGTCCGTCGCCGTTGGAGATCGCCATCGTCCGTCACCGTTCGATGCCGTCGTCCGTCGACGGAGACGTAACGTTCTTCCTCACCCGCCCGAAAACCGAGGTAACGACGCGACACCGTCACACGGATCGTGACGGGGCGCCCGAAACCATGGCCACGAACACACCACCTGACCCAGCGACCGACGAACGGGCAGTCTACGACTACACCAGCGGGGACGCCGACGACCCCGGGCTGGTCGCGGACCTGGAGGCACTCGTCGACGGCGACGTCCGCTTTGACACCTACTCCCGGGAGCTGTACGCGACCGACGCCAGCGCCTACGAGGTGACGCCGATCGGCGTCGTCTTCCCGAAATCGACCGACGACGTCGCCGCGGTGATGGGGTATGCGGCCGACCACGAGATCCCCGTGCTCCCCCGTGGCGGCGGGACGAGCCTCGCGGGTCAGGCGGTCAACGAGGCGGTCGTCCTCGATCTCACCCGGCACATGACCGACGTGCTCGCGGTCGATCCCGACGGGAAACGGGCCCGCGCCCAGACGGGGATCACCCTCGGCGAGCTCGACCGGACGATCGAACCCCACGGGCTGAAGTTCGCTCCCGACCCCTCGACGGCCGACCGCAGCGCTCTCGGCGGGGCGATCGGCAACAACACCACCGGCGCCCACTCGCTCGTCTACGGGAAGACCGACGCCTACGTCGAGGAAGTCGAGGTCGTCCTCGCCGACGGCACCGTGACCACCTTCGGGGAGGTGACGCTTCCGGAGCTGCGAGAACGGGCCGATCCCGACGGCGAGCTGGAAGAGCGGATCTACGCGGAGGTCGCCCGCATCGTCGACGAGGAGGCCGACGCGATCGAGGAACGGTACCCCGAGCTCAAACGCAACGTCTCCGGGTACAACTTAGACTGGCTGATCGAGGACGCCTACGGCGCCCAGCGTGGCGTCGGCGAACCCGACGCCGACGGCGGCAGCGTGAACCTCGCGAAGCTCATGTGTGGCAGCGAGGGCACTCTCGCGACGGTCACCGAAGCCGAACTGCGCCTCGTAGAGATCCCCGAGACGAAAGGCGTCGGGCTGTTGACCTACCACAGCCTGATGGACGCGATGGACGACGTGGACGCGATCCTCGAACACGGGCCGGCGGCCGTCGAGGTGCTCGACGGGGTCCTCGTCGAGCTCGCCCGGGAGCTAGAGGAGTTCAAGGACGTCATCGGCCTGCTGCCCGACGAGACCGACTCGTTCCTGCTCGTCGAGTTCTACGCCGACGACGACGAGACGGCCCGGGGGAGCGTCGACGGCTTGCTGGAGGATCGGGTCGGCGAGCGGGCGTTCGACGGGATGGCCGCCTACGACGAGTCGACCCAGAAGGACTTCTGGAAGATGCGCAAGGCCTCGACGCCGATCCTGCTCTCCCGGACCGGCGACCAGAAACACATCGCGTTCATCGAGGACATCGCCATCCCGCCCGAACACCTCTCGGCGTACACCGCCGAGTTCACGGAGGTGTTCGAGGACCACGACACGTTCGGCAGCTTCTACGCCCACGCGGGGCCGGGCTGTATGCACGTCCGGCCGCTGATCGACACGAAGACCGCCGAGGGCGTCGAGACGATGGTCTCGATCTCCGACGCCGCGACCGATCTGGCGGTGAAATACGGCGGCTCGGTCTCCGGGGAGCACGGCGACGGCCGCGCCAGAACCCAGTGGAACCGCAAACTGTACGGCGATCACCTCTGGGAGGTGTTCCGGGAGCTGAAGACCGCCTTCGACCCCGACTGGCTGCTCAACCCGGGCTCGGTCTGTGGGGAGTTCGACATGAGCGAGCATCTCCGCTTTGGCCCCGAGTACGCTTTCGAGGCCGGCTTCGACCCCGAGCTCCACTGGGAGAACGAGAACGGGTTCCAGGGGATGGTCGAGCTCTGTCACGGCTGTGGGGGCTGTCGGACGAGCCAGGACGGGGCCGGCGGCGTGATGTGTCCGACCTACCGGGCGAGCCGCGAGGAGATCCAGAGCACCCGCGGCCGGGCGAACCTGCTCCGACAGGCGATGAGCGGCGACCTCGACGACGAAGAGCACCTCGACGAGGAGTTCCTCCGGGAGGTGCTCGACCTCTGTGTCGGCTGTAAGGGCT
The DNA here is from genome assembly GCA_001564115.1 of Natrialbaceae archaeon Tc-Br11_E2g8. Taxonomy (GTDB): domain Archaea; phylum Halobacteriota; class Halobacteria; order Halobacteriales; family Natrialbaceae; genus Tc-Br11-E2g8. Next base: position 11,210 of record LKNG01000030.1, on the reverse strand, counting down.
GTTCGATCGACTGTCCGAGCGAGGTCGACATGGCGAAGCTGAAAGTCGAGGTCGAACACGCCCACCACGAGGAACACGGCGTCGACCTCCGGACGCGGCTGTTCGCGAACGTCGACCGGCTCTCGAAGCTGGGGAGCGCGTTCGCGCCGGTCTCGAACCTCGGGCCGAAGCTGCCGGGCTCCCGGCTCGCCATGGAGAAGCTCGTGGGGATCGCCCGCGAGCGGTCGCTGCCGTCGTTCCACCGGGAGACGCTCGTCGACTGGTACGACGCCCGGGGTGGCTCGGCCGTCGACGCCGGGGCCGCCGACCGCGGGGTCGTGCTCTTTCCCGACACGTACACGAACTACAGCAACCCCGACGCGGGCAAAGCCGCCGTCGAGGTCCTCGAAGCCGCCGGCGTCCACGTGGCGATCCCCGACGGGATCACCGACAGCGGCCGGCCGGCACACTCGAAAGGCGTCCTCGGACGGGCCCGGGAGACCGCCGAGCGAAACGTCGAGGTCCTCGAGCCGTACGTCGACCGGGGGTGGAGCGTCGTCGCCGTCGAGCCCTCCGACGCGGTGATGATCCAGTCGGACTACCTCGACCTGCTAGAGGGGGCGGCCGTCGAACGCGTCGCGGCGAACAGCTACGGCGTCTGTGAGTATCTCGACCGGTTCCGCCTGGACGAGGCCCTCGCCTTCGACGCTCCGGGAGAGTCGCTGACCTACCACGGCCACTGTCACCAGAAGTCGACGAAGAAAGACCACCACGCCGTCGGCGTCCTCCGGCGGGCGGGGTACGCCGTCGACCCCCTCGATACGACCTGCTGTGGGATGGCCGGCTCCTTCGGCTACGAGGCCGAACACTACTCGATGAGCCAGGCGATCGGCCGGCTGCTGTTCGAACGGATAGAGGAGAGCGACGGCGAGGCGGTCGTCGCCCCCGGCGCCTCCTGTCGCACCCAGATCGGCGACGAGTACGGCGGGAAGCCCCCACACCCGATCGAGAAGCTCGCCGAGGCGCTGGCCTGAGCCGGTCACCTCGTCGGCTCCGCCCGCGTCACCTCGTCGGTGCCCCGACTCCACAGTCCGTTCGTGGGTGGCTACTCGCCGAACGCGCCCCCTTCGGTCCACTCCTCGAGGGTGGTCTGATCGTCGGCGACCTCGGCGAAGACCGCCTCGGTGTGCTCGCCCAGCTCGGGAGCCGGCCGGTGGATCGCGAACTCGTGGTCGGGGAAGTTGATCGGGTGCCCGGGGAGCAGACACTCCCCCCAGTCGGGATCCTCGTGGGGGACGACGAGCTCCCGGGCTCGCGTCTGCTCGTAGTCGACGACGTCGGCGACGTCGTTGATCGGCCCACAGGGGAACCCTGCCTCCGTGAGTGCCTCGAGCCAGTACGCAGTCGACTCCTCCGTGAGTGCCTCCTCGACGATCCGGTCGACCGTCCCGGCGTGCTCCCGTCGGTCGCGGTTGGTGGGGTACTCCCGGAGCTCCTCGCGGCCCAGCAGGTCGACGAACGCTCCCCAGCGGTCGTCGCTGGGGACGCCGGTGACGAGCGCGCCGTCGGCGGTCTCGAACCGGCCGTAGGGCACCAGCGTCTGGTGGGACGTCCCCTGGGGAGCCGGAACGGAGCCGTCCATCGAGTGCTCGACGAGATACTCGTTGAGCAGGGTGACGATCGAATCGTAGAGGCCGACGTCGAACTTGCCGGTGAATCCGGTCGCTCCTCCGGCGTCGGACGCGTCCACGCCGTCACGGTCGTCTTCGGTGTCCACGCCGTCACGGTCGCCTTCCGCGCGCTCGTCTCCGTCGTCGTGGGTGGGACTATCGCCGTCGAGCCGACCGCGCTCGACCAGCCGCGCGAGGATCCCGATGGCGGCGAACATCCCGGTCGTGAGGTCGCCGATCGCCTGGCCGACCTTCACGGGTTCGCCGCCCTCCGGACCCGTCACGGACATGATCCCGCCCTCGGCCTGGAGGATGAGGTCGAGGCCGGGTTTCTCCCGCAGCGGCCCGGTCTCGCCGTAGCCTTTGATGCTCGCGTAGACGATGTCTGGGTTGTCCTGCCGGACGGCCTCGTAGCCGATGCCCAGCTTCTCGGTCACGCCGTAACCGAAGTTCTCGACGAAGACGTCGGCGGTCCCGAGCAGGTCGCGGGCGGCCTCGACGCCGGCCTCGGTCTTGAGATCGAGGGTCACGGACCGCTTGTTCCGGTTGTTCGCCATGAAGTAGCCCGACTTGCCCTCGGGGCCGATCCCCTGGGAGCGGGCCGGATCGCCGACCCCCGGCCGCTCGATCTTTACGACCTCCGCGCCGAGGTCGGCGAGCAGGGCGCCACAGAACGGGCCCGCGCGGTGGCCGGTCATCTCCACGACGGTCAGGCCGGCGAGCGGTCCCCCGGTCATCCGTCGTTGAACTCGTCGACGCGCTCTCTGCGCTCGTCGGTGGCGAACTGCTCCCACCAGATCTCGGCCTCGACCGCACGGGCGGCCTCCGGATCGGTGGCCTCGACGGCGTTGTTGATCGCCCGTTTGGAGTTCTTGACGGCGCCACGGCCGGTGTCCTGGATCGCCGCGACGATGTCGTCGACGGTTTCCTCGAGCTCCTCGCGGGGGACGGCGTGGTTCACGAGGCCGATGCGTTCGGCTTCGGGGGCGTCGATCATTCCAGCGGTGTAGACGAGCTCTTTGGCTTTCGCCTCGCCGACGAGTTCGACGGCCCGCCAGGTCGAGTTGCCAGTCGGAATCTGGCCGATGTCGGTGACCGGGACGCCGAACTTCGCATCGTCGACGGCGATCCGGAGATCACAGTAGGTCGCGAAGATGAGTCCGCCGCCGACGCAGTAGCCGTTTATTTTCGCGATCACCGGGGCGTGACAGTCGAAGGGCTTGCGGTACATCCCGTAGAACAGCTCCTGTCGGTCGCGCTGGTGGCCGTGTTCCGCGGCGGTTCCCGCGTACTGGCCGATGTCCGCACCCGCGGAGAAGGCGTCCTCGCCCTCGCCGGTGACGACGACGACGTCGATCCCTCTGTCGAGCTGGATCGCATCGAACGCCCGCCGCAGGTCGAGCATGACCGCGTCGTTCATCGCGTTGTACACCTCTGGCCGGCGGAACTCGATCGTCGCGACCCCGTCGTCGACGTCGAGTCCGATGCTCTCGAACGCCGTGTGGCTGACCATACCCCACACACCGCGAATCGAACGAAAAAGGTTGTGAATCTCACCGCAGCGTCGCGGTGGAGCCCGTCACGCCGCCGTCACGGGGAGGTCCTCGCCTCGCTGTGGCGGGCCCACCACCCCGTCACCGCAAAGGTTTACTCGCCGTGTGCGGACTGGTACGTATGTCCTACCAGATAGCGACGATTCCGGGCGACGGTATCGGACCCGAGGTCGTGTCGGCGACGCTTCCGCTGTTCGAGAGGCTGGCAGCCGACCGTGGCGTCGACGTCGAGTTCGTCGAGTACGGGTGGGGGAGCGATCGCTACCTCGCGGAAGGACGGATGATGCCCGAGGACGGCCTCGACCGACTGGAGGGCGCCGACGCGATCCTGCTCGGGGCCGTCGGCCACCCGGACGTTCCGGATCACGTCACCCTCCACGGGCTGCTCTTGCCGATCCGCAAACGGTTCGACCAGCAGGTCTGCAAGCGGCCGTCGACCCTCTTCGAGGGCGTCGAGAGCCCGCTGGCGGGGTACACCGGCGGTGACGTCGACTTCGTCGTCTTCCGGGAGAACACGGAAGGCGAGTACGCCGACGTCGGGGGCCGCGAACACGTCGGCTTCCCCCACGAGGTCGCCATCCAGACGTCGGTGTTCACCCGGCGGGGCACCGAGGCGATCCTCCGGGCGGCGTTTGCGGCCGCGACCGAGCGGGAGGGGAAACTCACGAGCATCACGAAGTCGAACGCCCAGGGCCACAGCATGGTGTTCTGGGACGACCTGGTCGAGGAGGTCGGCGCGGAGTACCCCGACGTGACCGTCGAACGGCTGCTGGTCGACGCCGCGAGCATGGACTTCATCCGCCGGCCCGAGGAGTTCGACGTCGTCGTCGCCTCGAACCTGTTCGGGGACATCCTGACCGACATCGGTGCGATCGTCACCGGCAGCATGGGGCTCGCGCCGTCCGGCAACGTCAACGTGGAGGGGGAGTATCCCTCGATGTACGAACCCGTCCACGGCTCCGCGCCGGACATCGCCGGCCAGGGGATCGCGAACCCGATCGCGACGGTCCTCTCCGGGGCCATGCTGTTCGAGGACGTCGGCGAGGCGGGGCTCGCGGCGGCGCTCCAGGAGGCGGTCGAGGGGCTGCTCGCCGACCCCGAGGCCCCACGGACGCCGGATCTCGGCGGCTCGGCGTCGACCGGCGACGTCGTCGCCGCCCTCGAGGCCCGGCTCTAGTCCTCGGTCCGGATCGTGACGACCGGACACGTCGCCTCGAGCAGCACCTCCTGGGTCACGCTGCCGAACAGCGCCTTGCCGACGGGGCTTCGTTTCCGCCCGGAGACGACGAGGTAGCTGGCGTCCTCGCGGTCGGCGTACGCGACGATCTCGGTCGCGGGATCGCCCACCAGCCCGACCGGTTCGGCGTCGACGTCGGTTTCCTCGATCGTCTCCGTGGCGATCTCCGTGGCGATCTCGACGACCTGCTCTCTGGGGACGGTCGTTCCGGTCTCGCTGACGCTCGTTCGCTCGAGGTCGACGAACTGTTTTCGCGTCAGCACGTGGACGACCCGGACGGGCTCACCGAACGCCGCGGCGATCCGGCCGGCCGCCTCGACGGTCGGCGGGCCCCGCGCCGTTCGGTCGACTGCGGCAACTACTACCATGTTCCCGGTAGCACACCGCACGTACATAACAGTTACCGTCGGTGTCGATGTTTGACCGTGGCGCCGTCGTGTCGGTTCCCGGCCGTAGCGTCGCCCACGACGCGTGGTGACCGTCGCTCACCGACGACAACCGGCCCGTGACGTTTCGCCGGGGCGGGATGGGCTGGCGACGGTATCCGTGCGGCAGACGGGACTTTTCGAGACGGATACACCTCCGTTCCCTGGGAAAAGATTCATATAGATAGATTATAACCATGATGGTAGGGCTCATCGACCATGCCTGGAAAGCACGCCGAGACGAGAGGGAAGAACCGTTCGATCGCCGCGAGCCGCCGTAGGTTTCTGGCCGCAGCCGGCGTCGCCTCCGCGGCCGGCTTCGCAGGCTGTCTCGCGGACGACGACCCCGGAGACGACGACACCGACGACACCGACGATGCCGACGACGCCGACGACGACGAGGTGTGGGGGCCGGAGGACTCGCTCCGGTACATCGTGCCGTACGACGAGGGCGGCGGAACCGACGTCTACGCCCGCGGTATCGTCGAACCGCTGACCGACGCGATGGGCGTCGATATCCAGATCGACAACGTGCCCGGCGGCGGCGGGCTGAACGGGTTCGGCGACGCCCACCGATCGGAGCCGGACGGCCACACGATCACCGGCAGCGCCGTCCCACTGGAGGTCACCCCACAGCTGCTCGACGACCCCGGCTTCGACCAGCGCGAACTCGAGGGTGTCGGCATCATCGGCCGGTCGACCTGGTGTCTCATCGTCAACGAGGAGTACGAGGGGGAAGTAGAGACGTTCGACGACGTCTTAGAGATGTACAACACCGGCGAGTGGGAGAACATCGGCGTCCAGGAGCCCGGCAGCCCACAGGACATCATGACCCGGCTCGCGAGGGATATCGATCCCTGGGCCGAGGAGTACCAGTGGGAGTGGACCGAACAGGTCCAGTACACCGGCACGGGTCCGATCGCCGAGGCGGTGACCTCGGGTGAGGTGCCCGCGGGGATCGGCACCGACGCCGGAACAGAACCCGACGTGGCGGCCGGCGGGGTCTACCCGGTCTGTACGTTCTTCAGCGAGGGGACGGAGGTCTACCCCGACATCCCGTCGGTCACCGACGAGGGCTACCCCGAGATGGACTTCATCGCGGGCGTCTCCCGGGGCATCTACGCGCCGCCGGAGACGCCGGACAACATCATCGAGGGGCTGGCCGCCCGCTTCGAGGAGGCGACCGAGGACGAACGCTACGCCGAGTGGAACGAGGACACCGGCAACCCGATCTTCTTCGAGGGTCCCGAGGCGGCCAACGCCGCCATCGACGACGCGTTCGAGCAGATGCAAGAGATCGACGTCGTCTCGATGATCGAGGACTGACGCTCACTTCTCTACCGATCATTCATGTCTGATGGGCAACTAGGGCGGCTCAAAGCGAGGGTTACGGCGGAGCACGTGATGTTGGTGTTTCTGTTCGTGCTCGGCGTCGTGTTCTTCGTCGAACCGTTGATCGAGGAGTATCCCGAGGACGCCAGGGTCTTCCCACAGCTGACGGCAGCGGCGGTGCTCGTCGGCTCCGGGCTCCTCCTGGTCCGCAACTACCTTCCGGGTCCGATCAGGTCGTTCGTCGCCGAGGAGGTCTCTATCACCTCCGACACCACGGAGCTCGACGACGACCTCGAGACAGCAGAGCCTCCGGAATCCGACGAAGAGCGGGTGGTCGAGAAGGAGACGATCGGCTCGGAGTACGGCTACGAGGTCAACGATACGGCGTTCGTGGTCGTGACGGCCATCGTCTACTTTTTCGCCGGCTGGGCAGCGGGCTTCTTCTGGGTGACGCCGTTTTACGTCGTCTTCTACACGCTGTGGTACAAGGTTCGCGTCACCAAGAGCGTCTTCCTGGCAGTGTTGGCGATGGCGATCCTCTGGGTGTTCATGGAGTTTCTGGGGATGCCCTTCGACCAGGGACACGTCTTCGATTTCAGCCCGTTCTTGCCCGACTTCCGGCAGTTCCTGCCGTTCTTCCTCGAGTGGGGTGGTCGGTAGATGTCGGCACTCGAGGCGTTTTTCGAGGGCGTCGTCATCGCCGTCAGCTGGCCCGTGATCGGCTACATGGCGATCGGCCTCCTGCTCGGAATCGTCCTCGGAGCGTTGCCGGGGATCGGCTCCCCCGTCGGGATGGCGATCGTGCTGCCGCTGACGCTGCCGATGGACGCGACGCCGGCGATCATCCTGCTTACGGCGATCTACGCCGGCGCGATGTACGGCGGTTCGATAGCCGCGATCCTCATCAACGCGCCGGGGACGGAGTCGGCGGCGGCGACGACGCTCGACGGCTACCCGATGTCGAAAAACGGGCTGGCGAAAAACGCCTTAGCGATCGCCTCGACCGCGTCGGCGCTCAACGGCTTCCTGGCGGCGATAGCGCTGATCTTGCTCTCGCCGCTTCTGATCGAGGTCGTCCTCGCGTTCGGCTCGCCGGAGTACTTCCTGCTTGCGGTGCTGGGCATCTCGCTTATCACGATCGTCACGCAGGGATCGATCGTCAAGGGGCTGGTCGCCGGCGCGCTCGGCTTCATGATCTCGACGATCGGCACCGCGATCCTGACCGCACGACCGCGGTACACCTTCGGCCAGTTCGGCCTCTACGACGGCATCGACTTCGTCGCGGCGCTGATCGGGATGTTCGCGTTCGCCGAGATGATGAAACTGGCGGCCCAGAAACAGATCGCCGGCGAGGACTTAGAGATCGCCGGCAGCATCCGCGAGGGGGTCAGGACGGTGTTCAGGTATCCGGTGACGACGATCAAATCCGGCATCATCGGGATGGGAATCGGGATGGTTCCCGGCTCCGGCGCGACCACCTCGACGTTCGTCGCCTACGCCGAGGAGGCCCGTTCCTCGGCGAAAGACGGCAAGTTCGGCGAAGGAGATCCACGCGGCGTGATCGCCCCCGAAGCGGCGAACAACCCGACCGTCAGCGGCTCGCTCGTGCCGACGCTCTCGTTTGGCATTCCGGGCAGCGGCTCGACCGCCGTCTTGCTCGGTGGCATCCTGATGCACGGTCTCCAGCCGGGTCCCGTGTTGTTCGACGAACAGCTCCAGATCACCTACGCGCTTTTCGTCTCCGTCTTCCTCGGGAACGTCCTCATCCTCGCGGTGGGGCTGTCGATCATCCCGTACGCCAGCAAGATCACCGAGCTCGACACCAACGTCATCATCCCGATGGTGATCGTCCTCTCGTATGCCGGCGCCTTTACGCTCAACCGCAACTGGTTCGACGTGGGCGCGGTGATCGCCCTCGGGGTTCTCGGCTTCTATATGGTCCGGTACAACTACTCGGTCATCGCGTTCGTCCTGGGGATCGTCCTCGGGCCGATCGCCGAGGAGAACTTCTTCCGGTCGCTGCAGATCTCCGGCGGGGAGTACCGGATCTTCGTCCACCCGATCGACCGGCCACTGTCGTTCGTCCTGTCGGTTGCGATCTTCCTCGTGCTGTTCGGTCCGTTCCTCAAGCCGAAACTCGAGGAGGTGATCTCCCGGCGGTGAGCCCCCTCCCCAGCGGTGAGCCCCCACGTCCGGGGGTACGACTATAGCTACTCACACCGTACCGGCCGGCATGGATCCGGATACGATCGAGACGGTCACCGTCGACTCCTACACCACGCTCGTCGACGTCGGCTCGCAGGCACCCGCCCTGGCGGCCCACGGCGTCGAGGACGCCGACGCGGTCTCCGACACCTGGCGCTCACAGTACATCCTCTACTCGACGATCGCCGGGGAGATCGACGCCTACCGGCCGTTCGAGGAGCTGATCGAGATGGGGCTGTCCTACGCCCTCGAGGCTCACGGCTACGACCTCCCCCGGGAAGAGCGCGCGGCGATCCAGCGGACGGTCTACGAGGAGGAGCTGTCGGTCTTCCCCGACGTCGCCGACGGGATCGGACGGCTCGTCGACGCCGGCTACGACGTCTACGTGCTCTCGAACGGCTCCCCGGAGATGCTCACACACCTGCTCGCGGCCGCCGACATCGAGGACGTCGTCGAGGACGCGATCAGCGCCGACGAGGTGCGGACGTACAAACCCGACCGGGAGCTGTACCGTCACGCCGCCGCACGCACGGGGACGCCGATCGGTCGGATCCTCCACGCCTCCGGGGGCGGCATGCGGGACGTCTGGGGGGCGAACGCCGCGGGCATGCGGACGGCGTGGCTCGCCAGGCCGTCTGTCGGGGCCCCACGCGAGAGCCTCGGCCCCGAGCCGGATCTCGTCGTCGAGGACTTCCACGAGCTCGCCGACCGGCTGGTGTGAGTTCGTTCACCGTCGGGGGCATCACCCCTCGGGCATGTACCGCGAGAGGACGATCGCCGCCGCGGCGATCGCGGCGAGCCCGAGGAACGCGCCGTCGAAGAAGCCACGGTCGGCGACCGCACCGACGACAAGCGGGCCAGTCGCCCCGAGGGCGATGTAGCCGGTCCGGAGGAGCCCGAGCCCGCTCCCGCGCATGTCCGCCGGCAGCTGGTTGACCAGGAACGTCTGGGTGATCGGCGTCGAGCCGAGCAGCGCGCTCGCGACGATCGTCACGGCGACGAGTCCCGGGACCCCCTCGACGAACGGCAGTGCGAGGAGGCCGACCGTCGCGACCGCCGAGACGGCGACGAGGGTTCGCCGGTAGCCAAACCGGTCGCCGCCGGCGCCGGCGATCGGCTGGACGGCGATGCCGACCACGAAAAAGAGCCCGAACAGCCCCGCGGCGGTGCTGGGGGAGAGTCCCTTGACGTCGACGAGGTAGGTCGGGTAGAAGCCGGTAAACCCCTGGTAGACGAAAAAGAGCAACAGGTGGAGGCCGCTGACGAGCAACACCGTCGGCGCCGTCACCTCCCGGAGGACGTACCGGAGCGTCGACCACGAGAGCTCGTCGACGGCACTCGCCTCGTGGAGTCGGCCGGGGACGACCCGGACGAGTACGACCGCCATCAGGAAGAACAGGGGAACGGTCACGCCGAAGCCGAGCCGCCAGGAGACGGCCGCCGCCAGGACGCCGGCGACGACCGGGAGGACGGCGTTGCCGGCCTCGCCCGCCGAGAGGGTCACGCCGACGGCGGTGGCGTCGCGGTCGTCGTAGATCGCCGTGAGGATGGTAAACCGCGCGGGGCCGAAAAGCGCCGTCGAGAGCCCGAAGACGGCCGTGGCGGCGAACAGGAGCCACGCCCGCGGGGAGAGGGCGACGGTCGCGACCGCCAGCCCGGAGAGGACGGTACTGAGGACCAGGGCGTTTCCCTCCCCGATCCGGTCACCGATGACCCCACCGGGAAACTGACCCACGGCGTATCCGAGCCAGAGAACGGTGACGAGCAGCCCCGCGGTCGTCAGATCGAGCGCGAACGCCTCCCTGACGTACGGCAACAGCGCGGGGAAGACCAGCCGCACCCCGAGGGAGAGAAACCAGCCGCCGGCGACGCCGAGCAGGATCCAGCCCCGGCCGTCGCTCCAGAGCTCGGCGGCGACGGTCCGAAGCTCGCTGCGTCCGAACGGGAGCACGGCTGGACGGAGAGCCAGCCGCTACATCCCTCTACCGGCTCCGGCAGCCGAAGGGGCTGGAGGTAGCTTTTTGTCCGGAGCCGCGGATGGCACCACCATGGACGATCCGCGCTCGGTCATCGAGGAGTACGGCGTGCTGGCGAGCTCCGACCGACGGGCCGTCGCTCTCGACTGTCTGGCCGCCGGAATCGCGGCGGCACACCCACGTCGGGTGGTCCGTGACGCCGTCGCGGTCGACGGCGACGTGCTCCGGATCGACGGGACGAGCTACGACCTCGGGGCGTTCGAGGAGCTGATCGTCCTCGGCGGCGGGAAGGCGGCGGCCCAGGTGGCCGTCGAGCTCGAGCGTGCCCTCGGGGACCGTCTCGACGGCGGCGTCGTCGTCACGGACGCACCGGAGCCGACCGATCGGGTGACGGTCAGACCGGGCGATCACCCCGTGCCGAGCACGACGGGCGTCGAGAGCACCCGCGAGCTCGTAGCGCGGGCCGAGACGGCCGGCGAGGGGACGCTCGTGTTGGGCGTGATCACCGGCGGCGGCAGCGCCTTACTCCCCGCGCCCGCGGCGGGGATCGGGATCGACGCGCTCCGGGAGACGACGGACGCCCTGCTCGCCAGCGGGGCGACGATCCACGAGATAAACGCCGTCCGCAAGCACCTCTCGGCCGTGAAAGGCGGCCGGCTGGCCGCACTCGCCGCGCCGGCGACCGTCGCCGTCCTCGTCCTCTCGGACGTCGTCGGCGACGACCTCGACGTGATCGCGAGCGGCCCGTTCGTCCCCGATCCGTCGACCTACGACGACGCGCTGGCGGTCGTCGATCGGTACGACCTCGCGGCACCCGACGCCGCCCGCCGACG
>LKNG01000029.1 GCA_001564115.1 Natrialbaceae archaeon Tc-Br11_E2g8 | reverse complement strand
GGGCTCGCCGGCTGTCTCGACGACGAGGGTGGGTTCCCGTTCGGGGTCGGCTTCGAGAGCCCGATCCCCATCGAGATCCACAGCGAGGTCGACCGCCACTACAACCTCCTGCTCGAGGCCCACGAGCCCGAGACCGGCCGGGAGAGCTACGACCAGGCGTACGCGGTCGTCCCGGAGGAGAGCATCACGGCGCCGAGTATGGACCCACGCGACCAGCGGCTGCGGGTGACGCTGTTCCGGGGGGAAGCCGGCGCCGACGTCGAGGACGCGGACGGCGACGAGGGAGCGATCGACGAGGTCGAAGTCGACGTCGACGGTGACACGCGACTGGTGATCGTTCGCATCCGCGAGGACGGCCTCGTCGTCGAGGTCGATCCCTAGTCGTTCGTCTTCCGCCGATCGGGGACGACCTACGCGGTCGACACCCCACCGACGGCCTACCGGCGAGCTTCCGGGAGACACCCCTCCCCACAGAACTCCCGGAGGACCGCCGTACCGTCCTCGATCGACGGGACGACCAGCCGACCGTCGACGCCCTCCAGGGAGTCACCACACGTCTCACACGTCCCGGCGTCGTCGCTCATCTACCGGCCGGACGGCCGCTGGGAGTATTAAACTGTGCCGTCGAGGCGAATACTGTTCCGGCCCGTACCCGCCCGAACCAAACAGCTCACTCTTCCTTGTCGGCCCGGACCGACCGGTAATCGTACGTCGAATCGTCGTCCGGCGCATCGTTTCGCTTCGCGCTCCAGCCTTCGACGTCGATCCGGTACACCGACGTTCGCTCGATCGACTCGTCGGCGATGGGCTCGTAGTCGTCGCCGGCGCTGAGCTGGGGCGCGAACTTCGTCATGATCGATTCGAGTGCCCGGCGCTTGTCGGCGGCTCCGTCGACGAGGGAGATCTCACCGAAGACGACGACGCTTCGGTACTCGACGTCGAAGTCGACCGGCATCTCCGCGGGGATGAGTTCACCCATCCGGCTCGCCGTGAGACACGCCTCGACGGGTCCGTCGCCTTCGACGATGCTCCGCGTCCGACCCGTCGCTGCTCCGTGGAGGAACACGGCCCGTTCGTCGGGGTCGTAGACGAACAGCTGATTCACGAGGTACGGTGATCCACCGTCCACGAGGCCGACGACGCCCATCGGCACCTCCTCCAGGAACCCTTCGATCCAGTCGCCGTCTTCGACGGCACGCCCGATCAGTCGAACGTTATCCGACCGATTGGTCGGCGTATCCCGTTCCATGGCACCGAGAGACGGGGGCTTCACAAAGCGTTTCGGTTCGCGGGATACGAGTGGGTTCACAAAGCGTTTCGGTTCGGATGGCCGACAGGGGTGCCGGCCCCGGTCCACGATCCGTCCGTCGACACGTTGTCGGCCGGTCACGATCCTGCCGACCGAGCGCGAGCGCGTCTCACGGAGGGCTCGGGCCATCCCACGGAGGACACGCGCCCTGTATCTCGCACGGCTCGAGGTGTGTAGGCGGTCGATCCCTAGTCGTTCGTCTCCGATCCAAAGCGGCTTTCCACCAGTAGACAGCTTACCGACGGCTTACCCGGTCGACGCTCCCACCGACGGCCTACTGACGATTTTCCGGAAAACACTCCTCGCCGCGGGGCTCCGGAGCACCGCCGTGCCGTCCTCGGTCGCCGGGAAGCCGGCCGTCGGTCCCCTCCAGGGTCACCACACGTCTCACACGTCCCATCGTCGTCGTTCATCCATCGGCCGGACGGCCGCCGGAGATGGTGAACCGCGTCGCCGAGGCGAAATACCGTTCCGACCCCCAGCCCGTCCGAGCCACTGCTCCGTCGACCGCGAACTCGTGAGGTCGACGGTCCGACAGCGGGCGGATTGTGGTAATGATCCACAGTCGACCTGCGACGTGCGAAGCGTCAGCTCGTGTGTCTGACTGGGTATAGTTTGCTCACAGGGGTTTCCATGGTAAAGACGTCGGTTATACCCGGTCAACCACCATCCCTATCCAATGGACATATATCGTTCGGAAGTGGGGATCATGAGTGGGCTCGATCACCTCTTTGTGGCGATCGAGGCGGTCACCGACCGTAATGCGTCGGAGCTGCCGCCGCTGACGGATTTTCTTCATCCCGACGCGCTCAACGTGCTGTTCGGACGGTACGGGGCGGCCGAGACATCGGTTGGTGGTCTCTCGTTTCGGTACGGCCCGCTCTGGATTACGATCGGCACTCAAGCGTCCTCGCTGTCGATAGACGTCGCCGACACCGTCGACTCGTCTCGGTCGGCCACTGAAACCGTCCGATCGGTGCTCCCGAATGGGTCTAAACTCCTGAACGAACGGACCGGTCGTGACTCGAGCTCGGCTCTGTCTACCTCGGTCCGCGAGGTCGACCTCGTTCGGCGCGTGGATCCGCTCGGGGACCGGTCCGGAACCGAACACGCTTGTGAACTTCTAGAGGCGATCAGTGGGAAACCGCTCGGTGACCTGCCACCGGTAGCCCGGTCGGTGTGTCCCCGGGCAGTCGATCTACTGGCTGGCGGCACAGGGACGGACCTACCACGGTTGCGGACCGGCGTCCTCTGGTTCGTTCATCAGGGCCACCTCCTCTGTGTCGCGGTCGAAAAGGGAGGTGACGGCGGGATGTGGGTCGCCGGTGCCCGTCTTCCCGTCGATGCGGTCACCCTCCTGTCACGGACCGTCGACGAGCTGTGCGATGCTACAGCCGGCAGTCACTCACCGTCTCGACCGAGTGTACTGGATGAGGAGTCGTCGAGACGAGGGGGGCAGTCCACGTCTTGACGTCCTCCCCGCCCTGAAAGCGAGGTGTTGGCCTGTTGATCGGATAACCGAACGTCCACGGGCGAACGAGTCGGCCACGTTCGAGCGCAGCAGGTGGGGGTGACGGAAACGACGAACGGATCCCTGGAACCGACGCGGGCCTGACTGGGAAAGCGGACGACGCCGAGTATGACCAGTAGGCAAGAGCGACTAATGGACCGATCGATCTAAATGCTCCCGGGGACTTACGACACGACCTCACTGTGTCCGGTCGGTTTCCAACCACCGACCGTCCCCAGTCGATCACCAGAGTCGGTGAGTAGATGGAGTCCACCACCATCACTGGCCGACGTTTTACTCGGGGTGGACGCCCCCGGAATCGAATCAGTACAAAAGTTCGCCGGCGGTCCCCGAACGCCCGTGGAGACTGTGACCGCCGTGGACGTCCGTTCCGTGCCCCCACGTCGTGTTCGCGGGGCTACGTCCAACGGGCTGCCGGACGCGGTCCGACACCGTCGAACGTCACCAGATTTCGTAACAGTTACACAACCCCTCCCGGGGAAGCCGCCACGGGGGTCGTTCACGGCCGGGAGTCGAGTTCCGATCCCGTCCGGGGTTTGAGCAGGGCAATCGGTTCGGCGTCGACAGGGTGGTGGTGCCGGTCGATCGTTCGCACGACACGTCGATGGACGGACTGGCAGGCAACCATCTCCACGGAGGAGCTATCCACTGCGGTCCGGACTGCGGCCCAGCTGCCTTCGGGAAGCCACGCAACCCACTCCATGTCGGTGTCACGCACGACGCGTGTCGGTTCCGAACAGTCGATTATCGACCGCTCTTCGGCGTGACGCTGGACGCGGACGAGCGTGGACGAGAGAGCACGTCGCGTAACTGGATGGTCGAGCGCCACCTCCTCGAGGAACTCGTCGAAATACCACTCGACGTCCTCGTGTCGTCGTGATAGAACGGGTTCATCGACATCCGGCGGGTCGTTTTCACCGACGATCACCTCGAGCAGGCCGGTTTCGGGCTCGAACCGGGTCAGTAGCTTACACAGCCCACGGGAAAGCGATGGCTCGTCGTCCGTCATCCCCGTCGTGGCCAGCTCGGACCAGTCCGCCGTCGCGTTCACACGGGCACGTTCGAACTGTCTGTCGATTGCTGTGGCGTACAGCTCCACGAGTTGGGTCCACAGTATCTCCTCGGTAGGGGGAGTTCGTGTCTCGTCCCCAGATGCGGATTCGCCTTCCATACCGGCTTTTCCGGTAGTGAGCACCTGAAGCTTGTATCTACCCAGTCAGCGATCGCTCACGGGGGGTTGACCGGGAAGCTATCGGTCGCCGTCGGTCACCAGCGTCTGGAGGATCGTTCCCTCCGCGCGCCTGAGATGATAGTTGACCGTCTGACGCGACACTCCCAGCTGTTCTGCGAGGTCGTCACCGGTTGCAGCCCGCGGCTGGTCGTAGTACCCCGCAGCCACGGCGACCTCGAGAACGTCCCGCTGGCGATCGGTCAGTGATTCGGTCAACATCGTCCGCGTCCTGCTAACCGACTCCTGTGCCGAAGCAGCCGACCGTTTGCGAACGAGTTCCGCAGCATCGTACCGACTGGCCGCGGATTCGACGACCCGAGAGATGTCCACGGAGCTGGGAACGGTCACGGTGTACTCCGTTCGGCCGTTCCGAACGACCATCGACTCGATCGCTGTCCCGAGCCGCGCAAACAGCCGAAAGGGACCGAACTCCTCGAGGTGAAACTCCGCCTCCGGACCCTGGTCACTGCTACTAACACTGACTTGCACGACCGATTCGACCTCCCCGAGCGACCGTTCGAACTCCTCCGGGGAGACACCGTCGATTTCGGCGTAAACGATCGCTTCGGAAGGTGATTGCATGATGACCGACTGTGAACGCAGCGTCAACTCCGTACGGAGCGTCGAAAGCGGATCGCCGCTGACCGCGACCGTCACTAGCTGGTCGACGCCGGCTTTGTGGCTTCGCAACTCGACATCGGAGAGCACCGAGGCAAAGAGCTCAGTGAACTGCTCGATTGCGTTCCGTTCGGTGGATGTGAACCCGTCCTGAACGGGCGTGTACAGCTCGAGGAAACCGCAGTTGACTCCGTCAACCGTCATGGGAACCGAAAGATGCGACTGGTACCGCCGTTCGAGAGCGTGCCGGCGCCATTCGGGGAACCGATCGCATGCAACGATCGAAGGGATGTAGATCGACTCTCCGGTGGTCTCTACCTCGTCTGCGGGTGTTTTCCAGCCGTCGTGGGACAGAAGCGGGTTCGTGGTGGGTTGGGTCACGACCGTTCCGTCTCCGACGGCTACGTTTTCGTCGGACGGATCCCTCACGACGACGGTCAGACGGTTCTCGGGGCCGCTGAGACGATCGGCGACGGTTCGTTTGAGCGACTGTCTATCACCGGACTCGACCAATGCGGCGATAGAACGCTTCAGCCGCTCGTTTAACCGTTTGCTCCTCTCGAGTTCGCGTGACCGCCGTTCGAGCGCCGTCTTGCGCTCGACTAGCTCGTGGTGCTCCCGAAGGTGACCGAGTACAGTCTGGAGATAGGAAGTGACGGTTTCGAGGAGTTCGAGACGTTCGTCCGTCGGTTCGACCGTCGCACCGACGACCACCAGACAGCCGTCGTCGACCGTATCGACGAGGACTGTGTGATACGACGGTGGGAAGCCATCCGGGACACCCTCGAGCGTTGTCGGATCGTCAACACGATCGACGAAAGCGTCCCAGATCGTCGAACGTTCCGGCCCGATCGTCGGAAGCTCGACCGTGCCCTCGACGGCGCTCGGAACGAGCACCCCGTCCTCGTCGCTCCACTCGTAGATGGCCGCGTACCCGCCATCGAGCATCTCGGAGAGCTGCCCAGTGGCAACCCCCCTCGCGTTTTCCCAACTGTCGATAGAGATCATCGACTGGATCAACTCGAAGGCGGCGTCGCGCTCTTTTAATCGCCGTAAACTGGCTTTCGTCTGCCGAAGTTCCGTGACGTCGACGGAAACCCCGAGCACGGCGGGTTCGTCGGCGCTGTCGAACGGGATCTTCCACGTGTCCAGCACGCGCCGGTTGCCGTTTACGTCCGTGATCCGTTCGTTCGTGATCTTCGTTGGCTCACCGGATTCGATCACTTCCAGATCCTTGGAGACGAAGTGGTCGGCTTCTTCGTCCGTCGCCGAGAACGTCGCGTCGGTTTGCCCTTCGATCGCGTCCGTCGTCGTACCGTAGGCGTCGGCCACCGCACGGTTGGCAAGCAGGAACTCCCCCCGGGCGTTCTTCGCGAAGATGAAGTGTGGCACGAGATCGATGATCTCACGCAGCCGTCGCCGTTCGCGTTCTATCGCCTCTTTCGTGGCTTCGAGTTCACTACGGCTGTAGACGGCCGCGAACGCGGTTTCGGCGTACCGCCCGATCAGTTCGAGCATCCCCTCTACCGTCGGCCCAAACACCGAATCACCCTCCGGCTCCAGAACCAGCAGCCACCGTTCCCCGATCGGATAAGCCAGCAGCGTCCGCTCTTCCGTACCGAGGTAGAAGGGAGCATCAGCTTCCTCGGCAGGGATCGATTCGCCAGTTAGATCCAGGTCCAGTTCGCTTCCGGAGTCGAGCCGCTCGACTCGGCCGACTGCTGTATGCCGGTCCCACACTCCAGCAGCGGCGACCGGCAGGGAGTTTTCGACCATCGTTGCCAGACGCCCGGCGGCCTCCCCGAGTTCCTCGGCTTCGATAAGCTGTTCGGTCGCTTCCCTGAGATACGCCAGCGTTCGGTCACGTTGCCTGCGGGCGGTGACGTCCTGACAAACGCAGACGAGCCCGTCATCGATTGCCGTGAGCTGGACGTCCTGTTCGATACGACCGCCATACTGAGTCCGTCCGGTCAGCTCCCCGCGCCACTGGCCGTTCTCCTCGAATGCCGACAGCACCGCTGATTCGATCCGTTGTACTTCGTCTGAATCGTAAAGCACCCGCCAGCTCTTCCCGATCAGCTCGTCCACCTCGAAGCCGAACATCTCCGCGTGGGAGTCGTTCATGTAGACGTAACCCTCCTCGTCGTCCAAAATAGCGATTCCAGTCATCGACGCCTCGATGCCCGCAGTCAACCGACGGATCTTCTTTCGACTCTCGACTTTGCTCGTGACGTCGGTAAAGGCGCTGGCGACGAGCTTTCCGTAGCCGAGGTCGACTCTCCGGGCTCGGATCTCTACTGGGACCTCGTCTCCACGTCCCGTTCGGACGTACAACGGGTCGGACCCGTCCCCGCCGACCCATCGGTCGGAGTAGCCGTTCACAACCGACTCGAAGCCGTCCGTTGCTGCCGAACGGCACTCGGGAGGGTAGATGTCGGTTTGACGTGAGCCTACCAGTTCCTCCCGGGGGCACTCGAGTAGGCTGGCCGCCACGGAGTTCGCATCGACGACGACCCCGGTTTCGGCGTCGGCAAAGATGACTGCCGTCGGAATCGCGTCGAGAAGGTCGGAGACGCCTGTCGTTGTCCATTTTTGCGCGACGGGCTCACGCAGGTCGAGCAGACGAGCGTGGAATCCGGAGACGTCAGTGTCGCTCGGACAGTAGTGGATATCAGACCGAGACAGTGTAGATAACGGCACCTCGTCGTCGTCGTCGCCGACGAGTAAAATCCCCCTCTCCGGGTGTCCGTCGGCCAGGGTATGAATCTCCGCCATCCTCCGGCGGTAGACGGCAATGTCACAGATGATGACTGACGGCGTGTCCGCCTGTAGGTGATCGACAATGCTCCGGACCGACGCGCCCCCCGACAGAGCCGTCTGCTCTATCTCGGAATCGACGCCAAAATTCACGATTGAGAGTGCCGTGTCTTCACCGAGGACGCTTGCTGCGATCGAATCGACGCTCACGGTAGACGCAGTAGCAGGTGAGAATATATAAATCCGATGAGTACTCATGCATCCAAAATGTACATATTCGATGATACACGGGGTTTTCGTCTTCACATCGGATCACCATCACGAACGAAGGCGCGGGCTTTCCCCGTGCGTTTCTGTGAGGCCACCCCTCGAGACGTCCCGATCGGGCGAGAGCCCGATCAGAGCCCCCGGATCGCACCCACCGTCGCCGACAGCGACGGGGCGTCGAACAGCTCCCGGCCGACGTAGGCGTTCGCCCCGGAGCGGTACATGTCGCTTGCGACCCCGATGACCTCCTCGTCTAGGGGCGTCGGCTCCCGGTCACAGAGACGCTTCCAGTCGGCGACGTCCCGCGCTTTCGCCGTCGCTTTGGCCTCGCGGACGGCCTCGACCCACTCGGGCTGGCTCCGCTTGTGATACTGGCGGAGCACCTCCTTCGAGAGGCCGACGTCCCCGTAGCTAAACCGGTTCTCGTCGAGGGTGCCGACGACGTCCGCGACCCGGATCTCGCCGTCGTAGTAGAGACACTCGATCTTGCCGTCCTCGTGGACCAGCCCGGCCTCCTCGGCCCGGTCGGTGAGCAGCCGGTTGACCTCCCGGGCGACGGCCTCGAGCTCGTCGATCGACGCGGCGCCGGCGATTCGGTCGGCCTCCTCGCGGTCGAGGTACCGATCGCCCTCCTCGTACTTCGTCGAGAACTCGACTACCGGCTCCGCGAGATCGACCGGCTCGTCGGGCCACGTGCCGAGCTCCAGGCCGTACTCGTCGGGTTCGGCCCGCCGGCGGAGGCTCGAGCCGACGGGGATCCGGTTCCGGAAGACGATTTCGAGGGGGATCAGGTAGTTCTCCCCCGCGGCCGCGTGGTAGGCGTCGTACTCGTACGTCCGGCCCTCGTGAGGGAGCTCGGGGACCTGGGTGAGCTCGATCGCCATCTCCGTCGGTGGTTCGTCGACCTCGGCGAGGGGGACCGGCCCGCGGCCGTCGGCGTCGACGACGCCCCGGTAGTGGGTCGGGACGCCGGCTGCCTCGAGGGCCTCGAAGTTGAACGCGCCCATCGAACAGAGGCTCGCACCCTTCCCGGGGATCGTATCGGGCATCTTCCCCCAGTCGAAAATCGAGTAGTCGTCGGTGAACACGAACGAGCCGCGGCCGAGCCCGTCGGCGGTCGCCTCGCGCTCGATCCGGAACTCCTTGACGCTCGTCACGACGGCCACCCCGGGGATCGGCTGTGACGCTCCATAGTCGACACCGCGGGCCCGCGACCCAAAAGCGTTCAGTATCCGCCCCCCGGAACCCTTTTACTCCGAACCTCCCTCGAACGACACATGGGAATGGGTTCGGACATGTACCGACAGCAGATCCTCGATCACTACAAAAACCCCAGAAACTACGGGGAGCTCGAGGATCCGACCTTCAGCCACGTCGGCGAGAACCCGATGTGTGGCGACGAGATCAGGATGGACGTCGAACTCGACGAGGAGGGGGTGATCGAACGGGTCGCCTTCTCCGGGGACGGCTGTGCGATCAGCCAGGCCTCCGCGAGCATGCTCTCGACGGAGCTTCGGGACAGACACGTCGAGGAGCTCCTCGAGATGGACCGCGACGACGTCCTCGAGATGCTCGGCGTCGACATCTCGCCGATGCGGATCAAGTGTGCCGTCCTCGCCGAGAAGGTCGCCCAGGACGGCGCCAAGATCTATCGCGGCGAGCTCGACGTCGACCGGACGACGACCGAGTGAGTTCGGCCGGAGGAGCCGTCGACGCGGTCAGCTCAGGAAGAGATCGACCATGTCGCTCGTCTCCCCGCCTTTGTACAGTTCGGCGTAGCCACAGTTCGTACACGAGATCACCCGGAATCGGCGGTTCTGGATGTCGAGGAACTTCGAAAGACCCGTTCCGGTGGTCGCGATGTCGTCGACTTCCGTCTCCGTGTGGCCACACTTCGGACAGCCGCGGTCGTCGGTGGAGGGCGATGGCATGGGTACCGAACGGTCCGCACATGGCAAATTTCTTGCGTTCGGCGACCGTAGGATGGACGATGTCCGCCGGCGCAATCGTCTTCCTCGTCGTCCTCTCCGTGATCGCCGTCCCGGTCGTCCTCTATCTCCTCATCGAGGAGGAGACCGCGAACCCGCAGATCGTCGACCGCGAAACCGCCACGCGGGAGGCCAGATCACGTGGTGGTCGCCACGATTCTGACCGCGATCGGGGGCCACCGACCGAGGACGAGGGACTCCAGTACGGCTGGCTCGACGACGACGGGCGAGCGAGGTACGATCGGCCCGACGACGAGCGGCGCCGACGGTGAGCGTGGTCGACCGGGGCCGTCTCAGCCCTCCTCGAGGAGGAGCCGGTCGCCGGGGACGATCCCGTCCGCGGTGCCGGCGGGGAACTCGACGATCAGGTCGGCCCGTTCGCGGGCGAACCCCCTGAACGGGTCGAGCCGTTCGACCCGACGGACGACGTCTTCGACGACCCAGACGACGTCGATCGGCACGAAGACGAAAAGCGTGTGGACGTCCCGTCGGCCCGTGCGGTCGAACCGGAACGCGAGCGCGTACTCCTCGGGCAACGATCGGCGAAACATCAGCCCACGGCTCTGTGCGAGCACCGAGTCGGCGACCTCGACCTCGGTCGCCAGCACCCGCGTGTCGTCGCCGTCGGTTCTCTCTCCGGCCGGCTCGTGGCGGACGCGCACGCCCCTGCCGTCGACGCGATCGGAGAAAAACCTTCCTGCCCTCGGAGGATTACGGCTGGCGCGGGGAGTCGCGACTGCTGTGGCGAGTCGAACTGCGGCTGGCGCGGGGAGTCGCGACTGCTGTGGGAGGTCGAGGTCACGGCCGAGCCAGCCGACCGGCGACGGCTACGTTCGGAAGAACGCCTCGCGCTCGAACGGCTCCGCCTCGCCCTCGACGCCGGTGACGTCGAGTGCGGTGATTTCGGCGTCGATCCCGAGCAGACCGGCGAGGCTCGGCTCCGTGCGGCCGCCGTCGCCGCTGACGAGCTCTTTGACGTAGAGGCCGCCGGCGCCGTGGATCGACAGCTCCGCCCGCGTGGGCTCGATCAGCTCGCCGTCGATCCCGTAGACGGTCCGCTCGCGGGTGAGGGCGGCCCGGCGGTGGTCGACCCGCCGTGGCGTGTACTGCTCGACGGTCGCCCCGTCCAGCTCCGCGAGGGCGGCCTCGAAGCTCGCCGCGTCGACGGGTTCGTCGAAGGCCACGTCCGCGCGGTAGCGTTTGCTCGCCTCGAGTTCCTTGACCCGCTCGACCATGTCGTATCTGGCCAGCCGGAGCCCCCGTACCTCGATAGCGCCGTCGGCCGCCTCGTTTACCCGACGCTGGAGCCGATCGACGTCCGGGCTCCGCTCGCGGGGTCGTTCGACCTCGAGGACGAACGGCCGTCCCTCACCGAGGGTCCGTGCGTCGACGTCCTCGCGGCCGGCGCCGTGGAAGACACCCTCCTCGCCGTCCATCGCCTCGACGACGTGGGGAGCGACGAGTCCCTCGACGCTGGTGTCGTACAGATAGCCCGACCCCCCGCAGTGCTCGCAGGGCTCCTCGCCGTCCGGGCCGAGTCGGCTCCCGCTCCCGGCACACTCCCGGCAGGGCCACTCGGTCTGGGGGATCCCGCGTTCGAGCTTGCGGTAGCGGCCGTAGACGAACGCGGGGTTGATCCGAACGTCGACGGCGTGGCCCGTCACCTCGCCCTCGAGCGGGTCGAACGCGCCGAGGTCGACGATCGCCAGGACGTCCGGACGCTCGAACTCGACCTCGGTGCCGGTGAGCGCACCGACCCGACGGCCGACCTCGCGGTTGATCTCCCGGCTCAGGCTCTCGCCGGCCTCGGGATCGAGCCCCGCGTCCTCCCGGAGCAGCCGGTCGTTCTCCTCGACGAGCGGGGGAACCCGACTTCCGACCTGGTAGCTCCCGAAGGAGACGCCCTCGAGCTCCGCGACGATCGTCTCGGCTATCGCGTCGAACGTCCCCGCGTACCCCTCACAGACCCAGCAGTCGGCCGTCTCCGGGGGCTCGTAGGGCTCGTCGGCCGCGAGCGCGAGGGTGATCCGCAGCGCCCGCCCGCGCTCCCCGTTTTTCAGCCCGAAGCTCCGGTCGGCGAACGGGCGGCCCAGACAGGAGTCACAGACGGGCCCCGACTCCACGAGCGCGCGGGCCTCCTCCGTTACGGTCATGGCTCGCCAGTGGGTACGCCGCGGGTAACACGCTTTCGGACGGTGGCCCCGCCGGCTGTCGACCCGGGATCGGACGGCAGCCCCGTCCGACGGCCGTGGATTCAAGGCCGTTCGATCCCAGAGAGGGGTATGGACGAGACGCGATTCGGTCGACGACGGCTGCTCGCTGGCGCCGGCACCGGCCTGCTGGCTGCGGCCGCGGGCTGTGTCGCTCCTCAGAGCGGGACGCCAGTCTCTTTCGAGTCGAACGGCTCGGCGGAGATCGACCGGGAGAACGTCGCCGACGGATCGGCGTACACCGAGGTGTACGAGGCGGTGATCGACTCGGTGACGCTCGTGCGGGTGCTGGGCGTCGATCGCCCCTTCGACGAGGGGGAGGCCCAGGGACAGGGATCGGCGTTTCTGATCGACGGCAGTCACGCGGTGACCAACGAGCACGTGGTCGCCGGCGGCGAGGACGTCGAGCTCCAGTACGTAAACGGCGACTGGACGACCACCGCGCTCGTCGGCACCGACTTCTACAGCGACCTCGCCGTCGTCGAGGTCGAGCACGCCCCGGAGGCCGCCGGGCCGCTCGCGCTGACGGAGGAGTACCCCGTCGTCGGCCAGGAGGTGCTCGCGGTCGGCAACCCGCTGGGCCTCGAAGGATCGATGACCCAGGGGATCGTCAGCGGCGTCGATCGCTCGTTGGAGGTACCGGCGACCCCCGGCGGCCCGCCCCGGGCGTTCCCGAACGTCGTCCAGTTCGACGCGGGCGTCAACCCCGGAAACAGCGGCGGGCCGCTGGTGAACCTCTCGGGGGAGGTCGTCGGCGTCGTCAACGCCGGCGGCGGGGACAACATCGGCTTTGCGGTCTCGGCGGCACTGACCCGACGGGTCGTCCCCTCGCTGATCGAGACGGGCGAGTACGCCCACCCGTACATGGGGGTCGTCCTCGAGACGGTCGATCCGACGGTCGCCGCGGAGAACGACCTCGAGGAGGCCAGAGGGGTGATCGTCGTCGACGTCGAGGACGGCAGTCCGGCAGACGGCGTGCTCCGGGGCAGCCCCGACGAGGTGACCGTGAGCGGGGAGCCGGTGCCGGTCGGCGGCGACGTCGTCCTCGCGATGGACGGAACGGAGATCCCGAACCGGGAGGCGCTCTCGGCGTTTCTCACCGTAGAGCGCAGCCCCGGCGACGAACTCGAGGTCGAGATCGTCCGGGACGGCGAGCGGACGGCCGTCGACCTGACCCTCGGGGAGCGACCGGAGCCCCAGTAGCGAGCGGGGCTCCCGCGGCGTGTCGATCCCGTGGTTCGTCGGCTCTAGCGAGTGCGTACACCTCGGCGGGACGGACGGTCACGCCACGGCGGATCGGCGCCGCGAACGGGCTCCTGGCGCCGCCTTCAGCCGGCGTAGCCACCGGATAACCATACGTCCCCGTCGCCTCCCCACGGGACCGTGACGCTCGGAAGCACGACCACCGCCGTCGCGTTCTGGCTCGGAACGCTCCTGCCGCTCGTCTATCTCCCCGTGATGGCCCTCGGACTCGACTCGCCGCTCCGACTTCTGGGCTTTCTCGCCTTGCTCGTGCTCAACGTGATCGCCCTCGCGGTCGGGAGGGAGTACCCCGAGATGGAGCCACGAGCCGGCCGATGACCCCGGTCAGTTGTTCCGGGGTGATCTGGCCCGACGGATCTCGGCGCCGTCGCGGATCAGGTCCTCACAGGCCGGACAGACACGCGGTTCGTCGACGCCCGTCGGCGTGAACACGCGGGCGTAAGCGACCGTTACGAAAGAGCCACAGTTCTGGCATTCCGGCATCGTCCCTCTGCTCGGAGATAGATCATCCATCACTAATAATCGTGTCGACCGATTTCCGCTCCGGAAGGCGGCCGACGGGGACTCAGGAGTGGCGTTCCCGCGGGTCCCAGCCACAGACCGTACAAGAGCGCGCCGACGTCTCGTGGAGGCCGCCACACTCCGGACACTGCTTTTTGTTATAGTTTCGCTCCCACCCTACGCGCTCGGTTGTGTGTCCGCGATCCGAGAGGAATTGGTCGAACACGTCGTCACCGGCATCGATGGGTGAGGATGCCATAGGTGTGTCAACGCACACCAGGGTAATAAATCGATCGGTGGGGTGTGTGCGGATTGCACTCGCGGCCGGACGCCGGCCGATGCAGTCACCGACGGCGGTGGGATCGCGAACGGACGGTAGCCGACGGGAACCGATAGACGACGACCGATCGGGGTCGACCCTCCGCCCACGGGGGGCGATCAGTCCGTCGGAATCCCGTGGGTCCGATCGAACACCGTCACGCTCGCTTTGAACAGCGCGAGCAGGATCGGGCCGAGAAACAGCCCCATGATCCCGAGGAGGTAGATGCCACCGAGGACGCCCACGAGCACGATCGCGGGGTGGACGCCCGATCCCCGGTCGACGAAGATCGCCCGCAGGTAGTTGTCGACCACCGAGAGGACGGCGATCCCGTAGGCGAGCAGGAGGGCCGCGGCGACGGGGTCGCCGACGACGATCAGGTAGCCGACGATCGGCGCCCAGACGAGCCAGACGCCGATCACCGGCATGATCGAGACGACGACCATGATCACGGCCCAGAAGGCGGCGTTCGGAACGCCGACGAGCCAGAGGCCGATCCCTCCGAGGATCCCCTCGACGACGGCGACGAGCAGGTGGCTGCCGATCACGGCCCAGGTGACCACGGACATCTCCTCGTAGAGTTCGTCCTGGACGTCGTCGGCCAGCGGCGTCACCTCGCGGGTCCACGCGACCAGCTCCGGGCCGTCGACGAGCAGGTAGTAGAGCAGAAAGGCGAGGATCAACACCCCGAGACCGACCTCGATCGTCGTATCCAAAAGCCCCATCGTCTGGGCCAGCAGGATCTCCGCGGACGCCGAGAGCAACCCCTCGAACTCCGCT
The DNA here is from genome assembly GCA_001564115.1 of Natrialbaceae archaeon Tc-Br11_E2g8. GTDB lineage: Archaea > Halobacteriota > Halobacteria > Halobacteriales > Natrialbaceae > Tc-Br11-E2g8. The sequence goes on along the minus strand of LKNG01000029.1, from coordinate 4,130 downwards.
ATGACCACGGTCTCGAACTCGTCGACGTGTTCCGGATCGACGCCGAGATCGGCGACCAGAAAGCCCCGCAGCGAGTCGACGGCCGCCGCCAGCTCCGAGCCCTCGAGGTCGTCCAGAAAGGAGATCGTCGTGTCGATGAGTATCGCGGAAAGCACCAGGACGGGAACGATCGCCGTCACGAACGCGAGGGCCGTAAGCGCCGCCGCCGAGGGCCTGGGACCGACGCGGGGGGCCAGCCGCCGGTGGACCGGAAAGAGGACGAACGCGAGCAACGCCGCGGCCATCACGTACTGGAGGAACGGATCGACGAGCAGGAAGCCGATCACCCCGAGGACGGCCACGAGGAGGGCGAAGAATCCGGTTCGGACGTCCATACCGCACGCTCACCAGGAACTCACTAAACGTTGACGTCTCGACCGGGCGGCGTCCCGGATTCCGGCCGGGCGGCGTCTCGAATTCCGGACCGCCCTCCGGTCGGTTCGGGCCTCGAGCCGCTCGACAGTCGGTTCAGGCCTCGAGCCGCTCGAACAGCTCCGCGACCAGCTCGCCGGTCGTCGCGACGATCTCCGCCCACTCCTCGTCGTCCGGCGCCATCCCCAGCAGCCGGGCGATTCGCATGATCGAGACGTGGTAGACCCGCTGGCGGCCCGGCTCCTCCTCCCAGACGATCACGTTGCAGGGAAAGAGGCCGCCGATCCGCAGTGACTGTTCCAGTGCCCGGTTGGCGATGGCCGGGTTACACGCCCCGAGCACGTAGTAGGGATCGCGGTCGGCGTCGACTTTCTCGTTCAACAGCTCCGACGGCGAGAACTCGACGGGGATGCCGAAACCGACGTCGAGACAGACCCCCCGGACGCGTTCGATCGCCTCCTCGTGGCCCATCTCGAGGACGGTCTCGTGTTCGCCGTAGTCGTCGGGATCCAGCGTCGCGGGATCGATCGGGAGCGTCATAGCCACCGTTCGGCTTCGGGGCTCAAAACGCTGCCCCTCCCGGGGAACGTCCGTCGCCGACCCATCCGGGGCTCCACCGGCCTCGGATCCCGGTGGACGATACCCGTCACCCCGGTGTGTGGGTGGACGATACCCGTCACCCCGGTGTGTGATGTCACGATCCTCGCAATTCTCTTCACGCGACGGCGAGTATCCAGTAGTATGAGCGAATCCACGCCAACGAACCCGATAACGCCGTTCAGGAGCCGGTTCGATCTCGTTCGCCGGTCGGTCGGGAACGTCGTCTACCCCACCGAATCCGTCGGGATCCGATCCGCCCAGTACCTCGGCGCGCTCGCCGGCGATCCGGGAGCCTCCGTCTCGTTCGACCGGGACGGCTACGTCGTCGAGCGCGGGGATTGAGCCGGTCGAGAGCGCCCCCACGGGGTCCGCGACGGGGGTCCGGAACGGTAACCTCCAACACGCTGGATCGAGAAGCGACCGTATGACGGTTCGCGAGACGGTCGCGACGACGCCGCTCGTCGACGGCCACGCCCACGCAGTCGAGACGCTGCCGACCGACCGGTTCGAGGAGGCGTTCGCCCGCTGTTTCACCGAGGGTGCCCTCGAGGCGCGGGACGCTCGACACACGCTCAACTACCGGGCCGCGCTCGGTGTGATGGCCGACCGGTTCGACGTCGACCCCGACGACGAGGCGTCGCTGCTCGATCGCCGGGCGGACCGCGAGCTGGCCGCGTACACCCGCGAGTGTATCGCCGCGACGAACACCGAGGCGATCCTCGTCGACGACGGCTATCCGGAGACCCCCTACGAGGAGTTCCGGACGTACACCGACGCCGACGTCCACCCGCTGTGTCGGCTCGAGTCGCTGATCGAGACGCTGCTTGCCGACCACGGGACGTTCTCCGCGTTCGAGGCGGCGTTCGTCGACCGCCTCGAGAGTGCCCTCGACGGCGAGTACGTCGGCCTGAAGTCGATCGCCGCCTACCGACGCGGGCTCGCGATCGGCTCGCCGGACCGCTCTGCGGCACGGGCCGCGTTCGAGGACGTCCGTGCCGGTTCGGCCGACCGAATCGAGGATCCGACGCTGCTCGATCACCTGCTGGCGGTCGCCGCCGAGGTCGCCGCCGAGCGGGGCCGGCCGCTGCAGTTTCACACGGGTTTCGGCGATCCGGACGCCCACCCACGGCGGGTCGATCCGACCCACCTCGTCGAGTTCGTCGAGTCCAACCCGGAGACGCCGATCGTCCTCCTGCACGCGGGCTACCCCTACGTCGGCGCGGCCGGTTACGTGACCGCGACCTATCCGAACGTCTACCTCGACGCCTCGCTGGCGATCCCGTTCACCCAGCACGGCGCGAGCCGGGTGCTCTCGACCGCGATGGAGCTCGTGCCGACGACGAAGCTGCTGTACGGCAGCGACGCCTTCTCGACGCCCGAGCTGTACGTCCTCGCCGCCGAGCGGTTCCGGGCGGCGCTCGTCGAGGTGCTAGAGGGGCTGGTCGCCGACGGGATCGTGACCGGGAGCTACGCCGAGACGGCCGCCGAAAACGTCCTCCGGGGGAACGCTCGCCGGCTGTACGATCTGTGAAGCCTCGGAGAACTATCTACCCTCCGCCGCGTTCCCGTCGTCGTCGGCGTCTCTCGCCGCGTTCCCGTCGTCGTCGGCGTCTCCCGCCGCGTTCCCGTCGTCGACCACCCCGAGCTGGCGGACGGCCAGCTCCGCGAGCGCCTCGGCGCCGGCGATCACCGACTCGCGTTCGACGTACTCGAGAGGTTCGTGGGAGAACGCGCCGGCGGCGCCGTACTCGACGACCGTCGGCAGCCGGGTCGCGGGGGCGATCACCGCGGCGTCGGTGACGCCGGGGGCGACGACGACGCCGGGGTCGTAGCCGACGGTCGACTCGGTGGCCGCGAGCGCCCGGGCGACGAGCGGGTGTTCCCGGGCGGCCGCCCGGGAGTCGGCGATGGCCACCGGCGGGAAGTACTCCTCGGGGTCGACCGTCGCCTCGAACTCGACGCCGTCGGCCCGGGCACTCGCGTGTTCTTCCACCGCGGTCTCGAGGCCCTCACGGATCGCCGCGGCGCCGTCGGGGTGGCCCTCCCAGCGCGGGAATCGGACGTCGATCGTCGTCTCACACCAGTCCGGGACCGCGTTGACGCCGGTGCGGTCGATCCGTCCGTCCCGGTCGCGGGTGACGTCGCCACCGACGACCGTCGTGCCGGCGGCGACGGTGAGTGCCCCGAGCAGCTCGTCGTCGACGAACGGGTCGGCGATCGCCCCCCGGAGCCCGTCGGCGTCCGCGAGCGCCCTCGCGGCCCCGAGGACGGCGTTTCTCCCGAGGTGGGGCGTCGCGGCGTGGGTCGACTCCCCCTCCGCCCGGAGGGTGATCCACGCCAGCCCGCGGTGGCCGACCGCCGGCACGTAGCCGTAGGCGCCGTCGACGACGACCACGGCGCCGTCGGGGTCGGGCCAGCGCCGCCCGAGCCACCCCCGGCGGTCGCCCGCCCCGACCATCGCCTTCGCCCCCGACTGGGCGACCTCCTCCCCGACGAGGTGGGCGTGGACGAGCGTCCCCCCGAGCTCCGTTCCCGTTTCGGCGAGGCCGGCCTCGACGGCTGCCAGCGCCCCGACCAGCGAGACGACGGCGGCTTTGTTGTCGTAGGCCCCGCGACCGACGAGCGCCGTCCGGCTCTCCCCGGTCCGGCGGTCCCAGACCCGATCGTAGGCCTCCCGGATCGTCCGGCGCTCGCGGGCGCCGTCGACGGCGAGCTCGACCGTCCGGGGGGCGACCCGGCGGACCGTCCCCTCCGCGAGGGCGAACGGGTCGTCGCCGGGCCACTCCGTGGCGTCGCCGGGGGCGACGGTGTCGGTGTGGCTCGTACAGAGCAACAGCTCGTCGCTCACACCTTCGAGGACCGCATAACAGTTCTCGCGTGGCGACCGGCCGGCGACCCGCTGGACGTCGATCGTCGACCGGGTGAGCGTCCCCGCGAGGCTCCCGTGGAGGGCCCCGACGACGCTCCCGGGGTCGTCGTGGCTCCCCTCCTCGCCGGTGACGCTCGGCCGGGCGACGAGCTCGGCGAGCAGCTCACACAGCCACCCCTCGTGGTCGCGGATCCACTCCCTGCCGGCCGTCAGAACGGCCCGTTCGGTTCCCGAGAGGGGCTCCGGCCCG
>LKNG01000028.1 GCA_001564115.1 Natrialbaceae archaeon Tc-Br11_E2g8 | reverse complement strand
CCAGACGGGAATTTCTCGGAGCCGCCACCGGCGTGGCCGTGACGTCGGCTCTCGCCGGCTGTCTCGGTAACGGGGACGACGGGACCGATCCGACGGCCGACGAGGACGATCCGGCGGCGTGGGAGGACGTCAGAGAGATACGGCTGATGGGCTACACCCGTGGCTGGGTCGGGGACGAGCCGGAGCTGATCGACGGCATCACCAACCCGACCATCGTGCTCTTCGAGGGCGAGGAGTACGAGATCACCTGGGAGAACGGCGACGGCGGCAGACACAACATCGAGATCTGGGACGAGGAGGACGCGGTCGTCGACGGGCTCGCGACAGATCTCGTAACCCAGCGCGGGGCGACACAGAGCATCCAGTTCACCGCCAGCCCGGAGGCCCACCAGTACGTCTGTGAGCCACACTTCCGGACGATGGTCGGCTACTTCCGACACGCCGGGGACTAGTTGTACTCCCGCCACCGGTGGCCACAGTCGGTGCACTTGAAAAAGCGGGTCGGTGGCTCGTCTGCCGAGGCGGTCTGTTTGAGCGTGTACCACGCCTCGCCGTTCCCACACTCCTCACACCGGACGTCGGAGGCGATGGGCTTCCCCTCGAAGTTCGCCTCCTCGCTCGACTCGATCACGTCGTCGTCGGTCTGTGCGTCGGTCGTGACGAAAGCGGCCTCCCGGTCGCGGTCGCGCCCGGTCGACGCCCCGCAGTCGTCGTTCGTACAGACCATCCGGTCGTCGCGTGGTTTCATCATCGAGCCACAGTCCTCACAGAACTGCATGTCCCCCGATAAGCCACCGAGGGACAAAACTTCCCCTATCGCCTCTCCGGACTCCGACTATCGCCTCTCCGGACTCCGACTATCGCCTCTCCGGACTCCGACTATCGCCTCTCCAGGCGCTCCTCCCGGCGGGCGACCGGACAGCCGGCGACCCGGAACGTCTCGAGGTCTACGAGCTCGATGATCTCGGTTCCCTCGTGGGTACAGCGGAGCTCGGGCGGCTCGGAGAAGTGTTCACACAGATGACAGTACGTCGCCTTCGGCAGCTCCCGGACCTCCTGATCTGCCGGCACTGGCGGGGCAACCTCGAGTGAACCGGTCGGCTCCTCTAGCGGATCTGCCGTCCCCTCGAGTTGCTCCCAGAGGGCCTCCTCGTCGAGCTCGTCGACGTCTTTGCGCTCGAAGAGCTCGTCGAACTCCGTCCGGCCGTCGACGGTCCCCCTAACCGAGCGAGCCAGCCCACTCAGCGGGGCCTCACGGGCCGAGGGTGTGTCGGGATCGCCGTGGGCGGCGTCGGTGATGGCGTGGGTGGCGTCGTCGGACGCGCCGTCCGGGCCCCCACGGCCGGTCTCGGAGGGCATCGGGAGGGAGCCCGGAACGGCCCCGCGGCCCGCGTCGTCGTCCGACACGTCGTCCCCGCGGCCCGCGTCGTCGGCGTGGGAGTCGTCGGTCATCGGGACGACCCGTCGACCCACTCGAACTCCCCGTCGAACTCCACGTTCGTGCCGTCGTCGACGCCGCCGGCCAGGGCCGGCGGCTCGCCGGTGACGAGCGTGTGCGAGCCGAAGATCGAGGTCTTCTTCTCGACGTCGGTGAGGCTACTGGCACAGTGGGGACACTCGGGCTCGGTCAGCAAGGCGACGTCGACGGTCGAGGCACAGTCCTCACAGGTCGCCTTGCGGATCCCGAGGCGGTTCGCCGCCAACTGGAGCGCGTCGACCTCGCGTCGACGGCGCTCGCGCTCGGTCAGCGCCGTACACTCCTCGCCCAGGTCGACGGTCGCCCTCGCGAGGATCGTCGTCCGCTCGCCGTGTTCGTCGAGCCGGGCGAGGACGCCCTCCAGGATCTCCTCGAAGTTGTCAAAGCCCTCCTCCGTCAGCGCCTCCAGCTCCTCGAGATCTTCGATCGCCGACTCGAACGCCTCACAGTCCGCGTACTCCTCGTGGGTGTGATCGGCTGGAGCCTTCTCCCGTTTGAGCTGGACGACTCGCCGGCGGACGTCCTCGAGGTGGCCCTGAAGCTCCGCCTCCACGTCGTCGATCTCCCCGCGTAGCTCCTCGGCCAGCGACTCGACGTCCCGACGGAGCCGTTCGTGGTCGTCCGGATCGACCGACTCTTGGCTCGACATTCACGCGGTCGTTAGGCTCGTCGACGTTTAGTTCTTCCCGCCGGCAACCGGCTCACCTGATCTTCCGGACGTTGCTGATGTCGAAACCCGCGTCGCGGATCTCCGTCTCGAACCGGACGACGTTCTCCTCGCGGAGCCGCGAGAGCACCCCGCGGAACTGCTCGACGACGAGCGTCCGGGCTCGCTGGGAGCCGCCGGTGTCCCACGCGAACCGCAGCGTGCCGTCGGCGGCCGACTTCAGCGTCCCGAGCTCGGTCGAGTCGAGCGGCTCGACGCTCGCCAGCAGGAGGACGAGCCCGTTCCAGCGGTGAGCCACGCGAGTGAGCCCCCGCAACATCATCGAGAGGTCGGCGAAGCCGTACTCCGAGCCGGCGCCGGCCGCCAGATCGGTGATCGAGTCGATCACGACGAGGTTGCCGGCCGCGTGCTCGCTGAGGTACGATCCGAGCGCGTCGTAGACGTCCCGGCGGCTCCCGCGGTCGGCGAGGGAGGTGATCTCCGCCGGCGTCTCGGCGTACCACTCCGAGGGCACCGGCGTCAGCCCGAAGTACTCCCCGGAGAGGTCGGCGAACTCGATCCGCTCGACGGCGGCCTCGATCATCGCCGACTCCATCACGAAAGTCATCTCCGACTCGATCGCCGGCCGATCCCGGGTAAAAGAGAGGTAGTGGACCTCCTCGGGGAGGGTCACGTCGTCCGCGAGGCTGCCGTAGTAGAGCTCGAACAGTTCGTCATCCGCGTGGGCGAGGGCGTTCGTCGCCGCGCTCGTGTAACAGAACTCCCGGGCCCCGGCGCCGGAGTCGCCGGCCAGCAACACCACGCTCCCGGTCGGTGGACCGCCGCCGACGATCGAGTCGAGCTCGGAGATCCCCAGGGGCATCCGCTCCATACCCGTCGGCTCGCCCCCGGCTGGTTTATAGTTGGGGTTCGATCCGTGCGCCGGCGTCGGCCGGGGCCGCGAGCGTGATCGAGCCCTCGAGCCCGCAGGCGTCGAGGGCCGCCCGGGCCTCCTCGCGGGCCTCTTCGGCGTGGGTCGCGTCGGTCACCGCGTACACCGCCGGCCCCCAGGAGGACTGGCCGACCCCCGAGAGGACGGGGCGATCCTCGAGCGCGTCGATCAACGCCCCGGCCGGCGGCCGGAACGTCCCACCCTGGGCGTCGGCGTACCAGACGCCGTTCTTGCGGCCGATCTCGCCGACCGCGTCGCCGAAAGCCTCGAGACGCCCCTCCGCGGCCGCCGGAAGCAGCCGGCGAACGAGGAGGCCGGCCACCTCGTCGGCGATCGCGGGGTCGGCCCGCTCGATCACCGCCCGGATGCTCGCGTCCTCGTCCTCGCCCGACCGGCCCGGATCGGCCGCGGGGACGACGAGGAGAAATCGCCAGTCGTCCGGCAGCCGGTGGCGGGCGACGACCGCCGGAACCGTCCAGTCGCCGTCGGCCGGCCGTTCGGTGGTAAACCGGTCGGTCGGATGGCCCGCGTCGACGACGAAGCCGCCGGCCTCGAACGTCGCGACGCCGACGCCGCTCCGTCCGCCCCGGCCCATCGCCGGCGCCCGTTCCCGCACCCGGGGCTCGCGGCCGTGGGCCCGGGCGATCGCGGCGAGGGTCGCGAGCGCCAGCTGGGTGCCGCTGCCGAGGCCGACGTGCCGGGCCAGCCCCCGCTCGAGACGCACCCGCGCGCCGGGCACGGAGAGGGTCGAGACGGCCCGCTCGACACAGGCCGTCAGTCCGTCTGCCGGCGCTCCGTCGGCTGCCTCGACGACGACCTCCGTGGCCGGCTCCGCGGAGACGACCAGACGGGGTTCGTCCAGACCGACGCCGAGCCCGCCGTAGAGGCGTTCGCGGGCGAGCGAGAGGTTCCCGAAGCCAAAGTGCAACCGCGCACCGGCGCTGACCGTCGCCATAACCGTCGTTGGAGCGTCCGAATCAAGGGGGTTTCGACCACGGCTGGGATTGGGGGGTCGGCAACGTTGGGGGTCGAGGGAGGGTCGGCTACGTCGGGGGTCGAAAGGGGGCCGACCGACTGCCCACGTTCACATGTACGCGGCGTCCCACCGGGTCGGTTTCCGGCGGTTCCCACAGTCGGTACACTGGACCCGACCCATCGCGTCCATCACGACCTCGAGGGAGCCACAGCTGCCACAGTAGTAGCCGTACCGGGAGCTCCGTGCCGGATCGTCGAAGACGGCTTTGAACGGTCCCTCGGAGCCGACGTCCTCGTCCAGCAGGTCGACGTAGACGACCTCGCCGTCCTCGGTGACGACGCTCCGGACCCGTTTCGCGTCCGTGTCGAGGTAGATGTACTGGAAGTAGCCCTCGCCGTCGATCTCGACTTCCTCCTCGTCGACGCGCTCGAACCCCTGGGCCTCGTAGAAGGAGGCGCCGGTCTGGTTGTCCGAGAGCACCCGTCCGCGGAGGTACTCGGCGCCCTCCTCGACGAGACGTTCCCGCGTGTGCTCGAACAGCGTCTCGCCGATCCCGCGTCCCCGGTGGTCGGGGTGGACGTGCAACCAGAGCAGATCGCCCTGGCCGCCCTCGGTGACGACGCTCTCGGAGAACGCCACCGGCTCGTCGTCCTCGACGACGAGGACCACGAGGTCGTCCTCCGAGAGTCGGTCTTCGAACACCGTCGCGCCGTACCACTCCGCGAGAGCACCTTCGATCGTCCGCGGGTTCAGCGAGTAGGAGCTCTCGAGCGATCGTCCGGCGATCTCTGCCAGAGCCTCCCGGTCGTCGGTCCGTCCGTCTCGAATCTCCATACCGTCTACGTGCGCGTTCCGGGTATAAATTCCTGTCCTCGGGGCCGGTTCAAGGAGAAGGTAACGAACGACGGTGAAAAATCCGCAGTCGGGGACGGATTCGGCCGACGAACGTCAGCCGCGTGATCGACGCCGCCGGCCGGTCACTCGGCTCTGGGCTGTCCCCAGTACTCGTCGCGTTTCGGGCGGTCGGTGATCGACCGGACGTCGATCGGCTCGTCGGCGTGGTCGAGCGCCTCCAGGGCCGCCCGGGCCGAGGCCTCCGTCGAGAAGTAGGTGATCTCCTCCTCGACGGCGACCTCGAGCAGCTCGCGGCTCCGGGAGACGATCAGGTCGACCTCGCCTCTCCTGGCTGCCTCGAGGAGGTCGACTGCCTCACAGAGCTCGTAGTGGTCGGCAAAGCCTGAGACGAGGGACTCGCCGGCCTCGGTGTCGGGGTCGGGGAACTCCTCGGCCGAGAGGTCGATGACGACCGTCCCGGAGTCGGGGATCGGCTTCCCGACGGCGTCCTGAGCTTTCGCGTAGGCCTTGCCGAACGTGTCGGCGGTGCCCATCACCTCGCCGGTCGATTTCATCTCGGGGCCGAGCCGCGGATCGGAGCCCGGCAGCCGGTCGAACGGGAGGACGACCTCCTTGATCGATGTCTGTGTGGGCACCCGTTCGTCGACGTCGAGCGCGGAGAGGGATTCCCCGGCCATCACCTTCGCGGCGATCTTGGCGATCGGGACGCCCGTCGCCTTCGAGACGAACGGCACCGTCCGCGAGGAACGGGGGTTCGCCTCGAGGACGTACACCTCGGGCTCGGTGTCGGGCTCTTCGAGCCCCGTGACCGCGAGCTGGACGTTCAACAGCCCGACGGTGTCGAGCTCCCGGGCGATCTCCTCGACGATCTCGCGGACCCGACGGTTGACGTCGCGACCGAGCGAGCGCGGCGGGATCATACACGCCGAGTCCCCGGAGTGGACGCCCGCGCTCTCGACGTGTTCCATCACGCCGCCGATCAGCACCTCCTCGCCGTCGGCGACGGCGTCGGCGTCGAGCTCGACGGCGTCCTCTAGGAACTCGTCGACGAGGATCGGCTTGTCGGGGGCGACCCGAACCGCCTCCTCGATGTAGGTCTCGAGTTCGGCGTCGTCGTAGACGACCCGCATCGCCCGCCCGCCGAGCACGTAGGAGGGACGAACGAGCACGGGGTAGCCGATCCCGTGGGCGAGCTCGAGGGCCCCCTCCTTCGAGGTCGCCGTTCCGCCCTCGGGCTGGGCGATCCCCAGCTCGTCCATCAGGGCGTTGAACCGGTCGCGATCCTCCGCCAGGTCCATCGCCTCGACGCTCGTGCCGACGATCTCACAGTCGAGTCCACGACGGTCTACCTCCTCGGCGAACGGCTCGCCGATGTTGACCGAGGTCTGTCCGCCGAACTGGACCATCACGCCGTCTGCGTCGGTCGCCTCCGCGACGTCGGCGACCTCCTCGGCCGTGATCGGCTCGAAAAAGAGGCCGTCGCTCGTGTCGTAGTCCGTCGAGACGGTCTCGGGGTTGTTGTTGACGACGTGGGCGTCGATGCCGAGCTCCCGCAGCGCCTGGACGGCGTGGACCGCACAGTAGTCGAACTCGACGCCCTGGCCGATGCGGATCGGGCCGCCGCCGACGACGATCACGCTCTCGACGTCGCGGTCGACCTCGAGTTCGCCCGCGGCCGCCTCGCCGACGAGCGGACCGCGCTCGAACTCGGTCCTGCGTGCGGAGTAGTAGTACGGCGTCCGGGCGGCGAACTCCCCCGCGCAGGTGTCGACCTGTTTGTACGACCTGCCGGGCACCGCCTCCTCGACGGTTCCGACGTCGGTGCCGGCGGCCGCGGCGATCGAGGCGTTCGTGTGTCCGGCGACCGCGGCCGTCGTGAACTCCCCGTCGGCCGCGGCGGTGACGGCCTCGGCGACGTTGACGTAGCGTTCGACGTACCACTCGTGGATGCCCGTCAGCTCGCGGATCTCCTCGACGGAGTAGCCCCGGTCGGCCGCCTCGAACATCGCGTACGGCCGGTCCGGCGTCGGCGCCTCGAGGTAGTCGGCCTCGAGTTCGTCGTCGCCGACCGTTGTCCAGTCGACGTTCGGCTCGTACTCGGTCGACCGGAGGGCCTTCAGCAGCGACTCCTCGAACGTCCGGCCGATGGCCATCGCCTCGCCCGTCGACTTCATCGCCGTCCCCAGCTCGAACTCGACGTCCTCGAACTTGTCTTTGGGCCAGCGGGGCACTTTGGTGACGACGTAGTCGATCGCGGGCTCGAAGGCGGCGGTCGTCTCGCCGGTGATCTCGTTTTCGATCTCGTGGAGCCGTTTGCCGAGCGCGACTTTCGCCGTGACGCGGGCGATCGGGTAGCCCGTCGCCTTCGAGGCCAGCGCCGACGAACGGGAGACCCGCGGGTTCACCTCGACGACCCGGTACTCCCCGCCGGGGGTACCGTCGTCGCGCCAGGCGAACTGGATGTTACAGCCACCCTGGATGCCGAGCTCGCGGATCACGTCGAGGGCGGCCGTGCGCATCTCCTGGTGACCGTCGTCGGGGATCACCTGGCTGGGCGTGACGACGATCGACTCCCCGGTGTGGATCCCCATCGGATCGATGTTCTCCATGTTGCAGATGATGATACAGGAGTCGTCGGCGTCCCGCATCACCTCGTACTCGAGTTCGATCCAGCCGGCGATCGACTCCGTGATCAGCACCTCGCTGTTCCGGGAGAGACGCAGCCCCTTCCGGACGCGCTCGATCAGCTCGTCCATCTCCCCGACGACGCCCGACCCCGACCCCCCGAGGGTGTAGGTCGTCCGGGCGATCACCGGCAGCCCGCCGACGGCCTCGACGGCGTCCTCGACCCGCTCGCGCAGGTCGGCTTCGGTCATCCCGGCGACGGACTCGCCGTCCTCCAGGGAGATCGTCGTCGACCGGGGGACCGGCTGGCCGATCTTCTCCATGCGCTTGCGGAACAGATCCCGGTCTTCGGTCGCGTAGATCGTCTCCAGGGGCGTCCCCATGATCTCGACGTCGTACTCCGCCAGGACCCCCTCCTCGGCGAGTTCGGCGGTGACGTTCAGCCCCGTCTGTCCACCCAGTCCGGCGATGACGCCGTCTGGCTCCTCGCGGCGGACGATCTCGGCGATCGCCTCGGTCGTGATCGGCTCGATGTACACCCGGTCTGCCATCTCCGGGTCGGTCATGATCGTCGCCGGGTTCGAGTTGACGAGGACGACGCGCGCGCCCTCCTCCTGGAGTGCCCGGCAGGCCTGTGCCCCCGAGTAGTCGAACTCCGCGGCCTGTCCGATCTGGATCGGCCCGCTGCCGATCAACAGGATGGTACGTCCGTCCCCGTCGTCCTGGTCCGTGCTCATTCTCCTGTCCGCCCGGAGTTCGCACATCGTAATAAGGGCCTCGAAATATTACGATTCACGTAACGCGATTTCGAAATTCGAATCGGGTGGGGGCGGCGGCTCGGGGGCGCTGCCGGCGGTCCGGCGGGTGAGCGGTGGTCCGGCGAGTGAGGGAGGGTTCGGTGGGGCGAGGCGGTTCGGGGACGCCGGGCGGTCGAGGGCGCGAGCTGGTCCGGTGACGCCGGTCGATTCGTGGACGCGAGGCGGTTCGAGGGCGCGAGGGCTCCCAGGAGGACGGGGCGGTTCGGTGGCGTGAGACGGCTCACTCGAGGACGTCCGCGAGGGCGTCCATCGTCCGCTCGACCGGTTCGGGGCGGGCGTTGTGGCCCATGTGACCGACACGGAGGACGTCGTCGGCGCGCTCGCCGAGCCCGGTCGCGAGCACGATTCCGTGGTCCTCCCGCAGCCGTTCGGCGAGCGACCCGGCCCGACCCGGGACGTGAAACGCCGTCACCGTCGGCGAGACGAGCCCGGGGTCGGGGTAGGGCTCGAGTCCGAGCTCCCGACCCCGCTCGCGACAGCGCTCGGCGACCGTCCGATGGCGATCGAAGACCGCCTCGAGTCCCTCCGCGAGCAGCCGATCGACGGCCGCGTCGAGCCCGTAGAGGTTCGAGCTCAGGTGGGTATACGGGAACCACTCCTCCTCGGCCGCCCCGCGCCAGGGGTCGAGGTTCGCGTAGAACGACGGCGTCTCCGTGGCCTCGATGCGCTCCCAGGCCGCCTCGCTCACCGAGAGGATCGACAGCCCCGGCGGCGCCGAGAGACACTTCTGGGTCGCGCCGATGGCGACGTCGATCCGCTCGACGGGGACGGGCGTCCCGCCGAGCGATGAGACCGCGTCGACGACCGAGAGGACGTCGTGGGCCTCGAGCAGGTCGAGTACGGGGTCGAGGTCGTTCAGCACGCCCGTCGGCGTCTCACAGTGGACCAGCGTCGCGACGTCGAACGCTCCGTCGGCGAGCGTCGACTCGATCGCCTCGAGGTCGTAGGCGGCCGTCTCCGGGGCACTCGCGGTGACGGCCTCGCCGCCGTACAGCTCGACGAAGTCGGCGAACCCCTCCCCGTAGAGGCCGTTCGAGACACAGAGCACGCGCGTCCCCGGCTCGACCAGCGAGGCGACGGCCGCCTCCAGCCCGAGGATCCCCTCGCCACCGAGGATCACGACCTCGTCGTCGCCGAGGATCGAGCCGAGTTTCCCCTGAAGCTCGCGGTAGAACTCGAAGAACGCCGGCTCCACGTCGGGGTTCGGCGTCGGCTCGGCCATCCGCTCGCGGACCGCCGCCGGGACCTCCGTGGGCCCCGGAGTCATGCGCAGTCGGTCGTCGGTCATGGGCCGACCTCGGACGCCAGGGTGTTAAACCGCACCATCCGGGCAGGGCGAGCTGGGACGCGGGCGGGCAGGGGTGGGACCGGACGGGGGGACTCCAGCGAGGACGTACGCGGACGGGAAGACTCCAGCGAGGACGTACGCGGACGGGAAGACTCCAGGGAGATGCCGACCGACAGCCCTTATTCGTCCCAGCCGACAGTTTTCCGGTATGTCCCCCCGACACCTCGCCCTCTGTCTTCTCGTCGTCGCCCTCGCGGGCTGTACGATCGCGGGAACGCCGGCCGACGACCCCGATCCCGCCGAGCTCTGGGAGCAGGCGTTCGTCTACGGGGAGGACGTAGAGGGGGTCCAGGGCGAACGCACGAGCGAGGCCGTCGCCGACGGCGAGACCGTCACCGAGACGGTCCGGCTCCACGAGCGGCCGTTCGTCGACTACCGCGAGGAGGTCCTGGCGGCGAGCGACCCCGACCGGGAGGGGGAGCTGTTCGTCTCGAACGCCTCGAGGACGTGGTGGTACGATCCGGCGACCGGCGTCGCGAGCTACTACGAGCCCGAGGAGCCGTTCTCCTCCGCGGAGGTAGAAGACGCCCGCCTGGAGCAGGCAGAGGACCAGCGCGAGCTCGTCGAGCTGGAGTACGAGGGGACCGACGTCGTCGCCGACCGGGAGGTCCACGTCCTCCTCGTGGAGGCGCGAAACGAGAGCGTCGCCGAGGGGGTCGGCGTCCTCGTCGGCGACACCCAGTTCGTCTACGCCCTCGAGACGGTCGACCCGTCCGAGGAGCTGCTCGTCGCGGAGACGCGTCTCTACCTCGACGCCGAGTACGGCTTCCCGCTGAAAGAGGAGGTCGTCTTCGACGTCCCCGGCGAGGAGCCGTACCGCTACACCGAGCGGTTCGAGACGGTCTCGTTCGAGGCCGTCGACGACGAGCGGTTCGCGTTCGAGCCGCCGGCGAACGCGACCGTCGAGGAGATCGAGTGAGCCCCGCGGGCTCGAAGCGGTCGGGCGAACCCACGGCCGTCCGGGAGCCCGAGCGAAACGCCACGGCCGTCCGGAACCTCGAGCAAACGCCACGGCCGTCTTCAGTCCCCTTTTGGAGCTCGGGCGTCTATCGCGGCCATGAGCGAACCATCGGACCGGATACCGCGACCCTGCCCGGCGTGCTCGCCGGAGCTCGAGACGGTCCACGAGGTGCTCTCGCCCGGCGGCGGCGCGATCACCGTCCGCTGTGGGGAGTGTGGCCACGTCCACAAGGTCCAGCCCGAACGCGACCGCGAGGTGACCCTCGACGTGATCGTCTCCCAGGACGGGGAGTCGTTCGCGGCGAACGTGACCACGCCCGAAGCGGAGACCGTCGCCGTCGGCGAGGAGTTCCTCCTCGAGACCGAGGAGATGCTCGCGACCGTTCGGGTGACGAGCGTCGAGGTCGACGGCCACCGGCGGGTCGAGGAGGCCCCGGTCACGGAGGTAGAGACCGTCTGGAGCCGCGAGGTCGACAACGTGAGCGTCGACGTCACCGTCCACCCCCAGGACGGCCGCCGGGAGGACAGCCGGAGCGTCACCCTCTACGTGCCCGGGGACTACGAACTCGAGGTCGGCGCGGTCGAGTCCGCGGGCGAGGACTCCTTCGAGATCGACGCCGTCGTCGTCCGCGGGGACGCGGCCGGCTACCGCCGCGATCGGTTCGACCAGGACGGCGACGTCGTCCTCGCGAAGGACGCGAAACGCGTCTACGCCTACGACGAGACGAGCACGGCGTGGTCGGCCTGGTGATGAGCTACCGGGAACGCAGGGAGCGGCTGGTCGCCGACCTCGAACGACGGTCGCGGATCGCCGACGACCGCGTCCTCGAGGCCCTCCGGACGGTCCCGAGACACGCGTTCGTCCCGCCGGGGCGTCGGGAGTCGGCCTACGAGGACCGGCCGCTCCCGATCGGCGACGGCCAGACGATAAGCGCCCCCCACATGGTGGGGCTCATGGCCGAACTCCTCGAGGTCGAAGCCGGCGACCGCGTCCTCGAGGTCGGCACCGGCTGTGGCTACCACGCCGCGGTGACCGCCGAGCTCGTCGGCCCCGGGAACGTCTACAGCGTCGAGTACAGCGCCGAGCTCGCCGAACGCGCCCGGGAGACGCTCGCGGATCTCGGCTACGGGGCGGTGAACGTCCGGGTCGGCGACGGCCGGGACGGGTGGGCCGCGGGCGCACCCTACGACGCCGCCTACCTCACCTGTGCCGCCCGGGAGTTCCCCGACGGCGTCGTCGAGGACGTCCGGACCGGCGGGCGGCTGCTCGCACCGATCGGCAGCCGACGACAGACGCTCGTCGCCGCCGAGAAGCGAGCCGACGGCTCCCTCGACAGGAGCGACCACGGCGGCGTCCGGTTCGTCCGGATGCGGGGGTGACCGATTCGTCGGGGGCGGGGTTGCCCGATGACGGCCGGATGCGGGGCCGACCGATTCGTCCGGATGCGGGGCTGCCCGATGACGGCCGGGTGCAGGGCCGACCGGTGGCGTCCGGGGCCGAATCCGCCGGCGGCCGGCTCCCCGAGCGACAGAGCGAAACCCCTCGAGGAGCTACCGTCGGACGGGCGGCGGTGACGAGAGGTTACCCCCTCCGAGCCCCTCGTGACGAGGAGTACACCCCGAGCCGCCCACTTGGGAAGGTTGAACACGGAGAGCACCGTAGCCGCGGCCATGGAACTCGAACGGCTGGGCGTCCACGAATCGGTCGGCGGCGTGTTCCCGCCGGGGGAGCTCGTCGAGTACCTCTCGGAGCTCCCCTTCGAAGTCGCGGTCGTCGACGACGACGGGCTCGTCGACTGTGACGCGGTCGTCACCAGAGACCACCACGAACGGCTGGCCGACGTCGAGTGGGTCCACTCGATCCAGTCGGGCGTCGACCGCTTCCCGCTCGATCGGTTCGCCGACCGCGGGGTCGTCCTCACCAACAGCACCGGGATCCACGACCGGACGATCGGCGAGACCGTCGCGGGCTACCTGCTCGCGTTCTCGAGGCGGCTCCACCGCCACGTCGCCGCCGCGACCGAGAGACGCTGGGAGCGGCCGGCCTGGGACGAGGCGTTCACCCTCCCCGGCTCGACGGCCTGTGTCGTCGGGACGGGCACCCTCGGGGGCGGCGTCGCCGAGGTCGTCGGCTCCCTCGGCGTCAGGATCGAGGGCGTCCGTCGGCGTCCGGAGCCCGTCCCGGGGTTCGAGGAGATCCACACGGAAGACCGGCTCCACGAGGCGATCGCCGACGTCGAGTTCGTCGTGATAACCGTCCCGCTGACCGACGAGACCGAGGGGCTGATCGGCGCCGCCGAGCTCGCGGCGATGGACGAGGACGCCTACCTGGTGAACGTCGCCCGCGGGTCGGTCGTCGACGAGGCGGCGCTGATCGACGCGTTAGAGGCCGGCGAGATCGCCGGCGCGGCGCTCGACGTCTTCGAGACCGAACCCCTCCCCGCCGACTCCCCGCTCTGGGAGCTAGAGGAGGTCATCGTCACGCCCCACTGTGGGGCGTTCACCCGCGATTACTTCAGGGACGTCGGCGACATCGTCCGGGAGAACGTCGAGCGGCTCGAACGTGACGAGGCGTTTCACAACCGGGTCACGTGAACGACACGGCGTGAGAGTGACCCCTAGAGCTATCCGGCGTCCCGACGAGGATCCCGACATGATCGAGTGGAGCGACCTGGAGCGACCGACCGTCCAGTTCGCCACGCGCGAGGCCGTCGTCGCCGCGATGGGGAGTCCGCTACGCGAGCCGATCCTCGAGGCCGTCGAGGAGCGCGTCGACGGGATCGACCTCGGCGACGCGGAACCGAACCGCGACGCCGCGGCCACGAGGGAGAGCGAGACGGACGCTGCGGGATCGACGGAGGGCGAGACGGACACTGCGGGATCGACGGGGGGCGAGACGGACGCTGCGGGATCGACGGAGGGCGAGACGGACGCTGCGGGATCGACGGAGGGCGAGACGGGCGACGACGAATCCGCCGACGGCGGTCTCGATTCGGCCGTCACCCCGCTGGTCGGGTTGCTCGCCTTCCTCGCGCTCGTCGTCGCCGTGGCGTACGTCCTCCGCCGGCGAATCGGCGGCGAGTGAGCCGCCCGCGCCACCGGACGTGACCGCCCTCGGAGAGCCGATCCGGACGGTCCGACCGTCCCGAGCTGTCCTCACCGATCGACCGACCCTTCCCCGACGAACCGGTCGTCGGCCGAGACTTCGGCGAGTGCGTCCTCCCGATCCTCGATCCAGCCGGCGGTCGCCTCCTCCGGGACGTCGAAGTCGGGGACGAACGGCTTGATATCGAGGAGTGGCGTTCGGTCGACGACGTCGACGCCCTCGACGGCGACGGTGGTCCCCTCGACGCCGGTCACGCCGACGACCGAGAGTCCGATCGGGTTCGGTCGGGCGGGCGCGCGGGTGGCGAACACGCCCCGCCGCGTCTCGTCGAGAAACGGGGTGACGGTCAGGGTGGCGGACTCGCTCCGGTGGAAGTGATAGAGGAGGATGGCGTGTGAGAACCCCTCGAGGTCCGCGAGCGCGGGTTCGAACCGTCCTGCGAGCTCGAGACGTCCCGCGGCGTCGGCCGCGCGGGCCTGGATCGGCATCCCTTCGGGGTCGTCGAACGGGGTTCGGATCAGTCCGATCGGCTCGTACTCGACGGGGTCGTTCATACCGTCGGTCGTCGCCGCGGGCCCCTGCGTGTTGGGGTCCGATCGTCGAACCGGCCACGTGGGGCTCATACTCTCGGCTGTAACTGTATCAAGATTCTCGCCACCCCGATGCGGCGAGAATCTCGAACGACGTACAGCCGAGAGTATCAGTAGGCGAGCGTTTCGAGACCGTCGACGGCCTCGAAGTCCCCGTCGCGGGTGACCAGGGTCGCGCCGTGGTGTCGACAGACGCCGGCGATCATCACGTCGGCCGCGTTGATCGGCGTCCCGGCCGCGAGCAGTTCCGCGTGGATCCGTGCAGCCTCCTCGACCGCCGCCGCGTCGAACGGGAGTGGCTCCGTCCAGCCGACGGCGTCGGCGACCGACTCGACGGTTCCGGTGTCCGACCACGCGGCGTCGCGGTACACCTCGAAAAGGGAGACGGTCGGGACGTAGTACACCGGTGCCCGCCGCTCCTCGAGGAACGTCTCGGTGGCCTCGAGGCCACGGAGGTAGTCGATCAGAAACGAGGTGTCGAGCGCGATCACGCGTCGTCACCGGGGCGTTCGCGACGCTCGCGGCGTTTCGCGAACGCGTCCTCGAGGTCGCCCCGGCTACGCCCGGCGGCCTCCGCGAAGCCCTCGTCGTCGGCGAGCGTGCCGAACCCCCGCAGGACGTCCCGGTCGGCCCCGGTCAGCCGGAGGATCGTGTCGGTAAAGCTCTCGTCCTCCCGCTTGTGGGCCTTCAGTCGCTCGTAGGCCTCCTCCGTGACGGTCAGCGTCTTCGTCGCCATACGTGTACGCGTAGACGTACGTGCTGAACTGTCCTAAAAGCTCGCCGTCGACGTCGTGGCCGTGACCCGCGCCGATGTCGTGACCGCCATCGTCGCCGCGGACCCCTGCGTCTCGCGGTCGCCGAACCGATCACCGAGCGTGTGCTAGTACTTCGGATCGGCGCCGGTCGTCTCGTAGACGGCCTCCATCAGCTCGTCGCGTTCGGCCTGCCAGGCCGGGAACGCCTCGGGGCTCGACGGGTAGGCCGCGTAGTGGTCGAGCACCTCGTCGGCGCGCTGTTTGGTCCGGTAGAGCTGCAGGATCGTCCCCCAGTGACCCCAGGTGTCGATCAGCGCCCGGAGCTTGAGCCCCAGACCGAGATCCGTGCTGCCCGAGTACAGCGCCTCGGCGAGCTTCTCGCCGGGCATCGCGGCGAGCAGCGCGGTCAGGTCGTCGAGATCGGCGGCGGTCACGAGGACGTTGTAGACGTCGAGGGCGGCGTAACGGCCGCCGAAGTGGTCCATCACCCGCTCGTTGTACTCCCAGAGGGCGTCCTCGGTGGGCCCGCCGTTCGAGAGGGCGTCGACGACCGCCTCGGCGGCGTAGGTGCCGGCGTACGCCGCCCCCGCGATTCCGCCACCGGTCGTCGGGTTGACGTGGCCGGCGGCGTCGCCGACGGCGACAAATCCCGGGTGGACCGCCGAGTCGTACGGCCGGCGGGTTGGGAGGGCCGCGCCGAGTTTGTCCTCGACGGTCGCCCCCGAAAACTCCGGACGCTCGCGGAGGTCGCGTTTGAGGTCCTCGACGAGTTCCATCGGCTCCTCGGTCATCTGGAAGCCCAGGCCGACGTTGATCTCCGTCTCCGTGCGCGGGAAATACCAGAGGTAGCCCGCCGAGCGGTCGGTCGGTTTGAACACGAGCGCGTCGGACCAGTCGACGGGCTCGTCGACGTGGACGATCTCGCGGTAGGCCGAACAGAAGTGCGTGTAGGTGACGTTCGTGTCGAACGTCGACGCCGAGAGGTCGGCGTTGTCCTGGAGGATAGACAGCGCGCCCGCCCCGTCGACGACGACGTCTGCCTCGTAGGTCAGGCGGCTGCCCCTCCGGGTCGCCCCGACGCCGGTCACCCGGCCGTCGTCGTCCTGGCGGACGTCCTGGACCACCGTGTCGTACCGAAACTCCGCGCCGGCCTCGCGGGCGCCCTCGATGATCCGTCGGCCGTACTCCCAGCGGTCGATGACCGCCAGCTCGCCGGGCACCGGAATCTCGAGGACGGTCTCCTCCTGGGGGATCTCGAAGCGGCCGTGGTCGACGTCGGTGTTGGTAAACGCGGGCTCGATCCGCGATTTCGGGATCACGTCCGGGAAGGCGTCGGCGCCTTTCAACGCGTCCCCACAGGCGATGTGACCCGCCTCCCGCTCGCTCTTTCGCTCGAGGACGACCACGTCGTAGCCGGCGTCGGCGATCGTCGCGGCGGCGTAACAGCCCGCGGTGCCGGCACCGACGACGACGACGTCGGTCGACCGGCGTCGCCCCGACGCGTCCGTCGATCCCTCGGTGGTGCTCATGGCCCGTCTTGTTCACCGGAGCGAGAAAACGTTTGCCGTCGGCCCCCGACCCCGACCGGGGGAGTAAAGTCGGGAGCCACCGAAGCCGGGTCCATGACCGAGTACACCGTCGAGTTCGTCGGCACGGGCGAGCGGATCACCTGCTCGGAGACCGAAACCATCCTTTCTCGCTGTCTCGAGGAGGGGATCGCCCAGGAGTACTCCTGTCGGGTCGGGATGTGTCTGGCGTGTACGGCCGAGATCGTCGAAGGCGAGGTGACCCAGCCCGCGGCCCGCGGGCTCACCGACGCCGAGGCCGAACGCTACGCGTTGACCTGTATGGCACGGCCGCTGTCGGATCTCAAACTCGACCGCGGGAAGTATCCGCCGAGCATCGAAGCCGGCGCGGAAGCGACGGCCGACGACTGAGGTCAGTCGACGAAGTCGATATCTCCGCCCTGGGTGCCGACCGCCTCGCCGCCCGGCCGGCCGTAGATCTGTGGCGAGTCGACGCCGGTGACGACGATCATCGTCCGCATCCGGCCCTCGAGGCTCTCGTCGATCGAGGTTCCCCAGATGATCCGGGCGTCGGGGTCGATCCGGTCGTAGATCTCCTCGACGACCCCCTCCGCCTCCTCGATCGACATGTCGTTGCCGCCGGTGACGTTCACGAGCGCGGAGTTCGCCCCCGAGATGTCGACGTCGAGAAGCGGCGACCGGAGGGCGGTTTTCACCGAGTCCTCGGCTTTCGACTCGGAGTCGGACTCCCCGAGGCCGATCATCGCGACGCCGCCACGCTCCATGACGGTGCGGACGTCCGCGAAGTCGAGGTTGACGAGGCCGGGTTTCGTGATGAGCTCGGTGATCCCCTTGACGCTGCGCATCAACACCTCGTCGGAGACCTTGAACGCCTGGCGGACGGGGAGTTTGCCGACCGAGTCGAGCAGCCGGTCGTTCGGGACGACGATCACCGTATCGCTCACGTCGCGCAGCCGTTCGAGGCCGGCCTCGGCGTTGGTCCGGCGGACCTCCCCCTCGGCCGTAAACGGCGTCGTCACGATCGAGATCGTCAGCGCGCCCGCCTCGTTCGCGGCCTTCGCGACGACCGGCGCCGAGCCGGTTCCGGTGCCCCCGCCGAGCCCGGCGGTGACGAACACCATGTCCGCGCCGTCGATGGCCTCGTAGATGTCCTCCTGGCTCTCGAGGGCCGCCTCCTCGCCGACCTGGGGGAGCGAGCCCGCGCCCCGGCCGCCGGTCTTGCCCTCGCCCATCAGGATCTTCGTGTCGGCGTCGATCTCCACGAGGTGCTGGACGTCGGTGTTCGCGGCCACGAGCTTCGCGCCGTGGATCCCCTCCTCGATCATCCGGTTTACCGTGTTGCCGCCGGCGCCGCCACAGCCGACGACCGTGATGTCGGTCTGGAGGTCCTCGAGTACGTCCGCCAGTTCGTCGTCGGTCATCGCCCCCGAGGGCCCCTCGTCGGCGCTCTCCAGGAGCTCCTCGTCGTCCCCGTCCTCGGCCTCGTCGATGGCCTCGTCGACAATGGAGTCCATTTGCCGGCTATACCGAACGAACCCTCATTACCTTTCCCCCCAGCGTCTGACGCGCGTCTGACGGTTTTCGGGCGTGTCGGGACCCACTGCGATGTGGGTGATACTGTTGGCTGTAACTGTATCGAGATTCTCGCCATCCCGATGCGGCGAGAATCTCGAAAGACGTACAGCCGAGGGTACGAGGAGCCGCGTCGAGCGAACGCGACGGCCACTCTCCGGGCCTGCGTGGCGCCTGCTCTCCGAGGTCCGCGTGGCCCCCACTCCCGGACGTCAGCGTGACGCCTGCTCTCCGCGGTCCGCGTTACTCCCTCTCGACGTCAGCGTGGCCCCTATCCACCGTCGTCAGCGTGACAGTCGGCCGAGCGCACCGGACACTCCTCGCTGGCGGTGAAAAAGGAGACGCCGTCGTCGTGGCTCTCGGCGTAGACGATCAGACACCCCTCCCCGTCGTCCGTGGTGAGAGTGTGCCACTCCTCCAGATCGTCCGGGCGGGCCGACACGCGGAGTGGCTCGTCCGGCCAGACGCAGTCGACGGGGACCCCGTCCAGCCCGGGGCCGATCTCGTAGGACCCCTCGTAGACCGGCTCGTCCGCCCCGTCGCGTTCGATCCGCAGCTCCGTCGTGACGGGCTCCTCGCGGGCGTTCAAGAGGACGAGTCGCTGTACCGTCGCGTGGTCGGCGTCGAGACAGCCTGCCGTCGCGCCGATTCCGGCGACGACCGCGCTCGCGAGGAGCTGCCGTCGGTACATCAGCTCTCGAACGGGGACTCGTG
>LKNG01000027.1 GCA_001564115.1 Natrialbaceae archaeon Tc-Br11_E2g8 | reverse complement strand
GAACAGATCGCCCTGGAGGTCGACGCCCAGCTCCTCTAGAACCTCGTAGGCGTGGACGAACGCGGCGATCCCCCCTTTCATGTCCTTGGTGCCCCGGCCGTACATCCGGCCGTCCTCGATCGTCGGCTCCCACGGATCGTACGACCAGTCGGCGACCGGCTCCGGCGTGACGACGTCGATGTGGCCGCTGAGCGCCAGCGATCGGCCGTCGCCCGACCCCTCCCTTGTCGCGACGACGTTCTCCCGGCCGTCGTAGCCGTACTCCTCGTAGGTGACGGTCTCGAAGAACGCGGGGTGATCGCGGAGTTCGTCGATCGACGGCTCCCAGGTGTCGATCTCGAGGTCGAGTCCCTCGAGGCGATCGAGAACGACCTCCTGTCCCGGCGTCTCCCGGCCGGAGATCGACTCGGCCCTGACGAGTTCCTCGAGGAATTCGAGCATTCGGTCGCGCGTCTCGTCGATCCGCTCGGTGACGGCGTCCTCCATACGGCCACCTTACTCCCCCCGATTATATAGGTTGTCAATCACACCCGCTCCCGGAGACGAGGCCGGTCGCCCGGCACCGCCGGCGGGACCGGCCGTGGGAACGACGAACGTTTATCACGGAGGGGTGTGTCGACTCGAACATGGCGACATACGACCTCCTCGTAGAGGACGCCTACACCGTAGAACACGACGACGTCGTCGACATCGCGATCGAAGACGGGGTGATCCGCGAGATCGCTCCGGAGATCGACGGCGCCGAGCGCGTGATCGACGCCGAGGGGAACTTCGTCTCCCCGGGCCTGATCGACTGTCACATGCACATCGACAAGTCGTTCGCCGCGGCGGGCGAGCGCGTCCCCAAGGGGAACGACGAAACGTTTCTGTTCGATCGAATCGCCAGACAGGAACGGGAGTACTTCGATCAGGCGTCGATCGAGGAGATCCGCGAGAACGCGACGCGGGACGTGCAGATGGCCGTCGCGGCGGGCAGTACGTACCTCAGAAGCCACGTGACGGTCGACGCGGAGATCCGCGGGACGGACAACATGGAGGCGGCCGTCGGCGCCCGCGAGCGGACGGCCGACATCGCCGACCTCCAGCTGGTTCCGGCCGGCCGCGACGAGCTCACCTCGGAGGGGCTCGAGACCCTCCACGAGGCGATCGAGATGGGAGCCGACGCCCCGATCCGGGATCCGGTCCTCCTCGGGGGGAGCGATCCGGCGAGCGGGAACAACGACATCGAGCGCTCCTTCGAGACGTGGTTCGAGGTCGCCGAGGAACACGACGTCGACATCGACCTGCACATCCAGGACGGGGGGACGCTGGGAATATACACGCTCGAACGGCTCATGGCACACATGCGCCGGGTCGGCTACCAGGACCGCGTCACCGCGAGTCACAGCTTCGCGCTCGCACACATCCCGGACTGGCGCGTCGAGGAGGTGCTCTCGGAGGCCGCAGAGCTCGGTCTCAAGTTCGTCACCTGCTATCAGAGCACACGAAGCGAGATGCCAGTCAAGACGATGCTCACGATGAAAGACGTCATCCTCGGACACGGCACCGACAACGACCGGGACTTCGTGTTCGCCCAGGGCAACGCCGACTCGGTCGAGGCGCTGTTCGTCGAGATGAACAAGCTCCACGGCGATCGGACCTTCGTCGAGGACTACCGGTGGTTCGAGTCCAACGAGGGGATGGCCGCGCTCTGGGACATGATCACCTACCAGGGGGCCCGCGTCCTCGGCATCGAGGACGAGTACGGGATCGAGGAGGGCAACCCCGCGAACCTGGTCGTCTTCGACGAGCCCTCCCCCCAGTGGACGATCATCTCCGGTGGCACTCGCGAGTACGTCCTCAAAGACGGGGCGGTCGTGGCCGAAGACGGGGAGTTGCTCCCCGAGTACCGGGTCGTCGACTGACCGATCCGGCGTAGCGGGATGGATCGATTCTCCGACAGAGGCGAGCGTTCGACTATCCGAAACAGTCATATGCCAGGAGACTATGGTATAGCGTGACAGAATGACACGAGACGGGCCGAAAAATCCGGTGAAGGCCGTCCGGACGACGTTCCGGATACTCGAAACGCTGGAGGACCAGGACGGGCTCCGGCTTACGCCCCTCGCGAAGGAACTCGGCGTCGCGAAGAGCACGGCACACCGCTATCTCACGACCCTCGAGTCGATGGGGTATCTGATCCGGAAAGGCGACACCTACTACCTCTCCCACCGGTTCATCCACTTCGCGACCCACGTCAGAACGCGCGACGAGCGGTACGGATCGATCGAGGAGAAAGTCGAGTACCTCGCGGAGGCGACCGGCGAGCTCGTCCAGTTTATCACCGAAGAGCACGGTCGGGCGGTGTACGTCACCCAGGCCGTCGGCGAGCAGGGGGTGAAAATCGACACCAAGACGGGAAAACAGGACCCGATACACACCACGGCGGCCGGAAAGGCGATCCTCTCGACGTGGCCCGAGAGGGAGGTGGCGGAGTTCGTCGACGCACACGGCCTCGCGGGCCCGACGCCACACTCGATCACCGACCGGGAGACGCTGTTCCGGGAGCTGGCGGAGGTGCGGGACCGCGGATACGCCATCAACGACCAGGAGAACGTCCCCGGGCTGAAAGCGGTCTCCGTGCCGATCCTGGCCGAGGACGACGAGGCCCTCGGCGCGATAAGCGTCTCCGGTCCGACAAACCGGATGCAAGGCGAGTGGTTCGACGAGGAGCTGCCGACGCTCCTGCTCGGCGTGAGCAACGAGCTCCAGCTCAACTTCCGGTTCCGGAACGACGGGAGTTCGGGCAACTAGAACCGGGAGCCTTCGGGCGACGACGCCCCGTCGGGGGGCGGTCCGTGGCGGACGGGCGGTGGATCGCCGGACGGCCATCGGTCCAGCCTCGAGGGTGCGTTCTGCATTCTCGAACAGCTGCCGGACGGGTGGGTTTCGTCCCGCCAGCAACTTCCCGCGTCGCTGCACCACTCCGGCGGGAGAAAGCGGCAAAATAAGGTTTCTGTTCACTCGATGGCGACAGAGCTGTGCGTTTGTAACTTTCTGCCCCCCACGTGGAACGAACGCCACGAGAATCAGACGGGGGACGGGCCAGAATCGTTCGTTCGGGAAGTTCATTACATCCATAGGTGTGTAATTTCTTCGGGGAAGAGCGGCGGGCGCGGCCACAGCGTATACCTCCCCCCACACGAGAGCTACCGCATGGTCTCGACGGCGGCGCTGGCGTTCGGGACGGCCCTGATGGGCGTCGGGGCGTTCGTCTACGTCCTCGTCGTCCACATCGAGCCCCAGCCCGGCTATCCGGCGGCGATGAGCTACGCGTTGCGCTGGCTCGGGCTCGCCGTCGCCACCGCCGGCGTCCTCCTGGGATCGGCCGTGGTCGCGGCTGCCCTCCTCGAGGGCGTCGGCTGACCCACCGGTCGTCGGGATCGAACGGCGTCCCGTCCAGAAGTATAAGATCTCAGTCTCTATCCAGGAAGTATATATTTTCATTAATGAACGTGGAGGCTATCCCCAGCGGTCGGACGGCCAGAGTTATCGGCCACGCGGGAGAGCTCGAGCTATGGACGTAGACGAGGAGGAGGGAGTGCTGTGGATAACGTTCGACCGACCCGACGTGTTGAACGCGTTTACCACGGAGACGGCCGTCGAGCTGGCCGAGGCGGTCGCGAGCGCCGATCCGGCCGCCCACGACGCCGTCGTCCTCACCGGCGAGGGCGACGCGTTCAGCGCGGGCGGCGACGTCGAGGCGATGGCCGAACGCCGCGAGGAGCCGGCCGACGCCTACGGACGGCTCGGCGAGACGTTCGGACGGCTCGTCGAGGAGTGTCTCGACTGTCCCGTCCCGATCGTCGCCAGGGTGAACGGCGACGCCGTCGGCGCGGGGCTGGCGATCGTCGCCCTCGCCGATTTCGCGTACGCCGTCGAGGACGCCCGCTTCTCGTGTGCGTTCGTCCGGGTGGGGCTGATCCCGGACACCGGCGGGACGTTCGTGCTGCCACACCTGATCGGGCTGCGGGCCACAAAACGGCTCGCGTTCACCGGCGAGCTCGTCGACGCCCGGGAGGCCGCCGGACTCGACCTGATCAACGAGGCCGTCGCGGCCGACGCGCTCGACGACCGGGTCGACGAGCTGCTCGAGACGCTCTCGGGGCTCCCCACGCGCACTATCGGCCTGACGAAACGAGCGCTCCACGGGAATCTGGGGCGGGGAACGACCGACGCGCTCGACCGCGAGAACCTGCTGCAGGTACAGGCGTACGGCTCGGACGCCCACGCCGAGGGGGTCGAGGCGTTCCTCGAGAAGCGCGACCCCGAGTTCGACTGAGCCGTCCTCGTCCGGGCGTTCGAGCAGTTTTCCGGCAAGTATAATTTTTACGTGATACCTGTATTTTTTATACTTACGGCTGCGGGTGCGTCCGCGGAGTCGGACGGTCCCCCGGCCGTGTCGACACCGGGCGCCGCGTTCGTGCCCGGGACGGCCGCCAGGTCACGGCGGGGGTCGGCCCGGTGGCAGCCGATCTCGCCGGGACGGGAAGCGATTTGCGCGACGCGTCCGAAGCCGGCCCCATGCGAATCGCGCTACTCGGGGGGACCGGCGACATCGGCGAGGGACTGACGCTGCGGCTGGCCCGGGGGACGGACCACGAGCTCGTGGTCGGCTCGCGGAGCGTCGAGAAGGCCGAAGACGCGGTCGAGGC
Organism: Natrialbaceae archaeon Tc-Br11_E2g8; assembly: GCA_001564115.1. Lineage (GTDB taxonomy): Archaea > Halobacteriota > Halobacteria > Halobacteriales > Natrialbaceae > Tc-Br11-E2g8. The sequence continues at coordinate 14,263 of LKNG01000027.1, read as the reverse complement.
GTACGCACAGCGGCTCGGCGAGGCGGCCACGGCCGAGCTCTCGTCCGCGTCGAACCCCACTGCCGCCGCCGACGCGGACGTCGTGATCGCCTGCGTCCCGCCGTATCACCTCTCGGACACCGTCGAGGCCGTCGCCGACGAGCTCGGGGACGCCGTCCTCGTCAGTCCCGCGGTGGGCATCTCGCGGGACGAGGACGGCTTTCACTACAACCGCCCGCCACACGGTAGCGTCGCGGAGGTCGCGGCCGACGCCGCACCCGAGGGAACCCCCGTGGTCGGGGCCTTCCAGAACCTCGCGGCCGGGGCGCTCTCGGATCTCGACCACGAGCTGGGCTTCGACGTGGTGGTGACCGGCGACGACGGGGCGGCGAAAGCGACCGTGATGGAGCTGATCGGCGAGCTCGACGGGCTCCGGGCGCTCGACGGCGGCCCCCTCGCGAACAGCGCCGAGGTCGAGGCGATCACGCCGCTTCTGATCAACCTCGCGGCCGAAAACGACGGGCTGGCGGATCTCGGCGTCTCCTTTCACTGACCGCGATCGGCCATAGGCGTTCAACCCGGGGAGGACGGCCGTTCGGCCGGCGGACGCCGAACCGCGTCGGCGACGGGGCCGTCGAACGGGAGCCGCATGTGGACGTCGGCGCTTCGGCGGTCGACGAGTTCGAATCCGACCCGATCGTAGACGCGGATCGCCCGCCGGTTCGCGGCGTCGACGTCGAGGGTGAGCGCCTCGTAGCCGCCCTCGGCCGCGTGGGCGACGAGCTGTCGACACAGCTCCGTGCCGATCCCGCGGTCGTGGTAGTCGGGGTCGACGAAGACGACGAACTCCGGCTCCTCGTCCGTCGTCGGCGTGTACGCCGCGTGGCCGACGATCCGGTCGCCATCCCGGGCGAGGAAGTTCGAGCCGTGCTCTCGGAGCTCCGCGAGCCAGCTCTCGATCGCCGGCCGACTCCTGGGTGGCAGCCCCATCGACCGGTGGCGGTCGGAGTAGCCCTCGTACATCGAGACGAGCCCCGCCAGGTGTCGCTCCGAGAGCGGCTCGACGAGGAGGGCCACGCCGCGTCGGTCGACGAAGCGGGGACACCGCGGCGGACAGCCGACGGTCCCCGCACAGTCGGTCGGATCCCAGGGCGTACAGCGCTCGGTCACGTGTGTACCTCTACGGCTCCGGAACATGGCCACACCACGTCACGTGTTGGGGTTTTTAAAACCCATCCACGAATCGGGGCGTTCACGCGGTGTCCCTACCGGGCCCCGAACGACGAGCCCACCGGGGCCGACCGACGTCTCTACCGAGCCTCCGAACGACGAGCCCACCGGGGCCGACCGACGTCTCTACCGAGCCTCCGAACGACGTGTCTATCGGGCACGCCGTCCGGCCCCGGAGCGGAAGGATGGCTTCAAGGTCGCCGACGAACAACCGGGCGACATGAATCCAGGCGATCGCGTGCGGGTCGAACGCGCCGAGCAGTCCTTCGAGGGCGTGGTGCTCCCCTCGAGCGACGCCGAGTACCTCGTGATCAAACTCGACGGGGGGTACAACGTCGGGGTCGACCGGACGGACGCCTCGGTGGAGCTGCTCGAGGCGGACGTCTACGACGTCGGGGAGACCGGAGGCGACGACGGGGGGTCGGAGGTCGCCTTCGACGAGGAGCTGCCGACGATCTCGCTTATCTCCACCGGCGGCACGATCGCCTCGACGGTCGACTACCGGACCGGCGCCGTCACGGCCCAGTTCGACGCCGAGGACGTGCTCCGGGCGGTGCCGGATCTGGCCGGGCGGGCGAACTACCGCGGGCGGGTCGTCGCGAACATCCTCTCGGAGAACATGACGCCGGCGATCTGGGACGAGCTCGCCCGCGCGGTCCACGAGGAGATCGAGGCCGGCGCCGACGGCGTCGTCGTCATGCACGGGACGGACACGATGGCGTACTCCGCGAGCGCGCTCGCGTTCGCCCTCGAGTCGCCCGTCCCGATCGTGTTCACCGGCTCCCAGCGGTCGGCGGACCGCCCCTCCTCGGACAACGTGATGAACGCCGTCTGTGCCGTCGAGGCCGCAAAGAGCGACTGTGCGGAGGTGCTCGTCTGCATGCACGCCACCGGGAGCGACGACCGGTGTGCGCTCCACCGCGGGACCCGCGTCCGGAAGAACCACACCTCCCGCCGGGACGCCTTCGAGACCGTCGGCGCGAAGCCCCTCGGGGAGGTCACCTACGCCGACGAGCCGGCGGTCTCGTTCCGCCGGGACCACCGCGAGCGTGGGGCCGGCGAGCTCGCGCTGGCCGACGGCTTCGAGACCGACGTCGAGTTGCTGAAGTTCGTCCCCGGGATGGACACCGCCTTCCTCGACGTCCTCGAGGGGAAAGCCGGGGTCGTGATCGAGGGGACGGGACTCGGCCACGTCCACACCGACCTCATCCCGCGGCTCGCGGCGCTGGTCGAGGACGGCACGACGGTCGTCATGACGAGTCAGTGTCTGGAGGGGCGGGTCTGTGATCGAGTGTACGACACCGGCCGGGACCTCCTCGATGCCGGCGTCATCGAGGCCGGCGACACGCTCCCGGCGACGGCGCTGGTGAAGCTGATGTGGGCCATAGCACACGCCGAGGACGTCGAGGAGGCGATGGAAACCTCCCTGGCCGGCGAGCTACAGCGTCGATCGACCCCCTGGACGTGACCGATCGCCGACCGACCCCCTGGACGTGACCGATCGCCGACCGACGCCGTCTACTGACCCCAAACCTATAATAAATCCACACGACACCACCGTTGTATGAGTGAAGAGCCGGGTGGGACGAACGTACGGGGCGAGAGCCCCGACGCCGAACCCGTCGTCGAGACCGACGAGGCCACGATCACCGACGACGCCGAGCTCGAACGCACGCTCGGGCTCTCCGGCGGCCTCGCGATCGGGATCGGAACGATGATCGGCGCGGGTATTTTCGTCTTCCCCGGCCTCGCCGGCGGACAGGTCGGCACCGCCGCGACGGTCTCCTTTGCGATCGGCGGCGTCGTCGCACTGCTGGTCGCGTTGCCGACCTCCGAGCTGGCGACGGCGATGCCGAAAAGCGGCGGCGGCTACTACTTCATCTCGCGTGGCCTCGGGACGCTCGCCGGCACCGTCATCGGGCTCTCGCTGTGGTTCGGGCTCGTGTTCGCGACCGCGTTCTATCTCGTCGGGCTGGGCTTTTACGCGCTGGACGCACTCGCCGAGGTGGGCGTCACGATCGGCGCGAGCCCGGGCGCGATCGTCTCCGCGATCGCCGTCCTCTCGGGGATCGGCTTCACCGTCCTGAACGTCACGGGGACCGAGAACGCGGCGAAACTACAGAACGGGATCGTCGCGCTGTTGTTGTCGATGCTCGTTGCCTTCCTCGGGTTCGGACTGCTCGAAGCGTTGGGCTTCGTCGACGCCGACACACCCCCGGGTGAGGCCGCCGACGTCTGGGAGGTCGTCCCGATCATGTCCGTCGCCGCGCTCGTCTTCACCTCGTATCTGGGGTTCGCACAGGTCGCGACCGTCGCCGGCGAGATGAAACGGCCGGGGCGAAACCTCCCGCTGGCGATGATCGGCTCGGTGGTGATCGTCACGCTGCTGTACGTGCTGACGATACTCGTCGCGACGGACGTCTTCACCCAGGATCGGCTGCTGGAGGAAGGTGAGACGGCGATGGTCGAGGTCGGCCGGCAGTTGCTCGGGACGGGGGGTGCGCTGGTGATCATCGTCGGCGGTCTGCTCGCGACGATGTCCTCCGCGAACGCCTCCATTCTGAGCACGTCCCGGGCCATCTACGGCGTCTCGAAGGACGCACTCCTGCCCAGGTGGGCCAGCCGGATCAACCTGAAATACGGGACGCCACACGTCGCACTCGGGATGGCCGGCGGGCCGGTCGTCGTGCTCGCGGCCACCAGACAGGTCCAGTTGCTCGCCGAGGTGGCATCCTTCCTGCACCTGATCATGTACGGGTTGATCTGTGTCGCTTTGCTCGCGATCCGGCGTGATCGACCCGAGTGGTACGATCCGGACTTCGTCGTGCCCGGCGGCCCGGTGATCCCGACCCTCGGCGCGCTGGCGAGTTTCGGCCTGATCGCGTTCATGGATCCGACGTCGATCGCGGTCGGTATCACCGTCATCGTCGTCACGGCCGGGTGGTACTTCTATTACGCCCGGGACGTCACGCTCAAGGGGGCACTGTAATGACACGCGTACTCGTTCCCGTCGAAGTACTCGAGGGAAAGAGCGTCTCGCCCGGGCTTATGAACCTGCTGGGAACGGTCGACGTGACCGTACTCGGCTACCACGTGCTGCCCGAGCAGACGCCACCCGACCAGGCCCGACTCCAGTTCGAGGATCGGGCGACCGACGCGCTGGCGGACCTCAGCGAGGAGTTCGAGACGGCCGGCGGCAGGGCCGACCACCGGCTCGTGTTCACCCACGATCGGGAACAGACGATCGACCGGATCGCAAACGAGATCGACGCCCGCGCGTTCGCGATCTCCGGCATGACCGGCGACGTCGACCGGCTGCTCGTCTCCATATCCGGTGACGTCGCGACCGAGCGGATCCTCGCGTTCGTCGAAGCGCTCGTCGGCGGCCGGGAGATCGGCGTGACGCTGCTTCTCGCCGGAACGAAGCCGGACGAACGACGGCTCGAGGACGCCGCCGACCGGCTCCGGAACGCCGGGATCGACGTTCGAACCGAACTCGTCGCGGGCAAGTCGCCGTTCAGGGGACTGATGGACACGGTGCCAGACCACGACGCCGTCGTCATGGGCGAGAACGCGCCCTCGATCCGCTCGCTGGTCTTCGGCGACGATCCCGAGCGAGTCGCCTCGGCATCGGTCGGTCCCGTGCTCGTCGTCCGGTACGTCGAATCCCTCGACGGGTGAGTGTCGGCTCTCCCGGGAACCGTGGCCCGCCGTCGGGACCACCGGTCTTTTCGATCGGCCGTGGGGTCGGGGCGCCACGGCGTTCGGTTCGCCGACCCCGCCCTCGGGTCCGAAGTCCGGTGGCTTTGGCCGTCATACCGATCACGTTCGCACCCTCGTCGTCGGCTACTCCCTCACGGGTCACCTTGTGCTTCGAGGATCGTCGCCCGAAGCTCTTCGGTCGCCAGCTCGCCGTCGAGTACTCCCCGAAGGTGCTGGATCAGCTGTTCGCCGGCCAGGAGGTCCGGGACGGCGACGTAGGTGGCCCCTGCGTCGAGCAGCGAGAGCGCGGTCCGTTCGTCCCGGGCCCGGAGAACGAGGGCCGCGTCGTACCCCAGAGCCAGCAGCCGTCGGGAGACCACCTCCGAGCCGGTCACCGACACGATGACCCGGGCCTCCTCGGCGTTGGCTTTCTTCCAGGTGTACGTCTCCATCGCGTCGCCGAAGACGTACGCCTCACAGTCGAATCGGACGTCGTCTCGAAGCGCCGGATCGTTCTCGATGACGACGTACGGGTGGTTTCGCTCCTCACAGAATTCGACGATCCGTCTGCCCTTCTGACCGTAGCCGAGGACGATCACGTGGTCGGTGATCCCCTCGGGAACGTCGCTCAGCTCGTCGATCTTGTCGTGGCTGCCCGAGACGATGCCACGGGCCGAAAGCGTCCAGTAAATGCGTTCGCTGTACCGCTGGGTGACCGTCGAGGTGATCATCGTGACGGCGGCGGCGAGGACGATGGCGTCGAACACCGCCTGGGCCAACAGCCCGACCAGCAACGCCTCGATGGCGATGATCAGCGAGAACTCGCTGATCTGGTCGGTGCTGAGCGCCGTCAACGTCGCCGTACGGCCCTCGTACCCCCGGTAGATCAGGATCGCGACCGTCACCGCCGGCTTCAGGACCACCGTCAACACCACGAGGGCGACGACCAGACTCAGCTTCTCGATCGAGGCCGCCACGTCCATCTGGACGAACGGCAAGACGACGAGCGCGCCGACGGTGACGAAGAAGATGGCCACGAAGAAGTCCTTGATCGACTCCAGTCCGTTGAACAGCCCGAGGTACTCCACGGTGTTGTGACGGACGGCGAGCCCGGCGGCGAACGCCCCCACGACGATCGGGACGCCGACGGCCGAAGCCGAACCGATGAACACGACCAGAAGCGAGACGACGCCGACGATCATGAGCTCGTCCGAGTCGCCGGCGAGCCGACCCATCACGCCGAAGGCGTAGCGGTTGACGAGAAACGCCGCGACGAGGAAAACGGTGCCGTAGCCGATCTGCAAGACGATGGGATCGAGCTCGAGGACGCCGGCACCCACGACGAGGATGAACCCGACCGCGAACAGGTCCTGGACGAACTGGATGGACTCGCCGAGCCGACCCCGGACGAGGCCCGTCTGGAGCTCGGTCTGCAACAGCGCCGTCGCGACGATCGTCGAGGAGAGCGCGACCGCGACGCCGAGAAACACCGCCTCACCCGGTGGCACGCCGAGGGCGACCCCGGTCGCGACCCCGAGCCCACCGACCACGAGTATCTGGCCGAGCGCGGCGAGTTCGCTGTCCGCGAGCACCGTCCCGATGCTGGTGAGCTGGATACCCACGCCGAAGGTGAACACCAACAGCGCGATGCCGAACTGCGCGAGCTCAAGCGCCTGCGTCTCGTCGACGAAGAAGCCGGCCACGATCCCCGCGAGGATGAGCAACGGCGCGGCCGGGAGGGCATACCGGTTGGCAAACAGCAAGAACGGCCCGGCGACGATGAAGATGACCGCCACCGCGGTCAGCAGCTCAGACATCCCGACCACCCCCGACGGCCGGCGGTTCAGTCATCGAGATCACCACTCATCCGTTCGTGGACGTCCCGGAACGGCCTCGGATCCCGCAGTAGTTCGGCGTCGTGTTCCGCTGCGTCCTCGAAGGTCTCGGGCTCTTCCAGCAGCGCCCCCAGGTAGTCGACGAGACGGTCCGACGACAGCGAAACGCTCCGGATGACGTAGTCGGCACCCCGATCGTAGAGGTCACGGACGTCTCCGGGGTCGTTCGCCTCCAAGACGACCGTCGCGTCGTCGCTCGTCTCCCGCAGGATCTTCTTTCCGACGTCGACGCTGTCCGACGACGAGAGCACGAAATCCGCCTTCTCGAGGGCGACGTCTTTCCGGATGGAGCTGCTGGCGATGTCGCCGAAGACGGCGTCGTACCCCTCCGCTTCGAGTTGTGCGACGTGATCGGTTCGTCGGTCGACGACGACGAGATCATCGTAGTAGTCCTCGAGAAGCCCGAGCACGTTCCGCGTCAGATCGTCGTAGCCGACGACGACCGCGTGGTCCGTGTACTCCCGTTTTTGCTCGGTGAACGTCTCCTCGGCCTCGAACCGCGAGAGGTACGGCCCGGCCCGCTCGAAGAGGGCGTCGCCGAACGCGAAAAAGTAGACGGAGACGCCCATCGTGAGAAGCGCCACCAGCGTCAGAAAGCCGAGTATCTCGACGCCGATGAACTCGCCGGCGACCGCGGCGGCCGCGACGACGACGCCGAACTCGCTGACCTGGATCATGTAGAGACTGCCGAAGAAGGTCGTCTCGCTGTCGAAACGCTGCCAGCTGAGGAGCACGAAGAAGATCACGAACTTCCCGACCATCAACACCACCGCAGCGACGACGGCCTGTTCCCAGTAGAAAAACAGCTCGCCGGCGTCGAGGCTCAACGCGACCGACGCGAAGAAGATCATCACGAACAGGTCGGTCAGCGGGTTGACCCGGTCCTGGAGCTCCTTGCTGTACGGCAGCTGGGCGATGGCGACGCCGGCGAGGAACGCGCCCATCTCGATCGAGAGGTAGGCCGTGATGCCAAGCGGCGCCAGAAAGAGGTTGACGTTGTCCGAGACGAACACGAACAGGAACGCCCACGAGAGGGCGATGAGAAAGAAGAGCTGTCTGTTGTCGGCGACCCGGCGGAAGACGGGAGGCAACGCGTACTTCGAGGCGGCGAGGGCGGCTACGGTGATGATCGCCACGAGGGTGAGGACGACCGCCAGCGTCGTGGCGACCTCCGTGGCGCTGTCGGGACGCCCCGCAGCCAGCACGGCCAGTATGATGACGACCACGACGTCTTGCATCAGGAGGATGCCGACGTCCATCTTGCCGTGGAGGGTGGTCGTCTCGTCGAGGTCGGTGAGCATCTTGATGACGACCGCAGTGGAGCTGTACATCACCGCAAGCCCGATGATGACCGACTCGATCGTGTCGAACCCCAGCGCCAGCGAGACGCCGGTGCCGACGGCGGCGACGCCGGCCATCTGTGGCAACGAGATCTTGACGATCGGCGCGAGGATGTGTCTGATCTCGTCGATACGCATCTTGATACCGAGCAGGAACAACAGGAACGCCAACCCCAGCTCCGAGAGGGTCTCGGTGAGTTCGGTGACCTCGACGATCCCGAGACCGACCGGGCCGACGACCACGCCAGCGAGGATGTAGGCGATGATGGTCGGCTGGCCGGTCTGTTTGGCGAGGAAGCCGGCGACGGTCGCCGCGAGGAGGATGATCGCGAGATCGAGCGAGAGCGCGACTTCAGAAACCATCTACACTGTGTTGATTTCTCACACTCTTTAGTTAATAGTTGTGGAGGTGGGGCCGTCGCTCCTCGGGAATTTTTTCACCGCCGGGGCGACGGTCCGGGTCCGGACCGTCGGTCGGAGCCGAATACCACGTCACGAGCTCCCGTCGTCACGAACGTGGACGGAAATCCGGCAGGACGGTGGCCGCGGGGACGCGACCCGGCGGGCGAACGTTTATTACGCACTTCGGGCAATCCCCGACGATGGCGTCCATTCCGGTAGTGTTGCGACGGATACGGCGAGCACGCCGCGAGGCAAGAGAGCCTCCGACGGTCGGCAAGTTCCGGGAGTACGAAGCGGCTTACAGGGAGATCCTGGAAGCCGTCGAGGACGCCGGTGGCGAGGGGCCACGCGACGAGGTGAGCGAGTGGCTCATCGAGTGGACCGAACGACGGAGACGCCTCCCGGAGCCCGAAACCCTCCGGGAACACGCCAGGGACGTCCTCGTCGAGCGGGGTGTCGAGCTACCGGACCGGCTGCAGCCTGCGTGATCGTACTGGACCGGCTACAGTCCGCATGATCGACGGGGCCGTCTCAGCTCGATCCCTCTGGATTTCCGTCGCCGTCACCGAGGTCGCCGATGAGCTCGGCGAGGTCCTGGCCTTTGCTCTCGCCGGGTAAGATGTCACCCAGCGTCGCCCCGAGGGCTGCTGCGGCCCAGATGACCGTCACGCGAGCGAACTGTTCGAGCGTCGTGGGATCCTCCTCGTGCAGCCGCCCCCACATCAACATCGTCAGGAAGGCGACCAGAAGCGAGATGACGAGTATCGCCGTCAGACGTTTGGGGATGAATCCGAACAGGCGTCGCATCTGGACGTCCCGAATGTCGGTGTAGTAGAGCAACCCCGAGGCGAGCGTGACGATGAACAACACGTTGATCGCCAGAAAGAGGGGCAACGGACCGACCGAGAACTCGGTGAACCACTCGGCGATCTCGAAGACGCCGTCCTCGACGAGCAGGGGGAGCGAGAAGATGATCCCGCCGACGAACCCCTCGGCGACGTCCCGGGAGGTGTACTTTTTGATCCGACCACTCCCCGGAACCCGTTCGAGCATCCGCCTGGTTCGTCGGACCTCCCGTCGCTCCTCCGAACTCGTCACGGTCCCTTCGAGTTCGTCTAGCTGCTCGAAGACGTCCTGGAGTTCGTAGGTAGCTCCACCGGTGTCGGGAGTGTCATCAGTGTCGGGAGCGTCTTCCTCGCGGCTCATACCCAACGCTCAGATAGGAGGAGGATAAAAACGGGTGATTGCCCCTCTTTCCGGTCGAGTGGCCCCGTCACCGGTATCGCTCCGGAACGTCCCGCAACGCGGTCGGGGACGTATCCGACCACGAGGGGGCGCTCGTCGTCGCGACCTTCGGACAGGCCCACCTGCTGGGCGTCGCCGAAACCGTCGGAACGACCTGCTGAGAAACGAGTGACCGTCGATCGCGACGGTCACAGTTCGCCCGGGAACGGGACCGACGCGTCGAAAGCGCGAGAAAGGGTGATCGAATCGGTCTCACGTGGCCGCGGTCGGCGTGTACGAGCTCAGCCGAGCAGCTCGCGAGCGGCCGCGAGCAGGGCGTCGTACCCCGCCTCGACGTCCGCGAGGACGACGTGCTCGTCGACGGTGTGAGCCTGCTCTAAACTGCCCGGTCCCCAGGTGATCGCCTCCATCCCCGCGTCGTTGACGAAGTTTCTGACGTCCGTCGACGCCTCGATCCCCCAGGGGTCGGTCGACGCGCCGGTGTGGGTCGCCGACACGTCCCGGAACCGCTCGGCGAGCGGGCTGTCGACCGGGATCGACGCCGACTCGTAGGTCGTCTCCCGCTCCCACTCGAGGGCGATCCCCTCGGCCCGGAGCTCCTCGGCGATGGCCGCGACCTCCCGGTCGACGTCGGCGACCGACTCCGTCGGTGTGATCCGTCTGTCGAGCACCAGCGTGACCTCGTCGGGGAACACCGCCCGGTTGGTGTCCGCACCCCCGACGACCTGCGTGACGGTCGCGTACGCCGGACCGCAGAGCCCCCCGCCGCGGGCCCGGAGCTCGGCGTCGTAGGCCTCGATCCGATCGAGCACGGCCGCGACGTCGCCGACGGCGTTGTGTCCGCGGTCGGGCTGGCTCGCGTGGACGGGCTCGCCCGGAATCGAGAGGTCGTACCACGCCAGCCCCTTCGCCGCGGTGGCGACCCGACACGCCGTGGGCTCGAGGACGACGCCGTACGTTCCGTCGAAGCCGGCCTCGAGCAGCGCCTTCGTCCCCGGCTCGCCGGTCTCCTCGCCCATCGCGGCGTGGACGACCAGCGAGCCGGCGAGCTCGCCCGCCCGGATCTCCGGGGCGAGTTCCAGCGCCGCGAGCATCGCGACCGCGAGCCCGGATTTCATGTCGGCCGCGCCGCGGCCGTACAGCCGGCCGTCCTCGACGACCGGCTCGTAGGGGTCGTGGCTCCAGGCGTCTGGGTCGCCCGCGGGGACGACGTCGGTGTGGCCGTTGAGCACGAGCGTGGGACCGCCTCCCCTCTCGCCCTCGATTCGGTCGTCGCTCCCGTCGCCCTCGATTCGGTCGTCGCTCCCCCCACCAGCGCTTCCGTCCGCCGTCACGCCGCCGACCCGAGCGCCGACTCCCGGACGGTCGGGATCGGGCTCCTCGAGCAGCGTCGATTCGATCCCGTGGGCCCCGAACCAGGCGTGGACGTACTCGGCGACCGGCCGCTCGTTGCCCGGCGGGTTCTCCGACTCCCGGCGGACGAGTTCGCCGACCAGCGCCGCGAGGTCGGTCGGGTACGCCGTCATCGGGTGCCCGCCTCCGGGCCGTCGGTCCTCGGGAACGTGTCCTCTCCACCGTCGGCAACCGCCGTCTCGCCGACGTCGTACCGGCTCGAGACCTCCGCCAGCGCCGGCTCGATCCGGGTCACCCCGTCGGTCGCCTCCCGGGCGCTCGCGGTGTCTTTCAGCCCAGTTCCCGTGACGACCGCGACGACCGTCTCGTCGGGTCCGACGATGCCGCGCTCGCGGGCCGTCCGGATTCCGGCGATCGGGGCGGCCCCCGCGGGCTCGGCGTAGATCCCCTCGAGTCGGCCGAGCAGCGTCTCGGCCGCGAGGATCTCCCCGTCGGAGACCGTAACGGCCGTCCCGCCGCTCTCTTCGAGCGCCCGGCAGGCCTTCAGGGTGTTCCGCGGTCGGCCGACCTCGATGCTGTCGGCGACGGTCTCCGCGAGCTCGTCGGCGTCGTCGGCGTGGAAGGCGTCGTGGATCGCGCTCGCGCCCGTAGCCTGGACGCCGAGCATCTTCGGGGTGTCCTCGACGAAGCCGAGCTCGTGGAACTCGGCGAACCCCTTCCAGCAGCCGGCGATGGTACAGCCGTCGCCCATCGAGAAGACGATCCAGTCGGGGACCGCCTCGCGGGTCTGTTCGGCCAGCTCGTGGCCGACCGTCCGCTTGCCCTCGATCTGGAACGGGTTGATCGCGGCGTTGCGGTTGTACCAGCCGTACTCGTCGGTCACCTCGAGGCTGAGGTCGTACGCCTCGTCGTAGCTACCCTCGACGGCGAGGACGTCCGCGCCGTAGACCAGCGGCTGGACCAGTTTCCCCTCGGGGGCGTCCCCGGGGACGAAGATGCGGGCGTCGAGCCCGGCGCGGGCGGCGTAACCCGCGAGCGAGGCGGCGGCGTTGCCGGTCGAGGCGCAGGTGACGACCTTCCGGCCCAGCTCGCGGGCTTTCGTGGCCGCGACGCTCGTCGCCCGATCCTTGAAACAGCCCGTCGGGTTCGTCCCGTCGTTTTTTACGAGCGTCTCGACGCCGAGTGCCGCCGAGAGCCGCGGAGCCTCGAGCAGGTCCGTACCGCCCTCCCCGAGCGTGACGGGGTCGGCGTCGTCGGCGACCGGGAGGAACGCCCGGTACTTCCACTGGGAGTCGATCCGGCCGTCGAGAGGGGCGTCGAACCGATCGACGATCTCGTCGTAGTCGTAGACGACGTCGAGGATTCCCGCGACGCCGTCGTGTTCCGGGCAGGTGTAAACGACCTCGGTTGGATCGTACGTCGCGCCACAGAGCGTACATTCGAGCGCGCGGACGTGTCGGAGCGTCATATCCGATCCTCGGCGCGAGGGGTCGAGAAAGCACCGACTTCGCGGCGGCCGGCGTCCGACGGGAGAAAGAATCGCACAGCCACGCCGGAAAAACAAAGACGGTTCGATCGGGACGATTGGACGATGAGCACACGGGAGGTGCTGGTCGTGACCGACGGCCGCGGGCCGACGGCACGGCTGGCCGAGGAGCTAGACGGGCTGGCGGAGGCGCCGGCGACGACGACGGTGGATCCCACGGCGGCCGTCGACCGCGCGACGACCGGCGTGTGGGGCTGTGTCCTCGTCCCCGCGACGCTCGTGGGCGAGGACTGCCTGCAGGGGCTCCCGCCGGAGCTTCCGACGATCGCCCTCCTGACCGACGGGAACGATCTAGACGCGATCGGCTCCGACGACGTCGCCACGGGCGGCCCCGGTGACGTCGCCACGGGCGGCCCCGACGTCGTCGACGTCGTGGAGTGGCCCGTCGAGCCGGACCGGTATCCGTTCGTCGCTCGTCGTCTCCGTGCACACGCGAGCGGGGCCAGACGCGAGCGCGACGCCGCCCGGTTCCGGGCGATGTTTCGGGACTCGCCGGATCCGATCATCGTCCACGACGCGGACGGCCGGATCGTCGACCTCAACCGGCGGGCGTGTGAGAGCCTCGGCTACGAGCGCGAGGAGCTGGTCGGGATGGCCCTCCCGGAGATCGAGGTCGGTATTTCCGAGGCGGAGATGGACGAGGTCTGGGAGGGGTACACCCCTGGAGAGCCGCTGACCCTCGAGGGGCGCCACCGTCGGAAGGACGGCACCGAGTTCCCGGTGGAGGTCAGCCTCGGACGGATCGACCTCCCCGGCGGCGAGCACTTCTTCGGGATCGTCAGGGACGTAACCGACCGGGACGAGCGGGAACGACGCCTCGAGAGACGGACCGACCAGCTCGAGTTCTTCAACGGGCTGTTGCGCCACGAGGTGTTAAACGGGATGACGGTCGTCCGGGGGAACGCCGAGCTGTTGCTCGAGCAGCTCCCCGAGGACGACGACCGACGCCGGCACGTCGAGGCGATCGACGAGCGCAGCGAGGACATCGTCTCGGTGACCCGCCGGGTTCGGTCGGTGCTCGGGCGGCTCACCGACGGTCGGGAGGCGTCGCTGTCGACGGTCGACGCCGCCGCGATCCTCGAAGAGCGGATCGCGTCGTTCGCCGAGAGCCACCCGGAGGTCGAGGTCTGCCTCGAGACGCCCGGGGAGGCCCCGGTGGTCGCGGACTCGTTTCTCGGGGACGTCCTCGACAACGTGCTCGGAAACGCCGCCGACCACGCCGGCGAGGCGCCGACCGTCGAGGCGTCGATCGACGCCGGGCCGGAGACGACGACGATCCGGATCGCCGACGACGGGCGGGGCGTCCCGGACGAGCGCAAAGAGGCCATCTTCGAGCGCGGGGAGACCGGTCCCACGAGCGGCTCGACCGGCTTCGGCCTCTACTTCGTCGACATCATGGTCGCCGAGTACGGCGGCGACGTGTGGGTCGAGGACCGCGCGGACGGGGAGTCCGGGGCCGTGTTCGTCCTCGAGTTGCCCACGGGCTGACGGGGACCGGTCTCCCGTGGCCCGGGGATCGCTCGGTCGCCGTCCCGTCGGCGAGACGGTCGACGACGTCGCTCTCGTCGGCG
>LKNG01000026.1 GCA_001564115.1 Natrialbaceae archaeon Tc-Br11_E2g8 | reverse complement strand
TCGGAGACGTCGGTCCTCTCCGAGGTCGTCGGTACTCCTCGGAGACGTCGATCACTCGGTCGTTCGCCGTCGCCTCACGGTGGCCCGGGAGATAGAAGTGAACGGTGAGTTGGAGGAGCGACCGGGAAATCGGGGAGCGCTGTGATGGGCAACGAAGCGGAGAGCGAGCAGTGGTGGACGACGGAGTAGAGCGGGTAGCGACGGACCGAGCCGTCACAGCACGGGGGAGAGCTCCTCCAGGGAGTCCTCCCCGACGAACGCCGTCGCCAGCTCGGCCTCGGCCCGCCGGAGCCGGTAGGAGAGCGTCGACCGTGGCACCCCGAGCTCCTCGGCCAGCCCGGAGAGGTCGATCCGCCGTGGGGTCTCGTAGTAGCCACGCTCGACGGCAGCCTGAAGGGCCGCCCGCTGTTCGGGTGGAAGCGAGCCGTCCGGCCGGCGTTCGACTCCCGGATCGAGCTCCGTCAGCCGGAGCAACTCCATTCCCGCACAGTCACGAACCGCCCCCTCGAGCGCGTCGACGAACGGGCCGATCGGCTCCGAGCCGGAGAGGACGATCCGCCAGCGGTACCGACGGCGTTCCCGGCGGGTCTCGAACAGCAACCCCTCTCCGAGGTGTTCGAGTGCGAGGTGTGGCACCGAGGTACAGACGTCCGTCCGCTCCCAGGAGGTGTAGATCACGAGCGTCCCCTCGGACCGATCGAGCACCTGCGTCTCGCAGTCGGCCCCACAGTCGTCGGTGACCAGACAGTCCGCACAGTAGGTCCGGTCGGCGTAGGCCTCCTCCAGCGTCTGGAGGTCGGGTCCTTCGGCGAGGTCGACCCGCCAGAGGCTGTCGCTCGTGACGTGACAGGACAGCGACCGCACCGTCGTTTCGGGGCTGGCCTCGAGGACGTCCGCGACCGGGTTGGCACCGGGCTCGTACTCGAGGGCGAAGACGAACTCCCTCATCCGTGTCCCGTAGGTCCCGACGCCACAAAGCCCTCCCGGCACCACCCGCGGAGCGTCCCGTCATCCCCAGGGATTCTCTCCGTCGCCGGCCGTCTCGCCGACCTCGGCGTCGACTCTTACCAGTAGTTGGCAATATGACCGAGGTTTATAAGTGAATCCGCACTAATCGGGACTGGAACGTCAACTTGCACGTTCCAGCTCGAATAAAGAAAATCACATTGCCAACAACTGTTACCTGACTTTTTCGCCGACCCCGGCGTCGCCGTGGGTCGTCAGCAGGTCGGCCTCCTCGCCAGCGGCGAGGATCATGCCGTTGCTCTCGACGCCGAACAGTTCGGCTGGCTCCATGTTCGCGAGCAGGATGCACTTCTCGCCGGGCAGTTCCTCGAGGTCGTGGAGCTGTTTGATCCCGGCGACGACCTGGCGGGTCTCGAAGCCGACGTCGACCTCGAGACGGGCGAGGTCGTCGGCGCCGTCGATTCCCTCGGCGGTCTCGATGCGCCCGACGCGGATGTCGAGCTCCTGGAAGTCGTCGAAGCTGATGCGGTCCTCGGCCAGCGGCTCGAGGTCGTCGATCTCTGCCATGTCACCGGATTCCTCGTCGTCGGTGTCGTCAGTTTCGGTTTCCTCGCCCTCGCCAGCGTCGTCCGCTGCAGCCGCGGCGACGCGCTGCTCGAGTTTCTCGTTGAGTTGCGCGACGCGGTCGTCCTCGAGCTTCTCGAAGAGTTCGCCGGGTTCCTCGAAGGTCCGCGGCGGGGCCTCGAGGGCGTCCTCCAGGGAGGCGTCCTCGATCGCGCCCGCCTCGCCGAGCTGGTCCCACAGCTTTTGGGTCTTCTCGGGAGCGATCGGCTCGAGCAGGACCGCGACGGCCTTGGCGATCTGGACGCAGTCGCGGATGACCTGCGCCGCTTTGTCGGGGCCTCGCGGCTCGTCGCCGCTCGGCTCTTCCGAGGCGCGTCGCGCCTCGCTCTCCTCGTCGACGAGCTTCCAGGGCTCGTTGCGCTGGATGTACTCGTTGCCGAACTGGGCGAGCCGGGTCGCGGCCTGGCCGATCCCGCGCAGCGAGTAATCGTTGATGGCCTCGTGGACCTCCTCGATCGCGCCGTCGATCCGGCTCTGGACTTCCTCGGAGACCTCGGCTTCCGGGGTCCCCTCGTAGTTGCGGTAGGCAAACAGCAGCGAGCGGTACCAGAAGTTGCCGACGGTGCCGACGAGTTCGCCGTTGACCTTCTCCTGGAAGGCGTCCCAGGAGAAGTCGACGTCCTGCTGGAGGCCGCCCGTCGTCGTCAGGTAGTACCGCAGCAGGTCGGGGTGAAAGCCCTCCTCGAGGTACTCCTTCGCCCAGATCGCCCGGTTACGGCTGGTCGAGAGCCCCTTGCCGTTGATCGTGATGAAGCCGGTCGCGGCGACGGCACGGGGCGCGTTGTAGCCTGCGCCCTCGAGCATCGCGGGCCAGAAGATGGTGTGGTGCTGGATGATGTCCCGGCCGATGAAGTGGACGATCTCGCTCCCCGAGGCGTCGTCGCCTTTTCGCCACACTTCCTCCCAGTCGTACTCGTCGGCACCGACGCGTTCGGTGTACTGTTTGGTCGAGGAGATGTACTCGATGGGTGCGTCGACCCAGACGTACAGCACGAGATCCTCCCCGCCCTCGCCCGGATAGTCGATCCCCCAGTCCATATCGCGGGTGATACACCAGTCCTGCAGGCCGTCCTCGATCCACTGCCGGGGCTGGTTGCGGGCGTTCGAGGTCCCCTCGAGGCCATCCAGGAACTCGGTGAGGTACTCCTCGAACGCCGAGACCTCGAAGAACTTGTGTCTGCGCTCGCGGTACTCGGCGGGGTTGCCGGTGATCGTGCTCGTCGGCTCTTCGACCTCGCCTGGCTCTAAGTGGCGCTGACAGCCCTCGTCGCACTCGTCGCCGCGGGCGGCCTCGCCGCAGTACGGACAGGTCCCCTCGACGTACCGGTCCGGAAGATACTGGTCGGCGTCGGGGTCGTAGGCGACCTGGATCCCCTTCTCGTAGACGTAGCCCGCCTCGTCTAGCGTGCGGACGATCTCCTGGGTGATCGCCGTGTTCGTCTCGTCGTGGGTGTGCCCGTAGTTGTCGAAGTCGACGTTGAACTGCGGGAACGTCTCCTCGTACTGTTCGTGCCAGCCCAACGCAAACGTCTCGGGGTCGACGCCCTCCCGCTCGGCGTTGACGGCCACGGGGGTGCCGTGCATATCCGAGCCACAGACGTACGCTGACTGCTGGCCGATCGCGTTCAGCGCGCGGTTGAACGCGTCGGCGCCGATGTACCCCCGCAGGTGGCCGATGTGCAGGTCGCCGTTGGCGTAGGGCAACCCGCAGGTCACCACCGCGGGACGGTCCGTCGGGAACTCCTCGCGGCTCATGGGTGTTCTCACTCGCCCGCGGGCGTAAAAGCCGCCGGTTTCGATCGACGGCCAGCCCCGAGTCCGTCGCCGGTCGAGGGGTGTGACAGCCCCGAGTCCGTCGCCGGTCGAGGGATGTGACGGCACTGTCACCGGTCGGGAGGTGTGGCAGGGTTTTTGCGCGTTCGCCGCGTGAGTCCCGGACATGCAGGCTGGGTCGGACGGCCGGAAGCCACAGGTCGAAGAGTACATGACCCGGGACGTGGAGACGGTCTCGCCGGACGCCACCGTCCAGGAGGTCGCGAGTCGGATCGCAGAGAGCGACGAACACAGCGGCTACCCCGTCTGTGAACGCCGCCGGGTCCAGGGCTTCGTCAGCGCGCGTGACCTCCTGCTGGCCGACCCCCAGGATCCGATCTTCAAGGTGATGGAGACGGACCTGATCGTCGCCCACCCGGAGATGAAAGTGACCGACGCCGCCAGGGTCATCCTCCGTTCGGGGATCCGAAAACTCCCCGTCGTCGACGACGCGGGCAACCTCGTGGGCATCATCTCGAACTCCGACGTCATCCGCTCACAGATCGAGCGTGCGACCCCCGGGAAGGTCCTGAAACTGATCGAGACCTTGGAGAACATCCACGGCACCGACTTCCACCAGGAGCGACGCACCGTCGATCTCGAGGATCTCATCCCCACCCAGAGCCGGGTGTACGCGGACGAACTCGAGGGGCGACGGTACGAACTCGAACACGGACTCGCGGAGCCGCTGGTCGTCATCGACAACGGCGGGACGCTGTTGCTCGCCGACGGCCACCATCGGGTGCTGGCGGCCGATAGGATCGGAATCGACGAGATGGACGCCTACGTCGTCGTCATCGACCACGAGATAGACCTCGGGATGGCCCGAACCGCCGAGCGGGAGGGGCTGTCGACCCTGGCCGACATCGAGGTCGTCGACTACGCCCGCCACCCGCTGGTCGAGACGACGAAGCGTCTCCAGTCGAACGGTCGCGAGTCATCTCCCAGGTGACACCGGCCGCGATTACTCGAGTGCCTGCTGGGCGTAGTAGAACCGCTGGAGCGCAGTCAGATGGCCGATGACCGCGAGAAAGACGAGCAGCCAGGCGACCACCGAGAGGCCGCCGTAGCTCCCCGGCAGTGCGTACGCGAGGACACCGACGACGCCGATGATCGCCAGCCTGTCGGCCCGGCCGACGAGCCCGCCGTACACCCTGTCGAGTCCGACCGCCTGGGCTTGTGTGCCGAGATAGGAGGTCATCACGACGCCGGTGACGGCGGCGAAACCGAGCAGGAACGCACCCTCGCTGGCGGCGATGCCGGCGACGACGACGATGTCTGCGTACCGGTCGAGCACGTGATCGAGGAGGTCACCGGCCGCGGACTCGACTCCCTGTTCGCGGGCGAGCGCGCCGTCGACGACGTCGAGCCAGCCGTTCGCGAGCACGAGGACCGTGGCCGCGAGGTACCAGAGCCGGTCTACGGTTCCGCCGAGGTAGAACGCGACCGCTGCCCCAATCGCCATCCCGAACGCGAGGACGCTGACGGCGTCGGGGCCGAGACCGAAGCGGTCGAACGCCCGGACGAACGGGTCGATGGTTCCCGAGACGTACGGACGCAGTTTGTCGAGGGTCATCGTGCGTCGAGGAACTCTACCTCGCCGGCGCTGGGCTCGCGCGAGCCGTCGATCACGGCCTCGATCTCGCGGGCGACCGACGCGGGCTCCCGATCGGTCGTATCGATCTCGTACACCGACTCCCGGCCGTGGCGGGAGACGGCCTCGGCGAGGAGCAGATCGAGCGCCTCGCTCTCGGCGTTCTCCTCGACGGTCCGGTCGGGCTCGCCACGTGCCGCGAGCCGCTCGCGGAGCCGGTCGGGGTGACAGCGCAACACCGCCACGCGGTCCGCAGGGAGGTGATGAGCGAGGTGGGACTCGAAGAGGACGTCCTCGCGGTCGGCCAGCCGGTCGGCCAGCGCCTCGAGATCGACGATCGTGCTCCCGCGTTCCTCGTCGACGCCGGCGGCGAGCCCCTCGTGGTCGACGAGCTCGTTTACGTGGATCACCTCGAGATCCGTCTCTACCGTCCCGGTCGCGGTCGTCTTCCCCGTTCCGGGGGTGCCCGTCACCGCGACCCTCACGCGTCGGACACCTCGGGTCGGTCGGCGGCCGGCCCCGGCCCGGGTTCGCCGATCCCGTCGCCGAGGACCGCGTTGAGCGTCTCGACGGCGCGTTCGGTCTCCGTCCGGGTGCCACAGGTGATCCTGATACAGCCGGGGAGCCCGAAACTCGTACAGTCCCGCACGATGATTCCACGCTCCTGGAGCTCGGCGGTCACGGCACTGGCGTCGCCGACGTCGACGAGCACGAAGTTCCCCTCGCTCGGCCAGACGCCCGCCTCGGCGTGCTCGCGGACGTACCCTCGTGCCTTTTCGACCGTCTCGACGGTCCGCTCGACGTGTTCGTCGTCGTCGAGAGCGGCCAGCCCGGCCCGGCAGGCCACCTCGCTTGCGGCGAACGGCGTGTTCACGCGGGTGTAGGCGTCGGCCCACGCCTCCGGTACGAGCGCGTAGCCCAGCCGGACGCCGGCGAGGCCGTAGGCCTTCGAGAACGTCCGCAGGACGGCGACGTCCTCGCGGGCGTCCGGCCCCTCGATCAGTTCGAGAGCGCTCCCACGGTCGGCGAACTCGCCGTAGGCCTCGTCGACGACGACGAGCGTCCGGTCGTCGGTCCCCGCGGCGATCCGTCCGATCTCCTCGAGGGCCATCGTCGTCCCCGTCGGGTTGTGCGGGCTCGTCACGTACACCACCCGCTGGCCGTCGTAGCTCTCGAGGAGTCGGTCGGCCGTCTGCTCGAAGCCGTCCTCGCGGCTCAGCGGGTACGAGTCGACCTCCCCGTGGTGAAAACGGGCGCTCATCCCGTAGTACGCGAAGCCGGGATCGGGGACGAGGATCCGCTCGCCGGGATCGAGCGCCGCCCGGTGGAGGTAGTCGATCGCCCCGTCGGCGCCGTTCGCGAGCCAGACCTGGCCGTCGGCGACCCCCCAGCGGTCGGCGACCGCCTCTCGCAGGTCGGCGTGGGCGGCTTTCGGGTACGATCCCACCGTCGAGGCGGCCTCCCGGATCGCGACCGTGGCGGCCGGTGAGGGGCCGTGGGGGTTCTCGTTGGAGGCGAGTTTGACGAACTCCCCGGGATCCCGGCCGAGTTCGCGGGCGACTTCCTCGATCCCCCGACCCGCCTCGTAAGGGACGTGATCGGAGAGGTCCCGTGGTCTCATACGGGTACGGTTCCGCTCGGGGCTCTTAAGGGTAGTCACCTCCTTCGGCCCGGCCCGTGAGCGACCGCTCGGCCGTTCCCCGACCCTTGAAGTCCCTCGCCGACTCACGGGGGTGCATGTCCGGCAGCGAGTTGGCCGACCGAGTCGGGGAAGTCCTCGGGACGGATCCGGACGCGTTCGACGCACGCGTCGCCGAGGACGTCGAGATCATCGAGGAGGAGCTGCGCGCGGGGACGTTCGACAACCCCCAGGCGATCGTCGGGCTCGAGTACGAGTTCTACGCGACCGACGCCGAGACCGCGGCGCTGGTGCGGATGCCCCGCCGGCTGCTCGAGCTGATGGGGTTCGAGAAGGAACTCGGCTTGCACAACGCCGAGATGACGACGAACCCACAGCCGCTGAACGCCCACGGCCTCGACGCCCAGGCGGCGGAGGTCAGAGCCCGCCTCGAGACGGCGCTGTCGGTCACCGACAGCGAGGGGATGCGGCTGGTCAGCGACGGACTGTGGACGATCCCGCCGGCCGGCGAGCGCGCCCGGGCGTACCTCGCCGACAGCGTCGAGCGGACGGTCGGCGACCGGACCGTCCGGCTGGCGACGAACATGAGCGCCTCCGCTCGCTACCACGCGATGGCCAACACCGGCCGCGCGACGGCCGCCGGCATGCGGATCGAGGCCCCACACGTGTCGCTGTCGGCCGACACGGTGATGCCCGAGAGCCTCATCACCTCGATTCAGCCCCACTACCAGGTCCCCCACGCCGCCGACCTCCCGACGTACTTCAACTACGCGCTCAGGATCGCCGGCCCGCTGCTCGCTCTCGGCGTGAACTCGCCGTTTTTCCCGCCGGACTGTTACGAGGCGGGGACGACCGCCGCGGACGTCCTCCACGACGGCTGGATGGAACACCGGATCACGGTGTTCGAGACGGTGTTGAACGATCCCTCGACTGGCGCGGGGAAAGTCCGATTCCCGCGTGACCTCGAGTCGGTCCGCCAGGCCGTCCGCCGGATCGCCGAGGACGACACGTTCGTCCCGATGCCCGTCGAGACGGGGGCGCGCTTCGACGACGAGTTCGCCCACTTCCGGCAGAAACACGGCACCTACTGGCGGTGGGTCCGGCCCGTGTTCGACGGGGCGACCCGGTCCGCGGCCAACGCCCGGATCGAGTTCCGGCCGATCCCCGCCCAGCCGACCGTGCGTGACTCGATCGCGTTCCAGGCCGCGTTCGCCGGGGCCCTCGAGAGCCTGACCCGGCTCGAACACCCCGTCGTCGACCTCGAGTGGGAGCGCGCCCGGGAGAACTTCTACGCCGCGATGCGCGACGGGCTCGAGGCCGACCTCGAGTGGATCACCAACGACGGGCTCGTGACGACCGACCCCGGCCGTCTCTACGAGGACCTCCTCGCTCACGCCGAGGACGGACTGACCGGGCGCGGGCTGACCGAAGCGGAGGCCGCCCGGTATCTCGATCCGCTCGCCGAGCGCGTCGAGACGGGGCTGACGCCGGGGGGCTGGAAACGTCGGGGGGTGGACCGACGCGTCGACGACGGCGCCGACCTGGAGGAGGCCATCGTCGGAACCCAGCGAGCGTACGTCCGGAACCAGCGACGGACGCTGCTAGATGGGGCGTTCGCCGACTGGGCCGAACCGGGTTCGGACGGCGACTGAGGGCTGAACCGACTGGCGGGCCGGGTCCGAACGGCGACTGGGCCCCGAGCCGCCCAGCAGACCGGAACGGGCGACGGCTACCCCTCGAGCCGCCCAGCAGACCGGGACGGGCGACGGCTGCCCTGGAGCCGACCGACGGACCGGGACGGGCGACGGCTGCCCTGGAGCCGACCGACGGACCGAGGCGGGCGACGACTGGACCCCGAGCCGGATCGGCCGGTGACCAGCCGCAAGGGATTAATCGGTCGGGGCGAGAGAAGCGCACATGGTCACGTTCCTCTCCGGGGGCACGGGCACGCCGAAGCTGCTCGACGGCGCCGCGGCAGCGTTCACGCCGGAGGAGCTCTCGATCGTCGTCAACACCGGCGACGACGTGGAGATCGGCGGACTCTTCGTCTCCCCCGACGTCGACACACTCCTGTTCCAGGCCGGGGGGGTCCTCGACCGCGACCGGTGGTGGGGGATCGACGGCGACACCCACCGCACCCACAGCGCGCTCGGGGACATCGCCGACGCCGCGGGGCTGCCGACGGGTCCACAGTATCTACCCGAGGAGCGCCAGACCGAGGGACGCCGGCTCTCCAGGTGGCGGCGGTTCTCCGGAGTCGGCGAGTTCATGACGATCGGCGACCGCGACCGGGCGGTTCATCTCACGCGGACGAGCCTCATAGACGAGGGAAAGAGCCTGAGCGAGGCGACCGCGACGCTCGCTTCGGCGTTCGGGACGGCCGTCGAGCTGTTGCCGATGAGCGACGACCCCGTCGCCAGCCTCGTCCACACCGACTGGGGGATGATGCACTTCCAGGAGTTCTGGGTCGCCCACCGCGGGGAGCCGTCGGTCCGGACGGTCGAGTTTCGGGGCTCCTCCGCGGCCGAGCCCGCACCCGGCGTCCTCGAGGCCTTGGAGGACACCGTCGTCATCGGCCCCTCGAACCCGGTCACGAGCATCGGACCGATGCTGGCGCTGCCGGGTGTCGGCGACGCGCTAGCGGAGACGACCGTCGTCGCCGTCTCGCCGTTTCTCGGCGACGAGCCGTTCTCCGGCCCGGTCAGCGAGCTGATGGTCGCCGTCGACGCCGAGCCGAGCACGCAGGGGCTGGCCACCGCCTACCCGTTCGTCGACGCGTTCGTCGTCGACGAGGACGATCCGGCGACGTTCGACCGTCCGACCGTCCGGACGGACGTCCGAATCGACGGCCGCGAGGACGCCCGCCGCGTCGTCGGTGCGGTCGCCGAAGCGATCGATCGGGTCGAGTGATGTTCGAACCCCGGCTCGCGCTGGCGAGTCTCAGCGGCGAGTCCGACGCCGACTGGGCCCGCGCCGGCGCCCCCCACGCGGGGGCGGCCTTCCTCGGTGGAATCGCCCTCGAGGAGCGATCCAGGGCGGCCGCCCGCGAGCTCGTCGCCCGCGGCCGCGAGGAGTTTCTCCCGCCCGCCCCCCTCGCGTTCGTGGACCGTCAGCTCACGGCCCTCGAGGACTCCCCGATCCGGGCCGGGATCAACGTCCGAAGCGCCGCCGAAGGGCCGATCCGGGCGGCCGCGGCCGTCTGTCGGCGTCACGGGGCGATCCTCGAGGTGAACGCCCACTGCCGCCAGCCGGAGCTGTGTGCGGTCGGCTGCGGGGAGACGCTCCTGCGGGACGGGCCGCGGCTGTGTTCGTACGTCCGGACGGCCGCGGAGACGGGCGCGACCGTCTCGGTGAAGGTCCGTGCCGAGGTGGCCGGCGTCGACCTCCCCGAACTCGCCGCCACCCTCGAATCCGCCGGCGCCGACGCGATCCACGTCGACGCTATGGACAGCGAACCGGTGATCGCCGACGTCGCCGACGCCTGCGAGCTGTTCGTGATCGCCAACAACGGCGTCCGCGACGCCCGGACGGCGGGGGAGTACCTCGATTACGGCGCGGACGCGGTCAGCGTCGGTCGACCGAGCGACGACCCCGCAGTCCTCCGGCGGGTCCGGCGTGCCACCGAGCGTCGGTCGTCGGTCGACACGTAGCGGATCTGGAACGTCTCGGCGGGAGCAACAGAACGTCTCGACCTAGAGGAACCGGAACGTCTCCAGGTTCTTCGGCGCGAACGTCCGCATGTTGTACTCGTGGTACAGCGCCGAGGAGAGATCCTGGGTCGAACGCTCGTCGCCGTGGACACAGAGGACCTTCTCCGGGCGGGGGTTCATCGTCTTCACGAAGTTCTCGAGGCCGGCACGGTCGGCGTGACCGGAGAAGCCGTCGACAGTCTCGACGTCGACGTTCAGCGTCAGGGTGCCACGGCCGTCGTCGGTCCGTCCCATCGCCCCGACGTTGTTCGTCGGGATCTCCGACCAGCCGCTCTGGATCCGCCGGCCGAGCGTGCCCTGGGCCTGGTAGCCGACGAACACGAGCGTCGAGTCCGGATCGGGACCGATGTGAGAGAGCCAGGACATGATCGGGCCGCCCGTGACCATCCCCGACGTCGAGAGGATGATACAGGGGTCGCCGTCGGCGACCTCCTGGCGCTCGTCCTCGCCGCGGTCGATGTGGTTGAACTCCTCGGCGAGAAACGGGTTCTCGTCGTCGTGGAAGATCCGATCGCGCAGCTCGTCGCGCAGATACTCGGGGTAGGTGGTGTGGATCGCCGTCGCCTCCCAGATCATCCCGTCCAGGTGGACCGGCATCGAGGGGATCTCCCCCTCCCGCATCGCCTTCTCCAGGACGAGCATGATCTCCTGGGATCGCCCGACCGCGAACGCCGGGATGAGCACCTTCCCACCCCTCTCGTGGGTCCGGTTTATCACCTCCTTGAGCTTGCGCTCGGAGTCCTCCTGGTCGGTCTGATAGTCGTTTCGCCCGCCGTAGGTCGACTCGAGGACGAGCGTCTCCACGCGCGGGAAGTCGTTGACGGCGCCGTTGAACAGTCGGGTGTCGGTGTAGTGGATGTCCCCCGAGAAGGCGACGTTGTAGAGGCCGTCGCCGATGTGGAAGTGACTCACCGCCGAGCCGAGGATGTGACCGGCGTTGTGGAGGGTGAGTTTGACGTCGGGGGCGATGTCGGTGACGTCGCCGTACTCCAGTGGGATGCAGTGTTTGATCGCCTCCCGGACCATCTCCGACTCGTAGGGCGGGGTTCGCCCTTCCTTGGCGGCGACGTCGAGGTAGTCGAGCGTGAGCAGGCCCATCAGATCGCGGGTGGGTTCGGTACAGTAGATCGGGCCGTCATAGCCGTACTTGAACAGGAGGGGGACGAACGCGGAGTGATCGAGGTGGGCGTGGGTGAGCACGACCGCGTCGATCGTCCCCGCGCCGCCGCCCAGCGCCTCGGGGACGTGGAGGTAGGGCACCTCCCCCTCCGCCCCGGGTTTGTCCCCACAGTCGACGAGGATGCGCGTCTCGGGGGTCGAGAGGATAAAGGAGGCCCGCCCGACCTCCCGACAACATCCCAGCGTGGTGATCCTGACGTACTCGTCGTCGGACATCTCCCGGCGGTGGATCTGCCGGCCGACACGCTCTAGGATCTCCCGGCGTTCGTCGCGTTCCTGTTTGAGGAAGTTCCGGACGTTCGAGACCGTCGAGGACTCGATCGGCGGCGTCCGGACGACCTCCGGCGTCCAGCCGACGGTCTTTGTGATCTCCCGGAGCGTCGAGCCGTGGCGACCGATCACCATCCCCGGCTTCTCGGCCTCGATGACGACCTCGCCGGTGTCGGCGTGGAAGTCGAGATCCGTGACGCCGGCCTCCTCGGGGATGACCTCCATCACCTTGGAGCGAGCCTCGCCGGGCGGGGAGAGCACCGACGGGTCGGGTCGGACCGTGATCCGTTTTCGGAGCTTGCTCGCGAGCCGCCGCACGAGGTCGCCCTGCTGGGCGAACTCCCGGGGATTTTGGGTGTAGAGGACGAGCTCCGGCCCCTCGTATTTCACCGACGAGACCGTGACGTGTCCCGGTAGCTCCTCGGTGATCTCTGCTTTCAGTTCGTCGAGTTGCTGCTCTACAGTACTCATAATCGCCAGAGGTCACTCGCGTGGATCCGCTGTCGGACGTCGGAGGCTGGACGATCGAAACCGTGGCGTGTCCGTGCCATCTCTCCTCACAGAGCCCCACGGGCCGTCGGGGCAGTTCTGTCCGTGCGGGAAGATCCAGGAGAACCCGCTTACACCGGAGGTACTCTCCGCGTCGTATAAAAGCCTTCGCAAAGCTGAGGGTCACAGGACCCGTCACTGGCCGCATGCGTCTCACGCCGGAACGCGTCGCCACGGAGTACGAGTGGGTCCACGCGAGGGCGGAAACCGTCGTCCCGATCATAAACGAACTCAGAGACGACCTCGGGGAGCTGTTCGACACCGAGGTCGCTCGCGTGACCGAGTCCCAGTACCGCGAGGAGGTCGACGCCGTCTTCGCCGACGGCGACCTCGCGGTCAACGTCGCCGCCATGGTCGCCATCCTCAGGGAACTCGACGTCGAGGACGACTACCCGGGGTTCGTCGTCGACGAGCTACTCGGCCGAGAGCTCGCGGCCACCATCTCGGGAACCCAGCCCCTTCGCACCCTCGGGGAGGCCACCTTCCACTACGCCGACGTCCACGTCCACGGCCCCGGCGGGGAGCCGGCAGGCGTCGACGACCTCGAGGCAGCGCTCGCGGCCGGATTCCAGGAACGGATCCCGGGCTGGCCGTGGACCGAACGCGAGAGTCCGTTCGCGGTCGACTAACCACACAGGAGTCGAGCGTCGAGCCGAGAGCTTGGCCCGAAAACGGGAGTCAGGACTCCCCGTCGTCGGGGTCTTGGTCGTCGAGGTCCTCATCGTCGGGCTCTAGGTCTTCCGGGTCGGGCTGGGCCGCCAGCGCCTCGAGCAGTTCGATGTACTCCTCGCCCGGGAGCAGTGCGTCCACCTCGCCGGCACGGAGGGTCTCGATCAGCCGCTCGTCGGAGGCGTCGAGGAGGAACGCGCCCTGCTCGGGCGTGGCGTCGGTGATCGATAGCTCGCCGTCGTCGTCGACCAGCGCCTCGAACTCCGCGCCGACCTCGACGAACAGCTCCTGTTCGGCCTCCTGGAGGCGCTGTTGGGTCTGCTGTTGGTCGAGTCCCTCCTCTTCGGCCTCCGCGAGGACCTCCTCCTGGAGGGCCTGGAACTGTTCGTCGGTCGGCTGGACGATCGCCGTCAGCTCCGAGTCGAGCTCGACGTCGATTTCCCCACCGTCTCCGGGGAGCTCGTCGTCGCCGTCGTCGGCGTCGGGCTCGTCGTCGGTCGAGCCGAGCTCGGCACAGCCCGCGACCGAAACCGCCGCGCCGGTGCCGGCCAGCTGGATGAACCGCCGTCGGTACCTTGCCATTTTCCGGCTCTCGGGGTTGGCCACGAATAAGAGTTCGCACCGGCCCCACGAACTGAAACCGGTCGGCTACCCGTCTCCGTTCCCCGGAACGTCGGTCGAGGTCGCCACGGGACCCGGTCGCTCACCGTCGCCGGGCTCCCCGATCGGCATCGGCCCCGAGAGGCTGACGTCCCGCTGGGGGAACGGGATCTCGATGTCGGCCGCGGACAGCGCCTTGTACACCGACCGGTTGAGCTCGTGTCGGGCCCTGTTCGCCCGGGTCGGCGAGGCCACCCAACACAGCAGCTCGTACTCGAGAGCCGAGTCACCGAACGACCGAAACCGCATCCGCGGTTTCGGCGAGTCGAGTACTAGTGGCTCCTCCTGGGCGAGTTCGATCACGAGCGCCTCGAACTCGTCGATGTCGGTGCCGTACCCCACTCCGACCGGGAGCTTGAGGCGTTTCCGGCGCTGGGGTGCCGACTGATTTATCACCTTCGCCGCGTTGAGCGCCGCGTTCGGGACCGTGATCAACACCTCGTCGCGCATCATCAGCGTCGTCGAGCGAACGCCGACCTTGACCACGGTGCCGGCTTCCCCCGAGTCCAGTTCGATGAAATCGCCCAGCTTGTAGGTGTCGTCGAAGTACAACGCGATCCCACCGAAGAAGTTCGCGACGGTGTCCCTGGCGGCGAAGCCGACGGCGATCCCCGCGACGCCCGCCGCGCCGAGCAACGGCGTGATGCTGTACTCCCAGATCGACAGCAAGAGCCCGATCGTGCCGACCAACACGACTAGCGTCCAGACGTTCGAAAAAACGGGCGCGAAATCGAACCGCGCCCCTTTATCCTTTACCGCCTCGACGAACCGGTTTACGATGCGGTTCGAGGCGAACGCCCAGGCGATCACGATCACCGACAGCGACGGCCTACCGAAGAAGGTATCGAGCTGTTCGGGCGTCAACAGGACGTTTTCGCCGACCGACGGGAGCAGCGTCAGCAGGTAGATTCCGGCGAGCGCAGCCGTCAGCACCACCGGGAGCCGAAGCTCCCCAACGACGATGTGGTCGTACTGGGTCTCCGTCCGGCTGGTGTACGTAAGCAGGGACCGGAGCACGACGAACTCGAGGACGAACGCGAGCGCGAGGGAGGCACCGACCAGCAGGATCGTCGCCTGCCAGGCAGGCACTTGCCCGAACGATCGGGCGAACTCGGCCACCAGCGACTCGATCATGAGCCCCGGAGGCGGGACGCCGGATTAACGGTTTCGACACCGTGACCGTTCCGCGCCGGCGACCGTCACCGCTATCGGACGGATGCGGCAGGTTCGGATCGCCGAGGGTGCCCCGCCTCGAAGGGCAACCGTAATGACGGGTGCGGTGTTACCCCCGGATACCAATGAGCCTACTGATCGACGCGGCAGTCATCGTGACGATCGTCGCACTGGTGTTGATCGTGGCGTTTTTCGTGTTCGTGGCGATCGCACCCCACCTCTCGGAGGGGCTGTCGAGCGAGTTCGACGGCACCTTAGAGTCGACGCGAGTCGGCGAGGAGCTCGAGGGAGGGGAGAGCGAGGGCGAGGACACCGAGGTCGAGGCGGTGTAGGACCCGGCAGCTCTGCAGTCCGGACCCGCCCTCGGGCCCCGCATCGTCGTCACTGCTCGGCGTCATCACGCGACCGAGAGCGTCCGAGATCAGGCCCCCTCCTCGAAGACGAAGGTTCCGTCCTCCTGGACGCGCTCGCCGTCGACCTCGATGAACGAGTCGTCGCTCATGTCGACGATCATGTCGACGTGGACGGCGGAGTCGTTGGTCTCGTTGCCCTCTCCGACGGTGTCGTCGTAGGCCCGGCCGACGGCCATGTGGACGGTGTCGCCCATCTTCTCGTCGAACAGCATATTGTAGGTAAAGCGGTCGATGTCGCGGTTCATCCCGATTCCCAGTTCGCCGAGCCGGCGCGCCCCGTCGTCGGTGTTGAGAACTTCGGTCAACAGCTCCTCGTTTTTGCCCGCCGAGTGGGACACGACCGCCCCGCCCTCGAAGATCAGGTGGACGTCGGTGATCTCCCGGCCCTGGTGGTACAGCGGCATGTCGAACAGGACCTCACCCTCGACGCTGTCGGGGATCGGTGCGGTGAACACCTCGCCGCCGGGGAGGTTGTGCTCGCCGTAGTCGTTGCGCGTCGGGTTGCCCGCGATCGACATCCTCACGTCGGTCGTCTCGCCACTTTTGATTCGGATCTCCTCGGCCGGATCCATGATCTCGACCATCTCCGCCTGAAACGCTCGCTGGGCGTCCCAGTCTTTGTTGACCGCGTCCCAGACGAAGTTCTCGTAGCCCTCGGTGCTCATCCCCGCGAGCTGGGCGTTCGCGGGCGCCGGGAACTGGGTGAGACACCACCGCTTCGAGAGCCGTTCCTCCTGGATCGGTCGGTGAGCCCTCGCGAACGCCGCGTTCGTCTCGGGGGCGACGTCGCTCGTCTCCGTGACGTTCTCGCCGGCGCGGACGGCGATGTAGACGTCCGTCTCCTCGATGAGCGCGAGCTCGTGGGCGGGAGTCTCGAACTCGACGTCGGCCGCCGCCGCGGCCCGCAGATACGCCCGCCGGTTCCGCTCGCCGGTTCGCTGGCCCGTCGTGAGCGGATGAGCGCCGCGGTCGCCGATCACCTCGTGGAGGGCGACGACGAGGTCTTCGGCGACGGGGTGGGCGTCGATCACGACGGTGTCTCCCGCCCCCAGGTCGACCGAGTGGTCGGCGACGATGGCTGCGTGCTCGCGGACGCGTGGATCCATGTCCCGAACTATCACCGGCCGGCGAATACGGCTTTCGGAAGCGGCGGTCGACCACGTCGGCAACGGTCGACCGCGTTCCGAACGACAGTCGCCCGCGTTGTGGGCGGCAACCACCGCGTTGTGGGTAGCAACCACCGCGTTGTGGGTAGCAACCACCGCGTTGTGGGTGGTAGTCATCGCGCCACCGGCGACGGCCGCGTCAGCCGTCCCGGTCCTCGGGGACCTCGATGCGCGTCGTACACCAGTGACAGAAGTCGATCTCCTCGTCGAGCTCCCGACCACAGGACGGACAGCTCGGCCCCTCGCCGTCACCGTCGGGCCCGGGGGTGAGATCGAGCGCGCGGAAGCCGGCGTCGATTGCCGCGAACATCACGACGAACGAGACGACGAACTGGTCCATCCGGCTCGTTCCCTCGGTGATCGCGTCCATCATCGCCGACGTCGATCCCGCCGCGGAGAGCTCCCCCACCGGGAGAAAAGCCGCCACCGCGAAGACGTAGAGGCCGGCGAAAAGCAGCGCCCGAACCCAGTCTCGGAGCAGCGCGTGTCCGCTCCCCGGGAGGAACACCGAGAGCCCGGCAGCGGCGATGGCACGCATCCAGGTCATACCCCCCTATCTCCGGCGCGTCGGGTTAATACTCCCGCTTTCGGTACGTTCCCCCTCGCCTCCGGCCGTGCCGGCTCGCGTGGACGTGCGCACATACCGTCACGGGCCGACGGTATCGGCCGTTGGTATGTGTCGGTTACCGTCGGGTTCGCTGACGGGTTCGGTCGGCTGCCGTCGGGTCCGGCGAGCGGCAGTGGCCCGACGGCCAGCGATGGGTTCGACCGGTCGTCGACGGGTTCGACGAGCGACTGGCCCGATCGGTTGCGACGGATCTAGTCGTCGCCCCGGGCGTCGGGTGGCGAGAGCGTCCGCCCGAACTCGTCGTAGGGTTCGAGGTCCGGAGGGAGCTCGTGCTCCAGGCGCCGGCCAGCGGCGTTGTTCTCGAGCGGGCCGGGCTCCTCGGCGACCGACTCCCAGCCCGGCTTGACACGGATGCCCTTCGCCGGCGATCCAACCGCGATGTGGTGGGCCGGCACGTCGCCACGGACCATCGCGGAGGCGCCGACCATCGCGTTCTCCCCGATCCGACAGCCCGCGGACACCATCGAGCCGTAGCCGAGACGGACGTCGTCCTCGATCACCGTCCGGTAGTTGGTCACCACCGTCTGGTCGACGACGTCGTGGCCGTGGCTGTGGAGGTGCGATCGGTCGGCGATCGAGACGCGGTCGCCGATCACGAGCTCCCCGCGGTCGTCGAGCAAGACGTCGTTGTGGACGACCGTGTTGTCTCCCATCTCGATGTTGTGTCCACACTGGATCTTGATCCCGCCGAACAGCCGTAGCCCGTCCCCGGCCTCCGCGAACAGGTGGTCGGCGACGGTCTGGCGGAACGGGAGCGCGAACGCCTGGTTGGCCGCGAGCGGCGACCGGTCGAACGTCTCCCAGAGATATCGCAGACACTTCGACTCCGCGAGCGCCGAGGGATCCTGTTCGGCCCACTGTTCGGTCTCCGTGAGGACGTTCCGGGGATCGTAGCTCCGAATGCGGGCCCGGCTCACCGGATCGAGCGTGTCCCCCGCGCGGTGTCGTTCGTAGCGCTCGCGGTCGCCGAACAGGTCGACGAGCAGCTCCCGGACGGCGACCGCGGGTTCCTCCTCGGTGAGCCGACGGTCGACGTACGCGATGGCCTCGTCTATCGCCTCCCGGGCCTCGGGCGGGAGTTCGACGTGGCGTTTCGTCATGGCCTCCCGACGAGCCGCCCATCCGTCTTTCCCCGACGCTCCCCGGGGATGCTGGCGGTCGATCGCACGTTCGATCGGTCGACGATTCCTGTGGCTCGGGACGGACGATCCAACCCGAGCGTCACGTCCCCGTCCGGTCTGGTCACGAACATCACGACACACGTTAACCGTGCGCGGAATAAAACCTGCCGACAGCCATCGTCGCGATCACTGCTGTGACGGTCGGGGATCAGGGCCCGGGGACTGTGACGGTCGGGGATCAGGGCCCGGGAACTGCGACGGTCGAAAATGAAGGCTCGGGAACTGTGACGGTCGAGGATCAGGGCTCGGGGAGGTTCTCCCCGCGCATCCCGGTGATCTTCTCGGGAACGATCTCGAACCACTCCCGGTCGACGTCCTCGGAGTCGACCCAGCGGAGTTCGCCGGCGATCCCCTCTGCCTGAGAGAAGAGCAAGGCGGCAAAGCGCTCGGAGACGTCCCGGTCTTCCAGCGGCTGGATCCGTCCGGTGACGATGACACTCTCCCAGGCGTCGACTGACTCCCAGTCGTAGACCGTAAGCGTGACCTCCTCGGTCCCCTCGATGAACCGTTTTTTCTTCCCCTCCTCTAAGTTGACGAACTCGACGACGAACCGGTGGCCGTCCTCGTCGTAGCCGTAGGACATCGGAATGCCATACCCCCTGTCGCCTTTCCCCATGCTCAACACGCCGTGTCCCTTCGAGTTGAGCAGCGAGACGATCTCGGCGTCGGTCATCGCGTACCCGAGAGAGTCACTCGACATAGTTGTGAGTAAGGCCGGATCGAACTCAAAATCCTTCCGGCCGGCGGCGACACGTCGGCTCACAGCGCTTGCCGGGCTGACTCAGAGCGCTTGCCGGGCTGACTCAGAGCGCTTGCCGGGCTGACTCAGAGCGCTTGCCGGGCTGACTCAGAGCGC
>LKNG01000001.1 GCA_001564115.1 Natrialbaceae archaeon Tc-Br11_E2g8 | reverse complement strand
GCACGCTCGAACGCTCCGAAGTACAGCCGCTCGCCGGACTGATCGGCCGTACAGAGCGTCCCATCGAGGTCGAACAACACCGCGTCGACGTCCATCGTCCGAGCTAGGGTCGCACGTCGCAAAAACACACCGCCCCGTTCGGAAACACACACCCTCCCCGTCCGGAAATATACAAGGCTCCGGCCGGAAACACACACCTCTCCGTCCGGGAATACACGGCGTGAAGAGCGGGAACAGTACCATGTGGACTCCCGCCGTACGGTGAGCCATGGACGAGCCGGACGACCGTCGATGGCTCGCGGCCCTCGCGGTCGGCGTCGGGACGCTATCGGCGATCGTCGTGCTCCCATACCTGCAGTTCCTGCTGGCCGCGGTCGTGCTCGCGTACGTTCTCTACCCGCTGCAACGACGGCTCGAGCCCCGGGCCGGACGGACGGCGGCGGCGGCTGCCCTCCTGGTCGTGGCGACGGTCGCGATCCTCGCCCCGCTGGCGGTCGTCTTGCTCGTCGCGGCCGACCAGGCCGTCGAGCTCGCGATGGCGATCGACGCCGGCGACCTCGAGATCGACGTGTTCGAGCAGCGCCTCGCCGAACTCGGTCTCGAGATCGACGTCGTGGCGCTGTACGGCGAGCTACAGGGGCCGATCGAGACCGCCGCCCGCGGGCTGGCCGACCAGGCGCTCGTGATCGTCGGCGGCCTCCCCGGCTTTCTCATCGGCCTCACCGTGTTGCTCTTTGCCCTCTACTCGCTGCTCAGGGACGGCGACCGGCTCGTCCGCTGGATCGGGGCGGTACTGCCCCTGAGTCGGGCCACACGGACCGAGCTTTTCAGTCGGGTCGATCGGCTGTTGTACGTCGCGATCGTCGCGAACGTCGCCGTCGCCGGCGTCCAGGCGCTGCTGACGACGATCGGGCTGGCGGTCGTGGGGATTCCGAGTCTGGTCTTCTTTTTCATCGTCACTTTCGTCCTCTCGTTGCTGCCGCTGATCGGAGCCTCGCTCGTCTGGGCGCCGGTCTCGATCTACCTCGTCGGCGTCGGTCGGCCGGTAGCCGGCGTGGCACTTTTCGCTTACGGCGCCGTGATCGTGAGCCTCTCGGACAACGCCCTCCGGCCGATCGCGGTGGGGCGTGGAGCCAGCATGAGCGTCGCCACCGTCATCGTCGGCATCTTCGGCGGCGTCGCCGTCGCCGGCGTCATGGGGCTGTTCTTCGGCCCCGTCGTCCTCGGGACGTTCAAGACCGTCGCCGAGCTGTACGGCCGCGAATCGGGACCCCTGGCCGAGGCGCGTGAGGCGGACGACCCCTCTGGTCCAAGCACCGACGACGGGACCGGTGGGTCGTCGGAAGGGATCGACGACGGGACCGGTGGGTCGTCGGGAGGAACCGACGACGGGACCGGTGGGTCGTCGGGAGGAACCGACGACGAGTCGGCCGACGAAGAGGGGCCGGCCGATGGAGCCGGAAAACCAGCCGCCGCCGGCGAAGGTGACTCGAGCGACGAGACCGGATGAGAGCGCCCCACGCCGGGTCCGACCCGTCGCGGGCCCCCGTTCGGCCGTCTCGCCGCCGCGGGGAAACCTGTTTCCGTCGTCGCGTCCTCCCGGAGTACGTATGCGACCGTTCGACGCGCGGGCCGTGACGCTCCCCGGGTGGCCGGTCGCCGGGGTGGTCGGCCCGTGACCGGCTCGAGCGCGTGTCGGCTCTGTGGGGAGGCCGTGGACGGCTCCGAGCGGTTCTGTTCGTCGGGCTGTCGGGCCGTCCACGGGGAGCTCGGATCGCCGGCGGAAGGCGACGGCCCGAGCGCCGGCGGCCCCAGTCCGATCCCCGAGGGGCACGTCCGCACGTTCCTGCGGGTCGACGGCATGCACTCCCGGAGCTGTGAGGCGTACCTCGAGGCGCTCGCGACCGCCGAGGACGGCGTCGCGGACGCGGAGGCCAGCTACGTCACAGAGACCGTCCGGGTCGACCACGTCCCGGACCGGATCGGAAAGGACGACCTCCGGCGGGCGTTGAGCCGAACGGGCTACGAGGCGTACCTCCGGGAGGACGCCGCCACGGCCGACGGCGACGGGCGGACCCGCCGCTCCCGGGAGGTGACCGGGCTGCGCAGCCGACGCTCACGTGACATGCTCCAGGGGCGGTACATCGCCGGCGTCATGTTCGGGCTGTTCGTGATGGTCCACTACCTGACGATCCT
Organism: Natrialbaceae archaeon Tc-Br11_E2g8; assembly: GCA_001564115.1. GTDB lineage: Archaea > Halobacteriota > Halobacteria > Halobacteriales > Natrialbaceae > Tc-Br11-E2g8. The sequence goes on along the minus strand of LKNG01000001.1, from coordinate 46,608 downwards.
CTACCCCGCACACCTGCGATTTCTGTACGACGACGTCGTCCTCTCGGTGTTCGATCGGGCGCTCGCGAGCCCCGCCGCGATGATCTTCTTTCTCGTCCTCTCGACGCTCACGGGACTCGTGTTCTGGTTCACCGGCGCGCCGCTCATACGCGGGAGCTACGTCGGCGTCCGGATGCGCCGGGCGAACACCGAGTCGCTGGTCGCGCTGGCGGCGGCGGGCGCGTTCGTCTACGGGCTGATCGCCATCGGCCTGGGCCGGACGGACGTCTACCACGACCTGACGATCGCGATCGTCGTCGTCACGGTCGCCGCGATCTACTACGAGTCGCTGGTGAAACGGCTGGCCGTCGACGAGCTCTCGGCGCTCACCGTCTCGGAGGTCGGGGAGGCACGGCTCGAGGGAAGCGGCGACCGCGTCCCCGTCGAGGAGGTCGAGCCAGGCGATCGGGTGCTCGTCCGGGCCGGCGAGCGGATCCCCGTCGACGGCGTCCTCGCGGAGGGGGAGTGTGCGGTCGACGAGGCCGTCATCACGGGCGAGAACCTCCCGGTGGCGAAACGAGCCGGCGACGAGCTCGTCGGCGGCTCGGCCGTCCTCGACGGGGCGGCCGTCTGTGAGGCCGGCTCGGGCTCCGAGCGGGGGATCGACCGGCTGACGGCGACCGTCTGGAACCTACAAAGCGCCGACCACGGCGTCGGGCGTCGGGCCGACGAGCTGGCCGGGCGGGCGGTGCCGGCGGTCCTCGGGCTCGCGGTCCTCGTCGGGATCGGGACGGCCGTTCTCGGGGCGAGCCCGATCGAGGCCACGCTGGCCTCGCTCGCGACGCTTTTCGTCTGTACGCCGTGGGTCGTCGGCTTCGCGACGCCGCTTTCGGTCGCCGCGAGCGTCCGTGAGGCCACCCGACGCGGGATCGTCGTCTTCGACGAGAGCGTCCTCGAGCGCTTACGCGGGGTCGACGTCGTCGTCTTCGACAAGACGGGGACGCTCACGACCGGCTCGATGGCCGTCCTCGACGTCGAGCTCCAGGCGGACGCCCTCGAGATGGCCGCCGCCCTCGAACGACGGTCGGCTCACCCGGCCGCGAGGGCAGTAGTCGCCGCCGCGGAGGCCGACCGGGGGGAGACCGACGGCGGGGTCGAGCGCGGGGACGTCTCGGCGTTTCGGACCCACGCGACGGGTGTCGGCGGTCGGGTCGACGGACGGACGGTCCTCGTCGGCCATCCGGAGCTCTTCGAGGAGCGGGGGTGGTCGATCCCCGAGACGATCCGCGGGCGGCTCGCCGCCGTCCGGGCCGACGGCCGGCTTCCCGTCGTCGTCGGTCGCGACGGACACGCCGAGGGAGTCGTGGTCCTCGGCGACGAGCCCCGCGAGGGATGGGCCGAGACGATGACGGCGCTACACGACCGCGGAATCGAGACGGTGGTCCTCACCGGCGACCACGGCGAGGCCGCGGCGTTCGCCCGCGAGCATCCGGGGGTCGACCACGTCTTCGCCGACGTTCCGCCGGCGGGCAAGGCCGCGGCGATCCGCCGGCTACGCGAAAGAGGAACCGTCGCGATGGTCGGCGACGGGACGAACGACGCCCCCGCGCTGGCGGCGGCCGACCTCGGCATCGCGCTCGGCTCCGGCACCGCCCTGGCCTCGGACGCCGCCGATCTCGCGGTCGTCGGCGAGGGGCTGGCGGCGGTCGAGACGGCTTTTGACCTCGCGAGCGCCGCGGGCCGGCGTCTCCGGGAGAACGTGGCGCTCGCCCTCTCGTACAACGCGGTCGTGATCCCCGCGGCCCTCCTCGGGGTCCTGAGCCCGCCGGCGGCGTTCGGGGCGACGGTGCTCGCGGCCTCGCTGGTGGCGGCAAACGCCGAACGGTCGCTGGTCGGCGGAGACCGGTGACTGGACGGGCAAAACAGCCTCGTACGGGGTCGGAGCCGCTAGACGATGCTCTCGAAGTCCTCGAGCGCGTACGCCGGCTCGGCGCCACGACGGTCGAGGGTCTCGTTGGCGAGCAGCCAGTAGACGACCGACAGCGCCTTCCGTCCCTTGTTGTTCGTCGGGACGACGAGGTCGACGTTGCCGGTCTGGTTGTTCGAGTCACACATCGCGATCACGGGGATGCCGACCGTGATCGCCTCCTTTACCGCCTGGGCGTCGCCGATCGGGTCGGTGACGACGACGACGTCGGGTTCGATGTAGCCGTCGTACTTCGGGTTCGTCAGCGTCCCCGGAATGAATCGGCCCGTCCGGGCGCGGGCGCCGACGGCCTCGGCGAACTTCTCGGCCGGGAACCGGCCGTACTGGCGACTCGAGGTGACCAGGATCTGTTCGGGCGCGTAGTTCGCGAGGAAGTTCGCGGCCGTCCGGATCCGGCCGTCGGTCTTCGAGACGTCGAGCACGTAGAGGCCGTCGGTCCGGACGCGGTGGATAAACCGCTCCATGTCCTTGGTCTTCTGCTGGGTGCCGATGTGGACACCGGCGCCGAGGTAGTCCTCGACGGGAATCAGCAGGTCGGCCTCCTCGTCGCCCATCACGTCGTCGTCGAGTGTCGGCCCTGTCTCGGCCTCGGCGGCTGCCTCGGCGTCCTGTTCGTCTGCGGGTTCGACGTCCTCGCCGGCCCCGTCGGCCGACTCTTCTACCTCCTCGGCGGCGTCGAGCCCCTCCTGTTGTGCGTCGTTTTCTGTCATGTCGCGTCGTCTGCGATCCGAACGAGTTCGTTGAGCTTTGCGGTTCGCTCGCCGCCGACGGCCCCCGTCTTGATGTACGGGGCGTCGGTCGCCACGGCGAGGTGTGCGATCGTCGTGTCCTCGGTCTCCCCCGATCGGTGGGAGACGACCGGCTCGTAGCCGTTTCGGGCTGCGAGCTCGATGGCGTCGACGGCGTCGGTGAGCGTGCCGATCTGGTTGGGTTTGATCAGGATGCTGTTTCCAGCCCCCGTCTCGATCCCCTCGGCGAGCCGGTCGACGTTCGTCACGAACAGGTCGTCCCCACAGATCAGCGTCCGGTCGCCGACGTCGGCAGTGAGCTCGGCGAACCCCTCGTAGTCCTCTTCCTCGAGTGGGTCCTCGACGTAGACGAGGTCGTACTCCGCTACCAGCTCGGCGACGTACGCGATCTGCTCGTCCGGCTCCCGGCTCCCGTCTTCGTACTCGTAGACGCCGGCGTCGGGATCGTACAGCTCCGTGGCTGCAACGTCGAGCCCGAGACGGATCTCGAAGCCGACGTCGGCCTCGACGGTCGCGGCCGCCTCCGCGACGATCTCGAACGCCTCGCTGTCCTCGATCGAGGGCGCCCAGGCGCCCTCGTCGCCCTTGCCGGCCGGGAGGTTCCGTTCGGCGAGCAGCTCCCCGACCTCGGCGTGGACGGCCGCGTTGGCGAAGACGGCGTCGGCGATTCCCGGCGCGCCGACGGGCGCGACGAGAAACTCCTGGATGTCCGTCGCGTCGGCGGCGTGCTCCCCGCCGCCGACGACGTTGCCAAGCGGCGTCGGGAGGCTCTCACCGCGGAACGTCCCCCCGAGGTGCTGGTAGAGGGGGGCACCGAGGACGTCCGCGCCGGCTTTCGCGGCGGCCATCGAGACCGCGACCGCGCTGTTCGCGCCGATCTCCGAGAAGTCCTCGGTGCCGTCGGCGGCGTGTAAGGCGGCGTCGACCTCCCGCTGGTTGCCGGCGTAGGCCTCCCCGACGAGCCGGGGTATCGCGTGCTCGCGGGCGGCAGCGATCGCCTCGCCGGGTGGCCGTTCGACCGCCTCGTGGGCGCCCGTACTCGCTCCGGAGGGTGCCGCCGCCCGGCCGAAGCCGCCGCTCTCGGTGAGCACGTCGGCCTCGACGGTCGGATTCCCCCGGGAGTCGAGCACCGTCCGGAGGCGGACGCCGGCGATCAGCGTCATCGGTCCCCCCGCTTGACCGTAAACGGGAGCACGTTCGCGTCGTACTCCTCGGCGGCGATGAGGATCGGCTCGGCCTGGTCGGTCTCGATCAACACCGGCGCGCCGTGGGAGATCTGCAACGCCCGGGCTCCGAGGATGCGGGCTTTCTCGTAGCGGTTGTACTGTTCCCCTCTCATCACTGATACGGCGAGACGACGTCGACGAGGTCGACGTGTGAGACGAGCATCCGGCGACAGCAGTACCGCTCGACGCCGAGCTCGTCGAGGACCGCCTGTGGGTCCTCGTCGCCCTCGCGTGTGCGCTCTCTGAACTCGTCCCAGTGTTCGCCGACGACCGAACCGCACGTGAAACACCGGACCGGTACCATCATATCCCCATCACCTCAGCGGTAGGATTTCTGGTAACGGGCCCGTGCGCCGGGGCCGCCCCACTTTTTCGGTTCGGACTGGCGGACGTCGTTGACCAGCAGCGAGCGGTCGAACTCCATGTACGCGTCCCGGAGCTCGGCGTCGTTCGTGTGCTGGACGATACCCCTGGCGATGGCGGTGCGGACCGCGTCGGCCTGGCCGCTTATGCCCCCGCCCTCGACGCGGACGTCGACGTCGAGCTCCTCGCGGAGCTCGTCGCCGGCGATGCGGAACGGTTCGAGCATCTTCAGCCTGGACATCTCCGGTTCGACCAGCTCGACGGGCTGGGAGTTGACGCGGACTCGTCCCCCGCCGTCGCGGACGGTCGCGCGGGCGACCGCCGTCTTCTTCTTGCCGCTCGTGTTCGTTACCATGTTTTGGTCGCACCCAGTTGTTCGCTCACTTCCCGCAGCTGCAGAAAGCGGATGTTCGAGAGCCGATCCAGCGACGTATCGGGGAGCGGTTCGGCCTCCTCGTAGGGGTTGCCGACGTACACCCGGACGTTCTCTAGGGCCTCCCGGCCGCGCCGTTTCTTGTACGGGAGCATCCCGCGGACCGACCGTTTGAAGATCGTATCGGGTCGTCGGGGGTAGTGTGGCCCGCGGTCCGAGCCGAGCCCCGCTCGCGTCCGGTAGGTCTCCAAGATGTCGTTTCTGTCGCCGGTGATCACGGCGTCTTCGGCGTTGACGACGGCGATCCGCTCGCCATCGAGGGCGCGTTCGGCGACCTGGCTGGCGACGCGACCGAGGATGCAGTCGGCGGCGTCGACGACGAGGTCGGCGTCGAACTCGGCGGCGCTCATGCGATCACCCGCACGCCCGAACCGTCGGGATTCTCTTCGAGCAGTTGCTCGAGCTGTACAGTCTCGCCGACCTGATCGATCTTCGTCGCGGCCGACGACGAGAAGTCGACGGCGGCGACGGTGACCGGCTTGCGCAACGCGCCGGATCCCAGCACCTTGCCGGGAACGACGACGGTCTCCTCCTCGCGTGCGTATCGCTCGATCCGCCCCAGGTTCACTTCGGCGTGACTCGACCGGGGTTTCTCGAGGCGAGCCGCGACGTCACGCCAGACGTCGGCGTCCGTCCGTCTGGACGTCGACTTCAGTTCGGCGATGAGGTCGGTGAGCCTCGGATTGGTCTTGCTACTCATTGGTATCGTTGGTTTCTGGTTCGAGAAGCGGATGCAGGGAGCAGGATTTGAACCTGCGGACTCCTACGAGACAGCGCCCTGAACGCTGCGCCGTTGGCCAGACTTGGCTATCCCTGCTCGCACTCCCGAGTATCCGTCGCCCCGTAAAACCCCTTTCGGTTGCCGAGGGGGCGGCCGCGTCGCTCGCGGCCGCCGGCGTCGGTCGAAAGGCGGGGCGACGGCTCATCTTACAGCTGTACTGCCTCCTCGAGTTCGGCGGCTCGGGTCTCGATCGTCGCCGCCGCACGGTCTACGAGCTCCTCGACGGTAAACGAGCCGTCGGTCTCGACGTGGAAGACGAACGCTCCGGGGACGTCCTCGACGCGGAGCTCCTTGCCGGGGTATCGCTCCGTGAGGTCGTGGCCGAACGCCTCGGTCGAGACGAGTTCGCCTTCCCGTGGCTCGTCGCCGTTCGACGGCTCGGCGGCCTCCGGTGCGCCCTCTTCGATCACGCCACGGACGATCCGGGACTCCTCGTCCTCGAACGCCGGCAGATCGCCGACGACCTCCACCCGCTGGAGGTGTCGGTAGCCGACGGCGACCCCGCCCTGGTGTTTGGCGTGGTCCCTGCCACGGCCCATGACGGCGTCGGCCTCGGCTTCGAGGCGCTGGCCCTCCTTGAGATCGATGATCGGGACGTTCTCCGCCGTCGGCCGGACGAGTTCGTCACTCGAGACGAGATCGCCCGAGTAGGCCGTCGCCGGCCCCTCGACGTCGATCGAGAGCGTGACGACGTCTCCCTCGACGAACTCGCCTTCGGGCGGCGTCGAGAGCGGGACGAGCCCGAGCCGGAGGGCGAGCTGTTCGTCGAACATGACCGACGAGTTCTCGATGAACCGGACGGTGTCGATCGCGAACGTCGGCACGTCCGCGATCATCGCCCGGCGGATCCCGTTGGCGAACGCGGGTGTGATCCCGCGAACCAGGAATCGTGCCTCCCGGTCGCCGCGTTCGACGAACTCGACGTCGTACTCCTCTGTCATGTCAGTAGCCGCCCTTGCCTTTCGGGGCGCGCGATCCGTCGTGTGGGATCGGCGTGACGTCCTCGATGCGCCCGATCTCGATGCCCGAGCGGGCGAGCGCGCGGATCGTCGCCTGCGCGCCGGGACCGGGGGATTTCTGGAGGTTGCCGCCGGGGCCGCGAACGCGGACGTGCAGGCCCGTGATGCCGGCAGCTTTGACCTCCTCGGCGACCGACTCGGCCATCTGCATGGCCGCGTACGGCGACGCCTCGTCGCGGTTCTGTTTGACCGCCGTCCCGCCGGAGGACTTGGCGATCGTCTCCGCGCCCGTGAGGTCGGTGACGGTCATGACGGTGTTGTTGAACGACGCGTGCACGTGGGCGATGCCCCACTTGTCGTCGTCTGCCATGTTACTGTCCCTCCGCTCGTTCCGGGTGGAGTTCGTCCGCCAGCGGACTGGTCTCGTCGAACGCGACCAGCTCCTCCTCGTCGACGTCGACGACGTAGGAGGGAATCCGGCGGCGGCGGTCGTCGACGACCACGTGGCCGTGGACGATGAACTGCCGTGCCTGTCGGGGCGTGTTCGCCAGCCCCTTCCGGTAGACGACGGTCTGGAGGCGGCGTTCGAGGACGTCCTCGACCTCGAGGCCGAGCACGTCGCCCAGCCCGTCTTCTTCCCCGAGGATCCCGACCCGCTTGAGTCGGCCGAGAAACTCCCCGCGCCGTCGGGCGACGACCGCGTCGTCCTGTGGCTGGGCGAGCAGCTCCCGGGACTCCCGTCGGTAGGAGCGAAGCTCCGACTGTGCACGCCAGAGCTCCTCTTTGTTCTTCAGGCCGTAGCGGTCGACCAGCGAGTGTTCACTGGAGATACGCTCGCCCTGGAACGGGTGATTCGGCGTCTCGTACTGTTTGGTTTTCGTTCCAAGCGGCATCTTACTCGTCGTCCTCCGCTGCCTCCTCGGCAGCCTCCTCTCGGATCTCCTCTACGTTGACGCCGATGGTGCCCTCGGTCCGGCCCGTGGACTTCGTCCGCTGGCCGCGGACCTTCTGGCCGCGCTTGTGACGGACGCCCTTGTAGGAGTCGATCATTTTCATCCGGTTTATGTCGTGCTGGCGTGTCAACTGGAGGTCGTTGCCGATCTCGTGATCCGTCTCGCCGGTGTAGAAGTCCCGCTGGCGGTTCGTCAGCCAGTCGGGGGTCTCCTCGGCGTAGTTCTCTACGATCTCGACGACCTCGTCTATGACCTCGTCGTCCAGGCCGCCGAACGTCGCCGTTCGGTCGACGCCGGCCCGCTCGGCGATGATCCGGGCGGTCCGTCGACCGATCCCGTTCATCTCCGAGAGCGACCGCTCGACGGACTTCGTGCCGTCGAGGTCGGTCCGACCGATCCGGACGAAGTATCGGAGGTCGTCGTCCTGTTGGGTATCTTCCTCGCTCATGTGTTGGGTGCGTCTGTGCGTCGAGGACCGTCGGTCGACGCTCGCCGACGATCCCGTGCCGACGTCGTGGCGGGGATTCGAACCCCGGAGGCTTGACGCCACATGGTTAGCAACCATGCGCCTTGGGCCGCTTGGCTACCACGACACCGTGTCTGTATCGTCGCCCTTCCGGACTCGGGGGCGGACCCCCTACACGTATCGCACCGGAATCTACCCCCGAGAACTACTTAAGCCCAACGAAAGCCGGAGGAACCTCACACGGTTTCGCCGTCGCCGTCATCACCCACGCTGCCTCTCAGTTCTCGCTTCCCTCACCCTCGTCCCCCACTCCGTCGTCCCCGTCGCGAACGTCGACGTCGAAACCGGCCGGCAATCCGGCGTGTCTGAATCCAGATCGCGTCTCGATCTCGAAGGCGTAGACCGCGACCTCGAGGGAGTCGGCCGCGCGGGCGAAAAGCTCCGGTCGCCAGGCGCCCTCGAGGACCTCCGCGAGCTCGTCCCACCGGCTCTCGGGGACGGCTCGAAGCGTCCCGGTCAGGTGGGCGCTCTCCCAGGTGAACGACGTCTCGGCGCCGTAGACGAGTACGCTCGCGGCCTCGGCCCGGTCGCTCAGCCGTCGCTTCCGGCCGTCGGTCCCCACGTAGGTGAAATACAGCTCGGAGTCCCCGTCGAAGCCGAACGACAGCGCAACCGGGTACGGCGCCCCCTCGTCGGGCAGCGCCAGCACGGCGACACGCCGGTTCTCGAGGAGCCGGTCGATCGCCGCGTCCTCGAGCTCGACGACGCCGAGTCCCTCGAGTTGGTCGATAGTCATCGTGTCAACGCTTCCACGGATCGGCACTTAAGCCGTTCGCCGGCGGTCACCCCCGACCCGCGAGGTCCCGGAGACACTCCTCCCAGAGACACGTCCGGAGGAGGACGTCGTACCCCGTGGTGTCCCGGACGTTGCCGAGTCCGGTCCGGAGCCGCTCCCACTCCCCGGGGGTGAGATCGACGACGTCGGCCGTCCCCATCACCCCGTCGTTTTCGGGGTCGTCGTCGTGACAGAGCGCGTAGTGTGCGATCTCGTGGAGACAGAGCCGTGCCTCGTCGGCCGGCCGTCCCCGCTCGGCGACGACCGCGCGGTTGCCGACGCTGAAGCCGTTGACGTAGCCCTCGATTCCGGCGTCGAGGGCGTCCATCGTCGGACTGTAGATCCGTCCCTCGGACCAGCGGCCGGCGACTCCGGGAACGACGAACAGCTGGAGGGCCAGGTCCCGCAGCCAGGGCTCGACCGTCTCCCGGTAGAGGCTCTCCCTGCCCCACAGGAAGGCATCCGTCGACCAGCCGTACTGGTCTCGCAGCCGCGAGCGATCGTACGTCTGCGGGTGATCGAGCCACTGGGCGTAGATCCCGTTTCGCCGGAACAGCTCGACGATCCGCGTTTTCGTCTCCGGGGAGACGGCCGTCCCCTCGACGTACCGCACGTCGAGCAGGAGGTCGGGTCGGCCGGGTTCGAGCCCCTCGAAGGCGTCCCCGAAGACCCCCTCGAGCCGCCGGTGGAGCTCCGCCGAGCGTTGCTTTCGAACCGGGATCCCGTCGCCGGCGGCGTCGGTCGCGGCCCGTTCGGTCGCGATCCGCACCCCACCGAGAACCGGGAGCGCGAGCGACCAGCCGGCGGCGCCGAGAAGCGACCGGCGGCTCGTCGCGCGGTCGTCCCTGCGAGTCCGATCCATGGCCCACCCTGGAACCGGACCTCCCTGAACCTCCGACTGCACTGTTCCACCAGTTAAATCCGGCCGACGCGAAGCCCACGAACGGCCGGCGTCGTGGCTCAGTGGAACCGGGGGTTACGGCTGTTGGGGCCCAGCGGAGCCGGTGGCTACAGCTGTCGCGGTTTGGGGCAGGGAACCCGGTGGCTACAGAATCACGGCTCGGGGGGCCGGAGGTCACAGCGTTCCTCGACCTCCCAGCCGATCCGTTCGATCTCCGTCGGCCGGTTGGGATCACACAGCGGCGCGGGGTCGACGACCTCGCCGGCGCGCATCCCCGGGACCGTCCCCTGGAGGCCGGCTACCGCGTCGAGCGCCGGCGCCCGGGCGAGCGCGGGCGTCCCGTCGAGCTCGTGGAGCCGGCCGTCGACGGCGTGGGTCGGCGAGTACGGGCGGTCGAGCACCGCACCGTCGCGATCGTCGATCGCGCCGGTGGAGTCGCCGATCGCGCCGTCCCAGTGGTTGCCGACGCCGTCGTGGCTCCAGATCCGCAGCGGCGTGAACGGGCCGCTGGTGACGTGTCGGCGGTTGTCGACGAAGTCGTTGCCGACGATCCGGTTCGAGGGGAGCATCGTCCGGGCCTGGAACCCCTCTAAGTTGCCGACGACGACGTTGCCCTCGTAGATCGAGTTGCTCGCCTCCGCGCGCAGGCCGAGCTCGTTGCCGGCGACGACGTTGTCGGCGACGTAGGAGTCGGTCCCTTCGGGGCGGATCCCGATCGGGTTCTCGAAGACGTCGTTGCCGACGACGGCGTTCCGGGTCGGCCCCGTCATGATGTAGATCCCCGTACTCCCCTGGTCGCGGACGTAGTTGTCGGCGATCAGCGCGTCCGAGGTGTGCATGAAGTGGACGCCCATCCGGTTCCCGCGCATCGTGTTCTCCCGGACAACGAGCCCGTCGGCGCGGTGGGTGTAGACGGCGTCCCGGCCGTCGTAAAACGTCGAGCCCTCGATCACACCGTCGCCGTTGGCCACGACGACGCCCATGTAGCCGTCCCGCCAGGAGTCCGCGCCGTACACCGTCAGGTTCCGGACGACGAGCCCCGGGCTCCCCCTGGCGATGACCCCGTTCGCGGGCGTCTCGACGGTGACGTTCTCGACGAGGAGGCCGTCGGCCCCGTCGGCCTCGATCCCCGCGTCGCCCCGGGCGTACGCCGCCAGCAGGTCCGCTTCCCACTCTTCCTCGTCGACCTCGTCGGGGTCGACGTGGTGATCGAGATCGAGGGGGTCGACGTCGCCGGACTCGTTGCCGACGCCGACGATCCGGAGCTCGGTCACCGCGGCCCCGGGCGCGCTCACCGCGATCGGCGAGCCGTTTCCGCCGCCGTCGACGGTCGCGCCGTCGTCGCCGGCGAGGGTTATCGGTCGATCGATCTCGATCCGCTCGTCGTGGTGGCCCCCGGCGACGACGACGGTCGTGTTCGCCGGCGCCGTCGCGACCGCCTCGGCGATCGTGTCGACGCGTTCGACCGGTGGGTCGTCCCCGCCGGCGTGGTCGTCTCCCTCGGCGCGGCCGTCCCCGTCGGCGTCGCTGTCCGCGTAATCGCCCTCGTCCGCGTCCACGGGGTCGGCCGCCTCGGCGTCCCCGACGACGACCGAGACGGGACGATCGAGGGCCGCCTGCGAATCAGCCACGAAGGCGTCGGCCGCCGCGTGCTGGTCGCCGACCCGGTCCCGGACGACGTCGGCGTCGTCGACCTCGAACCGCTCCGCGAGCAGCGCCTCCCACCCGAGGACCGTCCCGCCGTACTCGGCGGCGAAGGCGTCGGCGTCGGACCGTTCGGAGAAGGGGACGACGGTCTCGCCGGCCGGCGTCCGGGCGTCGCTGCCGACGACGTACGCCGCCTCGGTCGCGTCGGTCCACCCCGGCTCGGCGTCGACCCGGGTGTGACCCGCCTCGGTGAGCGTCGGCTCGGCACCGCTGAAGTCGGTGACGTAGATCGCGAGCGGGTAGCCAAAGCGCTGTTCGTGGCCCTCCCCGCGACGGTCCTCGAGGAACGTCTCGACGCCGTAGTAGCCGACGACGTAGCGGTACTGGGAGTAGTAAACCTGCGTCCGGGGGAGGACGACGTCGTCGTCGAGGCCGAACTCCTGGTCGTAGGTGAGCCCCATCGAGACGGTCCGGTCGAAGTCCGCGGGCTCCTCGGGGGCCGAGCCGGCGTCGACGACGAACAGACCGGCGACGCCGAGGACGAGGACGGCGACGGCCACGACGGTGAGCGCTCGCACACGCCCCCTTGGGGGCACGCGGAAAAAACCGCGTTGGTTCGGGAGTCGGCAACGTGTGTCGGTTCGGGGGGTTCTTCGGACGGCTCACCGCGGTCCGGGGGCTCCGGACTCTCCGGACGCCCGTCCGACCCCAGGACGGGAATATTAAGTGAGAAGCCCCCCTCGTGTCGACCGACCGACGCGGCCGCCCCACGTGGGTGCCCACCGGCGACGGAGCCGGAAGTCGGAGTATCAGAGATGAGCGACGGACGACGACGGACGAAAGTCGAGCGCGTCATCGAGGAGTACGATCTGGAAGGGTGGGGTGAGCGTCTGGAGGCCGAGTGGCTCGGCGAGGGTGCCGAGCGGACCAGTCTGCGGGATCTCGCCCGGAAGTTCAACCGCGCCGTGCTCCGGTCGGCGCTCGCCGAGGCCGGCGAGTCGACGGTCGCCTCCGACGTCGAGAGCAGCCACCGAACGCTGACCGACGACGACGTCTCGCGGGCCGACCGGGTGCGGAAGCGACGCGAACTCGAACGAGCCGGCGTCGACGTCGAACGGGTGCTCGGGGACTTCGTGACCCACCAGGCGATCCACACCTACCTCACGAACGTCCGGGAGGCGAAACTCGAGCGCGACGACGGCGACCGCACCCAGCGCAAAAAGGAGACCGTCCAGCGGCTGGTGAGCCGGACCCAGATCGTCACCGAGTCGACCATCGGCGAGCTGGTCAACTCCGGCGAGCTCACCGGTCGGGAGTACGAGACGCTCGTGAGCGTCCGCGTGGTCTGTGAGGACTGCGGGCGCGATTACGCCGTCGACGAACTGATCGACGCCGGCGGCTGTGACTGTGAGGTAGAAGACGGGTCGCTCTAGGAGCCCCCGCCCTCGTGGACGTTCTCGCGCATCTCCACGGACATGTTAGAGAGCACCCGGCCGTCGGTCTTGTACTCGTCCATCACGAACGTCGAGGACGTCTCCGTGACGCCGTCGATGGCGATCATCTCGTCGATCAGGTCGTTCATCTGTTCGCGGTTCTGGGTCCGTGAGATGACGACGAAGTCGACGTCGCCCATCGTGTAGTAGACCTGGTTGACGCCGCCGACTTCCGAGAGGCGCTCGCCGATCTCCTCGGCGTACCCCCGTTCGTGGGTGACGGTGACCTCCGTGATGACCATCATCTCGAGGCCGAACGCGAGCGGATCGAGCCGCGCGGACATCCCCTGGACGACGCCGTCGTCTTTGAGTTTGTTCAGCCGGTAGTGGATCGCCGACTTCGAGAGGCCGGTCTCCTCGGAGAGCTCCGAGAGGTTGACCTCGCGGTCCGACTCCAGCTGTTGGAGAATGTGCAGATCGGTGTCGTCGAACGCTTCGAGATTCGGACTCAGTCCCATAACACCGTATCGCGTCGGACTCCGTTTAACTATTGCCGTTGGTTCCTCCCCCGATGGGGAAGCCGCGATCGGCGGTGTCCGCTCCGGCGCCCCGTCGAGTGCCGTCCGCTTCGATGAGACCGGCAGCTACTCGCTTCGACGATCACCGACTGACGTCCGTTTCGGCGATCGGCAACGATCGAACCCGGAGGTCGAACTCCGTTCGCCCTCAGCGCTGCGGATTCGAACGCTCACCAACAGTTAAGACGACGCCACCGTATCCAGCAGGTATGGAACTCTGGGACGAGATCGAGGCGACCTACCGCGAGCGGACGCCGACCAGCGAGCAGCGCTATCACCACATCCGCGAGCACGTCCCCGCGGGCGTGGCGAGCACCTACCGGGCGTTCGAGCCGTACCCGATGGTGATCGATCGCGCCGACGGCCCGTACCTCTACGACGTAGACGACAACCGGTATCTCGACTACGACCTCAACAACGGGGCCGGCATGGTCGGCCACAACCACCCCGCGGTCACCGAGGCGGTCCGCGATCAGCTGGAGCGTGGCACCCTCTACACCCACCCCCACGAGCTGCTGGCGGAGGCCGCCGCCGCGATCGCCCGGCGGTGGGAGCCGGTCGACCTCGTCCGATTCACCAACAGCGGCACCGAGAGCACCATGCACGCGATCCGGATCGCCAGGGCGTACAGCGGCCGCGATAAGCTGCTGAAAATCGAGGGTGCCTACCACGGCTGTCACGACTACGTGCTCGCGAGCAAGGCCGCCCCGGCACACGAGCTCGGCCACCCCGAACGCCCGAGGACGGTCATCGAGAGCGACGGCGTCCCCGAGGCGATCGCCGACACCGTCGAGGTCGCCCCGTGGAACGACCTCGAGGCCGTCGAGGCCATCTTCCGCGAGAACCGCAACGAGATCGGCGCGTTGATCGTCGAACCGATCGTGATGAACGTCGGAATGACCGAACCGACCGGCGAGTTCCTCCAGGGACTCCGGGAGCTGTGTGACGAGTACCAGGTCTCCTACATCTTCGACGAGGTCAAAACGGGCGTAAAACTCGCCCCCGGCGGCGCAGCCGAGTACTACGGCGTCGAGCCCGACCTCGTGACGATGGCAAAGAGCATCGGGGGCAACTACCCCGTCGGCGCCTTCGGCGGCCGCGAGGAGATCATGCGCGGGATCGAAGGCGACGCCGCCCACTTCGGGACGTACAACGGGAACCCACTCGTGTTGCGGGCGGTCTCGACCGTACTCGAGGAGGTGCTCACCGAGTCGGCCTACGACCACGTCGACGCCCTCGGCGAGCGGCTGGCCACCGGCTACGAGGAGATCATGGAGGACACCGGCGTCGTCGGTCACGTCGCGAACGTCCGCTCTCAGGGGATCGTCCACTTCACCGACGAGCCGATCCGGAACTACCGCGACTTCGACGAACACGTCGACGTCGAGTTCCACGAGAACTACTGGTTCGCGATGCTCGAACGCGGCGTCATCCCGCATCCACACCACGCCTCCCAGCAGTGGACGATCAGCGTCCAACACGAGCGCGAACACGTCGAGGAACACCTCGCGGCGTTCGCGGAGGTCGCCCCGATGCTGGCCGACCGACAGACGTAACGGGTCCCCGGCTCGACGGTACCGTATGAACGTCTTGGTTCCGTTCGAGGTGCAGCCAGTCAGCGAGCGAGCGGTGCGTGCGACCCTCGAGTTGTTCGGCAGCGACCGAGACGTCCACGTCATCGCGGTCCACGTAAGCGACAGGGAGGAGGATCCGAGCCGGATCGCCGCCAGGGAGATCGAGGCGATGGGCGAACGGCGCGGGATCTCCGTCGAGGCCGAGATCCGGATCCTCGACGGCAGTCCACCGTCGAAAGACACGGTTCGTGAGTCGATCGTCGAGATCGTCGACTCCCGCGAGATCGACCTCGTCGTGCTCGGATACGAGCCGAAGTCGCTCGTCGACCGGGCGCTTCGCAGCGACACGACCGAACGCGTCCTCGAGGGTCACGACGTTCCCGTCCTCCTCGTGCCCTGATCGCCGGGCCGTCGGTCCCCTGTGGCATCGATCGAATAGTTACTTACCCCCGGCGGGAGTACCGTGTCGGCATGTCACAGTCGATCACCGACAGACCCGAGGAGGTCACACAGCTCTCGAAACTGCTCCGGGTGAACCTCACCGAGCGGACCGTCGAAACCGAGGAGGTGTCCTCGGCGCTTCGCGATCGGTTCGTCTCCGGGAAGGGACTCGGCGCGGCCCTGCTCTTAGAGGAGCTCGAACCCGGCGTCGACCCGCTCTCCCCGGAGAACCAGCTGTACTTCCTGTTCGGTCCGCTGACGGGGTACGCGCCGGGAACGTCCCGGTACGCTGCGGTCACGAAGTCGCCGCTGACGGGCACGTTCGTCGATTCGTACTCCGGCGGACACTTCCCCGCGATGGTCCGGTACGCCCTCCCGGAGTATCTGGGGATCGCCGTCGAGGGGCGAGCCGACGAGCCGGTCACCCTCCGGATCACGGACGAGGAGGTCACGATCGATGACGCGAGCGACCTCTGGGGGCTCGACACCAAAGCGACCGCCGAACGGTTCTCCGGACGGAAGACGAAGACCGCCTGCATCGGGCCGGCTGGCGAGAACGAGGTGAAGTTCGCGACGATCACGAGCGACGAGGGCACCCACCACGCCGGCCGGGGCGGCGTCGGCGCGGTGATGGGCTCGAAACGGCTGAAGGCGGTCGTCGCGACGGGGACCTCGCCGCCGACGGCACCCGACGTCGGCGAGCTGAAAGTCGAACACACCCAGCGGCTCGGCACCTCCGATGAGGTCTCCTGGGCCAGAAACGGCGGCACCCAGCTCATCGTCGACTGGGCCCAGGAGGTCGGCACGCTCCCCTCCCACAACTGGTCGAAAGGGACGATCCCCGACGTCGACGAGCTGAACATCGACGCCTTCTCGGCGGGCCACGTCGGCACCGACTCCTGTTTCGGCTGTCCGGTCGCCTGTGGCCACGTCGTCGACTTCGAGGACAGCGGGACCGAGGGTGCGTTCGCCGGCGCGAGCGTCGACTGGGGGCCGGAGTACGAGACGATCGGGATGATGGGCGCGAACACCGACATCACCGACGTCACGGCGGTGACCGAGCTCGCGAACCTCGCGGACACGCTCGGGATGGACACCATCTCGCTCGGGAACGTCCTCTCGTGGCTGATGGAGGTCACCGAGGCCGGCCTCGTCGACTCCGGGCTCGAGTGGGGCGACGCCGACTCCGCCGCGCGGGTGATAGAGAGGATCGCCCACCGCGAGGGGATCGGCGACGGGCTGGCCGAGGGGGCCGCCGGTGCGGCCGAACGCCTCTGTGACGGCCATCCCGACGCCCGCGAGGCCGCCGTCGAGGTGAAAGGGATGGAGCTGCCGGCGTACGAACCCCGGGCCTCCTACGGGATGGCGCTGGCGTACGCGACGGCCGACCGCGGGGGCTGTCACCAGCGGGCCTGGCCGATCGGTACCGACGCCTTCGGGGGCGAGCGCGACCCGTTCGACGTCGAGGGCCACGCCGCGGTCGTCGTCGACGAGCAAGACGAGAACGCCCTGACGTTCAGCATGGTCGCCTGTGATTTCACCGCGTACGACTACGACCGCGTACACGAGTGGTTGACGGCGTTGGGCTACGACCTCGAGCGCGAGACCCTCGAGACGATCGGCGAACGTGCCTGGAACGCCACGCGGCTTTTCAATCTGCGGGAGGGCTTTGGCCGCGAGGACGACGCCATGCCCGAGCGGTTCACCCGTCCCCTCGAGGCGGGTGGTCCCGCCGACGGCAACGCCATCTCCGAGGCCCAGTTCGAGACGATGCTCGATGAGTACTACGAGCTCCGGGGCTGGACCGAAGACGGCGTTCCGACCGACGAGACCCTCGAACGACTCGACCTCGAGGAGCTCGCTCCCGACGGCGTCGGAGCGTAGCGGGCGCCCGTCGCTGGTATCCGGACCGGAGACGGGGTGGGCTCCCGAATCGACGGCGAGCCGAGGTGGCTCCCGAATCGACGGCGATCCCGAGTGAACTACCGGACCGAGTCGAGCAACAGCTTCTGTTCGACCCGTTTTACCTCGTGTTGGACGTCGCGGACGGCGTCGATGTTCGCGGAGATCGAACTGACGCCGGTCTCGACCAGAAACCGGACCATCTCGGGTTTCGAACCGGCCTGCCCACAGATACTCGTCTCGACGCCGTGCTCGCGACAGCGCTCGATCACGTCGCCGATCAGCGTCAACACCGCCGGGTGGAGCTCGTCGAACCGGTCGGCGACGTGCTCGTTGTTCCGGTCGACGGCCAGCGTGTACTGGGTGAGATCGTTGGTGCCGAAGGAGGCGAAGTCGATGCCGGCCTCGGCCATCCCGTCGATCGAGAGCGCGGATGCCGGCGTCTCGATCATCACGCCCCACCGGCGTTTCTCCGTGTCGATGCCCGCCTCGCGCATCAACGCTCGCGCCGCGAGGACGTCCTCGCTGTCGTTGACCAGCGGGAGCATGATCTCGACGTTGTCGTAGCCCATCTCGTACAGCCGCCGGAACGCCTCCAGCTCGTGGGCGAACACGTCCGGCCGGTCGAGGCTGCGTCGGATCCCCCGGTAGCCGAGCATCGGGTTGTGCTCTCTGGGCTCGTCGTCGCCGCCCTCGAGCTGGCGGAACTCGTCGGTCGGCGCGTCGAGGGTCCGCACGCGGACCGGACGTGGGTAGAACTCGTCTGCGACCTCCCGGACGCCGTCGACGAGCTCCTCGACGTAGGCGTCCTCGCCGTGCTCCTCGATGTAGCTTCCGGGGGTCTGTCCGAGCGAGAGGATCATGTGCTCGGTCCGGAGCAGGCCGACGCCGTCGGCACCGGTCGCCGCGGCACGCCTCGCGGCCTCGGGGATCGAGACGTTGACTTTGACTTTCGTGGCGGTCATCGGCTTCACCGGCGACTGTGGTCGGACCTCCTCGACGGGGTCGTACTCCTCTTCGACGTCCGCCTCGCCGGCGGTGATCGTCCCCTTGTCGCCGTCGAGGGTGACGAGCTGGCCGTCGGCGAGGGTGCTCGTGGCGTCGCCGGCGCCGACGACGGCGGGGACGCCGAGCTCGCGGGAGACGATCGCGGCGTGGCTCGTCATCCCGCCCTCGTCGGTGACGATCGCCGCCGCCCGCTTCATCGCCGGCACCATGTCTGGTGTGGTCATCGCGGTGACGATGATGTCACCCTCGGCGACCTTGTCGAGCTCGTCGAGCTTGCCGATGATCCGGGCGGGGCCGGTGACCGTCCCCGGGCTCGAGCCCAGGCCGTCGACGAGGAGCTCGCCCTCCGCCGCCGTCGCGGCCCCGCTCCCGTCGGTCGCCCCGCCCGCGGCCTCGGCTCGGCTCTCGTCGATCGTCGTGATCGGCCGGGACTGGAGCATGTACACCTCGCCGGACTGCGTCGAGGGCTCCTGCTCGTCGCCGCCGACGATTGCCCACTCGACGTCCTGGGGGGTGCCGTAGTGGTCCTCGACCTGTTCGCCGAGCTCGACGAGCCGCTCGACCTCCGGAGCCGAGAGCACCTGCCTGTCGCGGTCCTCCTCGGGGACCTCCCGTTCGACCGTCTCGCCGGTCTCCTCGTCTTTCACGTGCATCACCTTCTTCTCGGCGACGGTAACGTCGACCTCGCCGTTCTCGCGGTCGACGACGTAGTTGTCCGGCGAGACTGCCCCGGAGACGACCGCCTCGCCTAACCCCCAGGCCGCCTCGAGGATCATCGTCGACTCGCCCGTCGAGGGGTGGCTGGTGAACATCACGCCGGATTTATCGGCGTCGACCATCCGCTGGACGACGACGGCGATGTTGACGTCGGCGTGGGAGAACCCCTGCTCCTGTCGGTAGTAGATCGCCCGCTGGGTGAAAAGCGACGCCCAGCACTGACGGACGCGATCGAGCAGCTTCTCGCCGGTGACGTTGAGGTAGGTGTCCTGCTGGCCCGCAAACGAAGCGGTGTTGTGGGTGATGACACTCCCCCGTCCCGCAGCGAAGTTCTCCGCCTCCGGGACACAGAAGTCATACACCGGGCCGTCGTACTCGATCGGCTCGATCCGTTCGATACCTTCCCAGCCGACCGTCTCGTCGAACGCCAGCGAGTCGACGCCACGTTCCGCCAGGAGTTCGTTGAACCGAGACTGGCTGTACGTTCCCGTAATCCGTGCCTTGTTCCACGGCGCGTTGCCGGATTCGAACCGGCCACGTTCGTCGCGTCGGTCGTTCCGGTCCTCCGAGACGAACGTGACCTCCTCTGCGTAGTAGGCTCCGCTGCAGTCCGGACAGTACCACCGATCCCGTCCATCGTACGGGCTCGACTTGTTTATTACCCCGTCGCAGTCGGGACACCGGGCGACGGTAACTCGTTCGGTCCGGAGGGTGTCCTCGAACCGGTCCCCGATCCGTTCTGAAAGCGCCTCGGAGACGGTGATCGTCCTGGAAAACTGCGGATGATAGGCCTTTTTTTCGTGTCGGTCGATCAGATCGTCGAGCCGGTCGGACTTCGCCGTGGACTCGAACCCGACCCGTTCGCGAAACGCCGCCGCCTCCCGGGCCGGGAGGAAAAGACGGTAGGAGTCACTCCACTCCCCCTGGCCGCTCCGTTCGCGGATCCGATAGTCGAGTCCCACCAGTTCGAGCAGGCGGGCCAGCCCCTCGACCAGCCGTTCGGAGGTCGTAGCGTACGCAATCTCGTCGCCGACGGTTCCGTCGCCGTCGAAACAGCCCCGGAGGAACTGTCCGATGCGGGATCGATCCCAGCCGAAAACGAACTCGGGGACGCGCTTGTTCTCGGCGAGCCGACCTTTCCCCTCGGTGTCGCCCGGGCGTCCGGCGACCGCATGGAGGAACCTGACCAACGATTTGCAGTAAAACCGGTAGGAGTCCTTGTTTTTCGCCTGGCCGTTCCAGAGCCCGAGTCGGTCCATGAACTCACGGGCCCGCTCGAGGAGCTCGTCGTTGGTGTTCGTGATCGTGATCTCGTGGCCCCCGTACGTGCTTCCCTCCGCGACGTAGAGTCCGAGAAAGTACGCGAACTCCTCGTCGGCCCGGATCGTCTCCGAGAGCGCGTGCTGAATCGTCTCGTTTTGCGAATCGTTGTCGATCATGACGCCACCGTCGCCGACGAGGACGTCGCCGCCACGGACGTACTCCGTCACGTCGATCTCGTCCGGCCCGGCGTTCATCGGTGCCAGCTCCCGGACGACGGGCAGCTTCTCCTCGCCGTCGAGCTCGTCGACCGTCGCGGTCGTTGGCTCGAGGGTGTCCTCGTCCAGCACGACGAGGGAGTGATCCGGCGTGACCGTTATCCGCCGACCGGTGGTCGTGGTCACGCGGTGGAGCGTCTCGTCTTCGGCCGGATGTTCGTACAGTGTCTCCACTTCTCGCCACTCGATGCCGTCGTCGGTCAGCGAGGGGACTTCGACCGTCCGACGGCTGCAGTCGAGCGGCGCGAGCTCGTCCATCCGGCCGAACGCGGGTTCGCCGTCGATCCGCAAGAGTGCGGTCTCATCGGCGGCGATGCTGGGCAGGTCCTCCGCCGTGGCCGACGACCTGACGGCGACGAACGGCTCGTCCCCGAGCGCGTCGTAGGCCTCGAGGATCTCCTCGCGGAGCGCGTCGGGAAACGGCGTCTCGCGGATGAGCTCCCGTGCCCGCTCGGCCGCGGTCGCGAGCGCGCCGGAGTCGTCGACGTCGACGTCGACGGTCTCGAACAGCTCCTCGTCGATCCCCGCGTCCTCGATGAAGCGCCGATAGGTTCCGGCCGTGACCACGAACCCCGGTGGAACCGGCAGCCCCGCTCCCGTGAGCTCGCCCAGGGAGGCACCCTTGCCGCCGACCAGCTCTACGTCGTCGGCGTCGATCTCGTCCAGCCAGAGTACTGCCATCTGTACGTATAGGCTCAGTCGATCCGATAAAAAGGGTTGCGAACCCGTCAGGGTCGGCCGCGGTCGATAGTCCATCAGCGTTTGTACAGGACGGGGTCGATCGTCCATCAGCGTTTGTACAGGACGGGGTCGATCGTCCATCAGCGTTTGTACAGGACGGGGTCGATCGTCCATCGCGGTTGCACGGGACGGGGTCGATCGCCCATAGCGGTTATACAGGTCGGCTGTGACCCCCCACGCATGGACGGTCGTGACGCGTTCAGGTGGACGCTGATGTACCGTGGGATCTGGCTGCTTTCGGTCGTCGTCGGCGCCGGGCTCGTCGGGCTCGGTCTCGTCGTCGGATTCGACCTCTCGGCGTTTCTCGCCGATCCGACGGATCCGGCCGCCGCCGCGAACCCGGCGGTAACCGGAGCGCTGGCACTCGCCGGACTGGTCGTCTGGCTGCTCGGCCGGAGCTTCGCGCTCTACGTGACCCTCCCTCGGGCCGCCGGCGAGGCCGCCGCCGACGCCTTCGACACCGAGCGCGTCAGAAGCGAGGTGCTCGAGGTGCTCGACGACCGGCTGGCGGCGATCGAAGACGAGATCGAGACGACTCGACGGGGCGTCCAGGAGCTCAAACGGACCGAACACGCCGAGACGTTCGACGAGGAGGCCCTCGATCCCGACCGGGAGTCGACGCAACCGGCGATCGAAGCTGGCGGGGGCGAGCCGACACCGATCGATGGGGAGGATCCGACGCCGATCGAAGGCGAAGAGCCGACGCCGCTGGAAGCCGGCGGATCGACGCCGCCGAGTCCGGGGAACGACGATCGAGCCGGCGGATCGAACGACGCGTTCGACTGGAACGAGAACGACGGGGACGCCGAGCCGACGGAGTCCGACGACCGGTCGGCGTAGGCGCCCATCGCGACGGCTCCCGACCCGGTTCGGGAGCCGTCACTTCTCGACGATGCTCTCCTCGACGGCCTCGCCGAAGTGACGGGCGGTGTCCTCGTAGTAGAGGGCGAGCTCGTCGCCGACGGCCAAGTCGGTCACCGCCGTCCGCCCCTCGCGGGTGGCCACTTTGATCGTCTCGGCGTTCTGGAGGAGGGTCTCGACGCGGTCGCCGCCGACGTCGATGGCGAGGCGGAACATCGGCCGTTTCTCGATTTTCACCCGGCCGACGATCGCCTCGCGGGTCTTCCCGTCGAGGTCCACGACCTGGACTTCGTCGCCGCTTCGCAGCTCCGAGAGGTACTTCGTGCCGCCGTCGGGGGTGCGGACGTAGGCGTGGACGGCGCCGGCGTTGACCCGGAACGGTCGGGACGCGACGTACGGGGAGTCGGCGGTCTCGGCGTGGACGAAAAGCAGCCCGCGGGACATCGAGCCCACGAGCATCCCCTCGTCGTCCTCGAGGAGGTTCCCGGTGTCGACACACACCCGATCGGCGGAGCCGACCCGTTCGATCTCGACCAGCTCCCCCCACTCCAGGTCGAGCCGTTCGCGGTCGGCCTCGTCGCGGACCGCGACCGTCCGACGGATCTCGTCCGGATCGTCGGAGTCGAGCAACACGGCGTCCGCACCGATCTCGAGGGTCTCGAAGGCGGTGCGAGCCTCCTCGGCGGTCGTCACGCCCGCGACGAGTTCGGTCTCCTCGCCGATGCGAGCGATCAGGTTCTCGAGCGGGATGATCGTCCAGTCCTCGCCGACGACGATCGTGTACGCGGCGTCGGCGGCCGCGGCCTCGGCGAACTCCTCGTAGGCCTCATCGAGGATCCGGACGTAGGCACCGCCGGCGAGGTCGCTCGAGCGCCTGAGCGCCGAGAGATCGGCCGAGCCGGAGAAGTCCCCGGGGAGGTCGATCGTCCCGTCTCCCTCGCCGTCCTTGCCGACGATCAGGGCGTCCGGGATCGGCCGTCCCTCACCGTCCTCGGCGTCGTCGATCACGGTCACGTCGGCGTCGGTGCGAAACGCCGCGACGCCGATCTCCCCGAGCTCGCGGACCCGTGGGACGTCGACCTCGTCGACCAGCACCCAGTCGGCACCCGCCTCGAGCGCGGCGGTGATCCGCGCCCGTCTGTCCTCCCAGTCGCCGACGCTGTCGTCGGCTTTCACCCAGACTGCTCTGCTCATGACTCCCCCCTCGCAGGCGGTCGGCTTGAACGTGGCGGATCTGGAGAGTATCGTTGACCCCGCCGACTTTCCGGGTCTCGGCGCCGACCCCCGGAGATGCCGGCGCCGACTTTCGGGATCCCGGCTCCGACTCCAGAGGCTGTCGACGCCGCCTTTCGGGATCTCCTCGGCCGTCTCCGACCGTCCACCTTGCCGGTTCCCCGACGGCTTACGCCCGTCCGCTCGACGGCGAGGGTATGACCGAGACGGTTCCCGAGCCCGGTTTCGGCACCGCACGACACGAGGGCGAGAGCTGTGTGGAGAGCGTCCGACGGGCGCTCGAGGCCGGCTACCGCCACGTCGACACCGCACAGATGTACGGAAACGAACGCGAGGTCGGCGAGGCGATCGCGAGCGCCGACCTCGACCGCGAGGAGGTGTTCGTCGCGACGAAGGTCGATTCGCCGAACCTCGCGCCCGCGGACGTGATCGAGTCCACCGAGGCGAGCCTCGACCGGCTGGGGCTCGATCGGGTCGATCTGCTGTACGTCCACTGGCCGTTCGACGCCTACGATCCGGCGGAGACGCTGCCGGCGATAGACGAGACGTGCGAACGTGGGCTCACCCGCAACGTCGGCGTCAGCAACTTCACTCCGGAGCTGCTCGAGGAGGCCGTCGAGATCCTCGAGTCGCCGATCCTCGCCCACCAGATCGAGCTTCACCCAAGACTCCCCCAACACGAGCTGGTCGAGCTGGGCCGCGAACACGGGATCACCACGGTCGCGTACTGCCCGCTGATCAGAGGGGAGGTTACCGAAATCGACACGTTCGTCGAACTCGCCGAACGCCACGACGCGACGCCGGCACAGATCGCTATGGCCTGGTTCGCCGCCAAAGACGACGTCGTCCCGATCCCGAAAGCGACCGGCGATCACGTCGAGGAGAACCTCGCGGGGTACGGCATCGAGCTCTCCTCCGAGGAGCTCGAACGGATCGACGCGCTAGAGGGGGGCGACCGGCTGATCGATCCGGAGAAGGCGGCCTGGAACCGGTGATCCGGCCCCCTCCGGCCTGCCCTCGGCCGGTCGTGGACCGTCGAATCGGTCGGCGATAACGGTCACGAATTGAGAAGGCTTACTTTACCTCATCTCCACGTGCCGGCTAATGGGCCGATTCGCCGTACCGGAGTTCGAATACTCGCGGTACACCAACCGCCAGCTTCTGGTGGTGCCACTCGCGGTGCTCGCGATGGCACTCGCGATACTCGGAGGCTGGTATCTCGTCACTGGCTCGCCGGTCGCCGTCGGCGTCGAGCTCGGCGGCGGAACGGAGATGACCGTGGAGACGACCTCGAGCGAGGACGAAGTCGCGGCGGCGTTCGATCCGGCACCGTCGTCGGTTCAGGCCGTCCAGGCTCAGGAGAACCAGTACATCGTCCAGTTTACCTCCGACGACGAGGACGCGCTGACCGACCAGGCCGAGGCGAACCTCGAACCGGTCGACGACGGTAGCGTCGTCCAGCAGATTTCGAGCGTCTCACCGGCGTTCGCCCAGCAGGCCCAGCGGACCGCGCTGTTCGGCCTCGCGGTCGCGTTCGTCGGAATGAGCGTGCTCGCGTTCTTGCTGTTCCGGACGTTCGTCCCCTCGATCGCGATCGTCGCCTCGGCGTTCTCCGACCTGGTGATTCCCCTCGCCTTCATGAACGTCATCGGCATCGAACTCACCCTGGGGACGGTCGCGGCGTTGCTCCTGTTGATCGGGTACTCCGTCGACTCGGACATCCTGCTCAACAACCACGTCCTCAGACGGAGCGGGAGCTTCTACGAGAGCGTCCACCGGGCGACCCGGACGGGCGTGACGATGACGGTCACCTCGATGGTGGCGATGCTCGTGATGGCGATCTCGGCGTACGCACTCGGCATCGAGCTGCTGGCATCGGTCGGCATCATCCTCTTCGTCGGGCTCGCGGCGGACCTGATGAACACGTACCTGATGAACTTCACCCTCCTTCGCTGGTACAAGTTCGAGGGGGTGGCACGATGAGCGCGATCGCCTTTCTCAAGGAGAACTGGCGGATCATCACCCTCGTCGTCTTCGTGTCGGCGGCGCTCGTCGCGCTGTTCATCCCGGGTGGGATCATCGCCCAACAGGAGCTTCCCGCCGAGGAAGGCGAGCGCGCAGAGCAGGGACTGACGAACATCGAGTACGGCCTCGGACTCGACGGCGGCACGCGCGTCGCGGCGCCGGTCGTCGGGATGCACGTCGACGGCCTGCAGGCCGACCCGGAGCAACAGGGGGAGATACAGTCGACGCTGTACGACGAACTCGAGTTAGAGACGGCAGACGCCATCGTCCGCTTCGACGAGGACTCCCGGACGCTCAGCGCGGAGGTGTTCGACGACTCGGTCACGCCCGCGGAGTTCGCCGCGGCCCTGCAGGCTGCCGGTCTGGACGTCGACGAGGGGGACGTGAGCGAGGGCGTCACCGCCGAAACCCGCGACGAGATCGTAGAGACGATCCAGATCAAGATCAACGAGGCCGGCCTCTCGGGCGGGCAGGTCACACAGCGGCTGTCGGGTGACACCTGGTTCATCGTCGTCGAGGTGCCCGACATGTCCCCCGAGGAGCTGCGCGCGCTGCTCCAGGAGCGTGGCGTCGTCGAGATCGTCGGCCACTACCCCGACGAGGACGGCGAGCAGGTAAACGAGACCCTCCTCACCCGCGACGACCTCACCAACATCGGCTCGGCCTCCTACAACGAGGAGCGAGGGTACCACTACGTGCCCGTCACGGTCACCGACGTCGACGACCGGGCCTTCGAGTACCAAGAGCGGCTGAACGAGCTCGGCTTCACCACCGGGGAGGGGCTCCAGAACTGCGACATCAGGGATCGAGAAACCGGCACGGTCGACTACGACAGGGGCCAGCCCAACTACTGTCTGAAGACCGTCGTCGACGGCGAGGTCGTCGACGCCCACAGCATGGGCAGTACACTCGGCGCGAACATGCACGACGGCGAGTGGGCGGCGAGCCCGAGCTTCGAGATGATCACGCCGACCCAGCAGGACGCGTTCGCGCTCGCGGTGAACCTCCAGGCCGGCGAGTTGCGCGCGCCACTCGACTTCGAGCGCGATCAGACGTTCATGATCTCGCCGGCGCTGGCCGACCAGTTCAAGGAGTTCTCGCTGCTGATCGCCGTCCTCTCGGTGCTGACGGTAAGCGGGATGGTCTACCTGCGATACCGGGACGTCCGGGTCGCGGCGCCGATGGTGCTCACCGCGCTCGCGGAGGTGGTGATCCTGCTCGGGCTGGCAGCGGCGATCCGGATGCCACTCGACCTCTCTCACATCGCCGGCTTCATCGCCGTCATCGGCACCGGCGTCGACGACCTCATCATCATCGCCGACGAGGTGATGTCCGAAGGCGACGTCAGCCAGCGCCGGATCTTCGACTCGCGGTTCCGGAAGGCGTTCTGGGTGATCGGCGCGGCCGCCGCGACGACGATCGTCGCGCTCTCGCCGCTGGCCGTGTTGAGCCTCGGGGACCTGCGTGGGTTCGCCATCATCACCATCCTCGGGGTGTTGATCGGCGTGCTCGTCACCCGGCCGGCGTACGGCGACATCCTCCGATACCTGCTCACCGATCGCTGATCGCCGCGGGGCTTTTGACGCCGTCGGTCGAAGGGACCGACATGAGCGATCTGCGCCTCGATCCGACCCAGCTCGATCGATACTCCAGACACGTGATCATGGACGAGGTCGGCCCCGAGGGACAGAAACGGCTGCTCGACGGGCGCGCCCTCGTGGTTGGTGCCGGCGGGCTGGGCTCGCCCGCGATCCAGTATCTCGCGGCGGCGGGGGTCGGCCGTCTGGGAATCGTCGACGACGACATCGTCGAGCGATCGAACCTCCAGCGCCAGATCGTCCACGGCGACGACGACGTCGGCCGGCCGAAAGTCGAGAGCGCAGGGGAGTACGTCCGCGGGCTGAACCCCGACGTCGACGTCCGGACCTTCGAGAGCCGGCTAACTCCCGACTCCGTCGCCGATATCGTCGACGACTACGACCTCGTTCTCGACGCCAGCGACAACTTCGCCACCCGGTACCTGCTCAACGACTACTGTGCCCTCGAGGGGATCCCCCTCTGTCACGGCGCGATCTATCGCTTCGAGGGACAGGTGACGACGTTCACGAACGACGGGGAGGGGCCGTGTTATCGCTGTCTGTTCCCCGAGGCCCCCGAGCCGGGCACCGTCCCCGACTGTGCGACCACGGGCGTCCTCGGCGTCCTCCCCGGCACCGTCGGCTGCATCCAGGCCACCGAGGCCGTCAAACTCTTACTCGGGAAGGGAGAACCACTGGAGGGACGGCTGTTGATGTACGACGCGATGGAGATGAGCTTCGAGACCGTCGAGTTCGTCCCGTCGCCGGCGTGTCCGGTCTGTGGCGAGGAGCCGGCGATCGACTCGATCGAGGACGGCTCCTACGAGGGAACCTGCACGCTCGCGGACTGACGGACGACGCTCGCGGCCCGGAACTGATGATCGACGCTCGCGGCTGCCGGAGAGACGACGCTTGCGGACTGACAGGGATTCGGCGCCCGTATATCTGACGAGTGGCGGTCCGTCCGGTTCAAAACAGGTTCGCCTGGTGGTAGACGGAGATCCCTTCGTCGGTGATCTCGTACGGTTTCTTATCGCGGGAGTGGTTCGCGTCGCGGATCTTCTGGATCTCGAGGGCCAGCCGGGTCTCCCGGAAGTCGTCGGGCCGGACGTACTGGAGCACGAAGACGGCGTCCGCGAGATACTCGATGATGCCGTGCCGGGAGGCGTAGGGGTTCGACTGTGAGACCTCGCTCGTAAACAGGATCGAGATGCCGGCTTCCTTGAGCTGTCTCGTGAACTCGTAGATCTCCATCCGGCGTTTCGAGCGCTCGTCGTACATCATCTCGAGCAACGAGACCGAGTCCAACACGAGCCGGGAGGCGCCGAACTCCTCGATCAGCCGGGGAAGCTCGCTGCCCATCGACGTCAGGCTGTTTGCCATCTCGATCGCGTCGAGATCGACGACGGCGAGTCGCCCCTCCTCTAGGTACCTCTCGAACGCGTACCCCTTCTCTGTCGCGCTGTTTACGACCCGCTCGTGGCTCTCCTCGAGGCTGAGAAATACCGCGCGCTCGCCGTTTTCGAGTCCGTGGGTGAGAAACTGGAGCCCGAACGTCGTCTTGCCGGTTCCGGCGCCGCCGATGGCGACCATCAGCGACCGCTCGGGGATGCCGCCGTGGATCATCCCGTCGAGCCCCTCGATGCCGAGATCGAATCGGGGCAGCTCGGAGTCTGGCTCGCCGTCGAACTCGGGCTCGCCGGCGGTCTCGAATCCGAGTCCCGGACCGTCGTCGCCGAGGCCGGGGACGTCGGCCTCCGCGAACGCCGCCGCGAAATCCTCCTCGAACAGCGATCCCCCGCCTGCCGAGCCGTCGTCGAACTCGGCGTCGAACCAGTCCCCCGCTCCGACCTCCCTCCGTCCGGAGTCGACGCCGACGGATTCGGCTTCGAACCAGTCCCCGGAGCCGCCGTCCGATCCGTCGAGGCCATCGAACCCGTCGGAGCCGGGTGGTCTCTCGGTCTCGTCGGAGTGGGACGGCTCTTCGGTCTCGTCGGAGTGGCCCGGCTCTTCGGTCTCGTCGGAGTGGCCCGGCTCTTCGGATCTCCCAGAGCCGTCGGGTTCCGCGAGGTCGTCCTCGCTCACGGCACCACCCCACCCGTGTGCCGGAGCTCCGTCCCCGGCCGGTAGCCGGCGCCGCGTGTTCTCTCGGGGTCTGACCGTCCTCTGGCTCCGGACACGGGTATCCTCGTTCGGCCGGAGTACCCCCAGGGGAATGAATGTTGTCACCCACGAACCGGCCGCCCGTGGGAGGGGGCTTTTTGATCGCCGGGGCGTTATCGGGCGACGATGCGCGTCGGCGTCGTCGCCCAGCGGGGAAACCCCAGGGCCGGAGAGCTCGCCACGGCGATCAGGGAACGCTTAGAGGGCATCGGGGTCTCCGTCACGGTCGACGAGACGACCGGCGAGCGCGTCGGCGGCGACTCCGCGCCGGTGTCGGCGATGGGCGACAGCGACCTCGTGGTCAGCATCGGCGGCGACGGCACGTTCCTGTTCGTCGCCCGGGAGGCCACACCCGCGCCGATAGTCGGCGTCAACCTCGGGGAAGTGGGCTTTCTCAACGCCGTCGCCCCGGAAGACGCCGTGGCGGTCCTCGAGGGACTCGCCGAGCGGTTCCGGGACGGTGGCGAGCTCGCTGTCGACCGGCTCGACCGGCTCTCGGCGACCGGGGACGGGTGGAAACTACCGCCCGCGCTCAACGAGGTGCTCGTCCACGGCCCCCGTCGGGGACGCGGCGGCGGCGGGACGATCACGGTCGAGATCGGCGGCGACCGGTACGCCGAGAGCCACGCCGACGGCGTCCTCGTGGCGACGCCGACGGGCTCGACCGCCTACAACCTGAGCGAGGGGGGGCCGCTCGTCTCCCCGTCGGTCGACGCGCTGGTCGTGACCGGGATGGCGCCGTCCGGGCCGGTGGCGCCGCTGGTCGTCGACGCCGACGAGGCGGTCGTCCTCCGGCTCTCGGGGGCCGATCGAGGGTGGGCGATCGCCGACGGCCGGAGCCGCCGGAAGCTGGAGCCACCGGCGACCGTCACCGTCGCCGCCGACGCCGAGCCGGTCCGGATCGCCGGACCGCGGACGACGTTTTTCGACGGACTCGGAAAGCTCGAGTGAGGGTCGGGGAACGCGAAGTTGAGTGACGGCCGTTGAAATGAAACACTCGAGTGCGGGCTGCAGGAACGCCGAGATTTATCCCTCCTCGCCCGCACGGTCGGCCGTGAACGTACTCGTCACCGGCGCGACCGGCGGTATCGGGAGCTGGGTCGTAGAACGGCTCGCAGGAGCCGGCCACGCGGTCGTCGGCGTCGACCTCGACCGACCCCCGGGCGGGCGCGAGGGCGTCCGATTCTACGCGGCCGACCTGACCGACCACGGCCAGGCAAGGGAGCTGATCCAGACCGAATCGCCGGACGCCGTCGTCCACTGTGCGTCGATCCCGCGACTGGGCGAACGTCCCGGCGCGGAGACGTTCCGGACCAACGTCGACTGTACGTACAACACGTTCGTCGCCGCCGGCACCGTCGACGCGGACGTCGTCTGGACCTCGAGCGAGAGCCTCTACGGGATGCCGTTCGCCCGGGAGCCCCGGCTCCCGGAGTATCTGCCGATCGACGAGGGCCACCCGAAGGCCCCGGAGGATCCGTACGGCACCTCCAAGCTGGTCTGTGAGGAGCTCGCGGAGATGGTCGTCCGCCGGTACGGGATCTCGGTCGCCTCCCTGCGGCCGTCGTGGGTGAACTACCCCGGGAGCTACGAGCTGTCGGCCGTCAGGGAGTCGTTCGATCCGGCGACCGCCGAGCCGTCGGGGAACTTCTGGTCGTACGTCGACGTCCGCGACGTCGTCTCGCTGGTCGAGCGGGCCCTCGAGGCGGAGATAGCGGGCCACGAGCCGTATCTGGCCGTCGCCGCCGACAACTACCTCGGCCGGGAGACGGCGGCGACGATCGAGGCCGTCTTCGGCGACGTGCCCGACGACTGTGCGCTCGAGGGCGAGGAGTCGGCGTTCTCGACCGCGAAAGCCCGGCGGGAGCTGGGCTGGGAGCCCGAACACGGCTGGCGGGACGCCGAGAACGAGGAGGTCCCCGGAGCGGAGTTCCGCCGGTGACGGGACGGCCCGACGCGTCGCCCCCGTCATAAGTAATCTCTCGTTGAACGGTCACAGGCTCCGAATTACAACGTGTCTCTGACTGTCACGTTCGTCTAGAGGACGGTGCCGCTCTGACGGGCGGGGGAGACACTCGACGCGCGAAACCGGGTCGGGTCCCCCGGCGCGTCGGCACGGCCGGTCCCGGACGGGGCGACCGTCCGCGCGGCCCTCGGCCGAGCGGGTCCCGGAGATCATGACCACGGACGACGGAAAACCACGGGAGCTCGAACCCGGCTACGACTACGTGACGCTGTACGTCCGCGAGGAGGGCGGGGAGCTCCTCTATGCGGTCTACGAGGCCGACGGGCTCGAGATCCCGGTCTCCGGCGACCGGATTTCGGTGCTGGAGGCGAGTATGGAGGGTGACGTCGACGGGGATGTCGACTACCGCGAGCACGGCTCCGAGCCGACGACGTACGTGGTCGAGCGCCGGGAGATCGAGTATCTCGCCGTCGACTACGACGTCGAGGGGCTCGATCGGAGCCAGGGCGTGGTCTCCGAGATCACCCTCTGGGTCCGCGAGTCGACCGGAGACGGCTGAACCGTCCGCTGGGGGAACGAGGATGGGACTCTCGACGATCACACGGCTTCTCGCCGAACGGGTGGAGACACGCAGCCGGCCAGAGAGCCCGTGGCACGTCGCCCGGACCCCGGCCGACCGGACGCTCTGGATCGCCGTCGCGATCGCCGCGCTGGCCGATCTGGGGACCACCGCTTTCGGCCTGCGGCTCGGGCTAGTCGAGGCGAATCCGGTCGGCGTGGCGGCCCTGGAGCTCGCCGGCTTGCCCGGGATGGTCGTGTTGAAGGGGGCGGCCGTCGGCTGTGGCCTCGCCGTCGTGGCCGCGATCGTCCTGGCGCCGGACTGGATCGTCCCCGACTACGCGACGCTGCTGGTGCCGACCGCCCTGGCGACCGTCTGGCTGCTGGCGGCGACGTGGAACGCCGCCTTGATCGCCGCCGCGCCGGGGACCGGAGAGGTGACAGCCGGGCTGGCCGGTCCCTCCTTCGCGGCCGCCGGGCTGGGGGCGATCCTCGTCGCACAGTACGGGCTGGCGACGTTCGGCGTCGCCTCGGGGCGCGAGGAGTAGCGGCCGGATCGAGCGGGCGTCGAGAGAACCGTTTAAGACGGCGACGGTCCTCGGGGCGCACATGGCCGTCATCGAGACGATCGTCGTCGCCTTCTGGGCGATGTTGCCCGCGTACGTGCCGAACAACGCCGCGGTACTCGCCGGCGGTGGTCGTCCGATCGACGGGGGTCGCTCGTGGGGCGGCCGGCGGCTGCTCGGCGACGGGAAGACCTGGCGCGGGACGGCGGCGGGGATCCTCGCGGGCGTCGCGCTGGCGGCGGTTCTGACGCTGTTCGCGGCGGACGCACGCGCCGCGACGGGGATCGCGGTCCCGGCGTTTACCCCCGCCGCGGCGCTCTCGCTGGCCGCCGGCGCGATGCTCGGTGACGTCCTCGCGTCCTTTCTCAAGCGCCGGACCGGTCGCGAGCGCGGCGCGATGTTCCCCGGGCTCGACCAGCTCGACTTCGTCGTCGTCTCCTTGCCCCTGACCGCGCTCGTGGCGACCGACTGGTTCCGGACGGTGTTCACCCTCGAGGTGATCCTCGTCGTCGTGGTGCTCACCCCGGTCCTCCACGTGGCGACGAACGTCCTCGCGTTCAAACTCGGGCTGAAAAACGAGCCCTGGTGACTCCCTCCGGTGGAAACGCCTTTGACCGTCGCCGATCCAGGTGGGCTCATGACCGGCGACCCGGCGACCCGGTTCCGTGAGAACGTCACGGAGATCACCGCGACGGTCGTCACCGGCGTCTGGCTCGCCCTGCTCTTTCTCCCGTTCGGGGGGAACCTCTGGCTTCCGGCGATGCTCGTCGGCTACATCGTCGTCGTCCCCCTGGTCGCCCTGCTCTACGGCGACGAGGAGGACCGCCGGGAGTGGTGGAACGACGAGGAGACGGAGACCGAATCGACGTCCGAGGATCCCCTCGAGACGCTCCGGGAGCGGTACGCCCGGGGGGAGCTCACCGACGCTGAGTTCGAACGCAGGCTCGAGCGGCTGCTCGGGACCGAGAGCCCGGAAGACGCCGAACGGTGGCGTCGAGACGCCCGCGACGATCGAAACCGGCGGACCCCGAACGACCGAGGTCGGAGCGTTGAGCGTGACGAACGGGGTCGGAACCGTCCGGGGGACGACCGGGATCGGAGCGTCGAGCGTGACGACCGGGACCGGGATCCCGAATACGAGCGGTGAGCGTTCGCTGTCGGCTCGGTCGGCCCTGGTGTCCGTCGCGCTACCGGCCCGGCTCGTTCCAGTGGACCCACGTCGCACACGCGACCGAGACGACGCCGGCGCCGGCGGCGATGGCGAACGCGATCCGGTAGCCGGTGAGTGTGTACACCCGGACGCCGCCGACCATCTCGCCGGTCCAGTACGCGTCGAGCGTCCAGCCCATGATCGACGGGAACGCCGCGGCGCCGAAAAAGGAGGCGCCGTTTATCGTTCCGAGCGAGATGCCGCTGGCCCGGCTCGGGTTTCGCTCTTTGATCATCGGGTACGTGAGCACGAACGAGCCGAGCAGGGCCCCGGCCAGGAAGAACGCGACGCCGACGAACGCGAGTGGGGGTTCCCCCAGGACCGCGATAGCACCGAGCAGCGCCGCGTAGACGACCGTGCCGGCGACGATGAGCTCGCTGCGCCGGTCGAGGCGATCCGAGAGCCGGCCGATCACCGGCGGGCCGACGACGAGTCCCGCACCGCCGAGCAGCGTGATCGTCGAGGCGGCCGTCACCGAAACGTCGTAGATCTGGACGACGAAGGGGATCCCCCACAGCCCGAACAGGGTGAGGTTCACCCCGCCGGTACAGAAAAGCAGGAGGGAGACGATCCACGTCCAGCGATCCCGGAGAATCACCGCCAGCGACGTTCGTACCTCGGCGACCGTCAGGCGGGACTGTTCGGTCGCCCCGTCGATCGGCGCGAACCCCGCCCGTTCGGCCGTATCGCGCACGAAGAGAGCGGTCGCGACCGCAAAGACGAGCCCCACGGCGGCCAGAGCGAGCACCGCCTCCCGCCAGCCGGTCGCCCCGACCAGCAACGCGAACGGCGTCGTCGCGAGGATTCCGCCGACGCCGCCGACGGCGAAACTCAGCCCGTTCAGCGTGGCGAACTCGTCGGCCCGAAACCAGTTCGCGGAGAACCGGAGCATCGAGACGAAGATCACGCTCCCCCCGAGACCGATCAGCAGTCGGCCGACGAGCGCGCCGCCGTACCCCGACGCGAGGGCGAACCAGATCGCTCCGAGGTTCATCACCACCGCTCCGGTGGCCGCCGTCAGCCGGGGGCCGATCCGGTCGACGAGAACCCCCGTCGGGATCTGCATGGCGGCGTAGACGAAAAAGAACGTCGCGTGCAGCGTCCCGAGCTGAGTGCCGGTGGTGCGAAACGCGGTCATCAGATCCTCGGCGATCACCGCCGTCGAGAGCCGGTAAACGTTGACCAGCAGAAACGACGCCGCGAGCACCCCCCACAGGAGCCACCGGCGGCGGTACGGCGAGGACCACAGGGACATACCGGCACGAGACGCGGCCCCGTCCTAAGAGTTGCTGAACGGGATTCGATCGCCTGAATCGAGGGAAAGGTTGAATCGCCGGCGGCGCCATCTCGGGACCGATGACCGATCCGGAGCGCCCGGAGACGGGCCACGACGACGCCGAAATCGCGGGGAACGGCCGGATATCGGCGGACGGCGGGAACGACGACGAGGCCGGCGACGGCTGGGATTCCGAGACCAGGGGCGGCAGTGACGCCGAGGCCGGCAACGTCTGGGACGCCGACGAGTACGACGGTGACCACTCGTTCGTCTACGAGTACGGCGCCGACCTGCTCGGTCTCCTCGAGCCCGCCCCGGAGGAACGGATACTCGATCTGGGCTGTGGAACGGGACACCTCACCGCGCAGGTCGCCGAATCGGGCGCCCACGTCGTCGGCGTCGACCGATCGGCGTCGATGCTCGAGACGGCCAGCGGGAGCCACCCCGAACACCCGTTCGTCGTCGCCGACGCCCGGGCGCTCCCGCTCGCGTCCGGCTTCGACGCGGCGTTCTCGAACGCGGCACTCCACTGGATCGACGCGACCGACCAGGACGCCGTCCTGGCGGGCGTCCACGACTCGCTCGCGCCGGAAGGTCGGTTCGTCGGCGAACTCGGCGGCCTCGGGAACGTCGGGGCGATCGTCGACGCCGTCGGCGCCGAACTCGGTCGCCGGGGGTACGAAACGGGGACTCCCTGGTACTTCCCGAGCATCGGCGAGTACGCGACCCGCCTCGAACGGGCCGGCTTCGAGGTCCGACACGCCAGGCTGTTCGACCGACCCACGCCGCTCGAGGACGGCGAGGACGGGCTCCGGAACTGGCTCGAGATGTTCGGCGACGGGCTGTTCGCGGCGGTGCCGGCCGACGAGCGGGAGGGGGTCTATCGGGCCGTCGAGGACCGCCTCCGGCCGACGCTGTACGGCGACGCGCGGTGGATCGCCGACTACCGGCGGCTCAGGTTCCTCGCCGTCCGCCCCTGAGCCACCGACTGCGAGTTTTCCCGGGGCCGTCCGCCCTTGAACCACCGTCCCTCCCAGACTGTCGCCGAGCCATCGACGCCCCAGCTGGCCGTCCGTCCCTGGACCACTAACTCCTTCGCAGCCCGTCCAGGCGGGCGACGGTTTTTGTACCGATCCGCCGAACGGTCGACCGTGAAGAGCATCAAAGACAGCGTCCACGACCACATCGAGATCGAGGGCGTCGCCCTCGAGTTGCTCGACACGCCCGAGCTACAGCGCCTGCGGGGGATCAGCCAGCTCGGGACGGTCTCGCTGGTCTACCCCTCCGCGAACCACACCCGATTCGAACACAGCCTGGGTGTGTACCACCTCGCCTGTCGAGCCCTCGAGGGGTTCGGGGTCGAGGGGGTCCAGGCCGAGCGGGTTCGCGCGGCGGCGATCCTCCACGACGTCGGCCACGGCCCGTTCAGCCACAACGTCGAGGGGATCATCCACCGTCACACCGGCCGGTACCACGACGACGTCGACGAGCTGCTCGCCGACGGGCGGGTCGGCGAGGTCCTGGAGAATCACGGACTCGATCCGGGGGCGGTCGCGGCACTCGTCGCCGGCGAGGGGCGGTTCGGCCAGCTCGTCTCGGGCGAGCTCGACGTCGATCGGATGGACTACCTCGTACGCGACGCCCACCACACGGGGGTCCCGTACGGGACGATCGACCACGGCCGGCTCGTCCGCGAGCTGACGTTCGTCGACGGCGAGCTCGTCCTCGCGGAGGGGAACGTCCAGTCCGCCGAGAGCCTGCTGATCGCGCGGGCGCTCATGAACCCGACCGTCTACACCCACGGCGTCGCCCGGATCGGGAAGGCGATGTTGCGGGCGGCGACCCGCCGGCTGCTCGCCGTCGGCGCGACCGACCCGGAAACGCTCGCCCGGATGGACGACCACGACCTGATCGCCGCGCTCAGGGGCACCGAGGAGACGGCCGGATTTTTCGGGCGCCTCGACGAGCGAGCGCTGTACAAACGGGCGCTCTGGGCGGAGATCGACGACGTGCCCGACGCGGTCGTCGACGCAGACCACGACGCCCGTCGGAGGCTCGAAGCCGAGATCGCCGAGACCGCCGGCGTCGAGCCCGGGGCGGTGATCCTCGACGTGCCCGAACGGCCCTCGATGGCGGAATCGACGACGCGCGTGGTCGTAAACGGCGAGATCCGCCGGCTCGACCGCCAGTCGCCGCTCGTGGGCGCGCTGCGGGCGGCGGGACACGCACAGTGGCGTCTCGGGGTGTACTCTCCCGCGGACGTCCGCGAGCGGGTGGGATCGGCCGCAGCCGACGTCCTCGAACTCGAGATCGACGGGCCGCTGGTCAGCGAGGTCCGTGACGGGCTGTACGCGACGCTCGATCAGTTCGTCGACGGTCCGTGACGAACCGTTCAAGGGCCTGCCGACGAAAGGCTACCGGCATGGAACGTGCGGGGACGATCCTCCGCGGCCGGGAACTCGAGCCCGTCGAGGGACGGATCGTGATCGACGACGACGGGCTGATCGACCGAATCGAGGAGGAAGACGTCGACTCCGAGGCGATCCTCCTCCCGGGATTCGTCAACGCCCACACCCACCTCGGGGACTCGATCGCCAAAGGCGCAGGCGAGGGGCTCAGCCTGGAGGCGCTCGTCGCACCCCCGGACGGACTGAAACACCGGCTGCTCGAGGAGGCCGACCGGGCGGAGCTGGTCCGGGGAATGCGTCGCTCGCTCCGGTATATGACCGCCGGCGGGACCGCCGCCTGTCTCGACTTCAGGGAGGGTGGGGTCTACGGCGTCAGGGCGCTCCAGGAGGCCGCCCGGGGGCTCGACATCGACGTCCTCGCACTCGGCAGGGGGTCGATCGAAGCCATGGAGGAAAGCGACGGATTCGGCGCGAGCGGGGCCAACGACGGCGTCTTCGACCGCGAGCGGACGGCGACCCGCGAGGCGGGGAAGCTGTTTGGGATCCACGCCGGTGAGGTCGACGCGAGCGACGTCAACCCGGCGATCGACCTCGATCCGGACTTTCTGGTCCACGCGGTACACCTCGAGGAGCTCCACCTGGATCGAATCGAAGACCGTGGGCTCCCGGTCGTCGTCTGCCCCCGGTCGAACCAGGCCACCGGCGTCGGCTTCCCGCCGGTCGAGGCGCTCGCCGAGCGGACGACCGTCGCGCTCGGGACGGACAACGTGATGACGAACTCGCCGTCGATGTTCCGCGAGATGGCCACCCTCGAGCGGCTGACCGACCTCGGCTCCCGTGAGGTGCTCCGGATGGCGACGGTAAACGGCGCCGAGGTCGCCGGCCTCGAGTACGGGCTGATCGCGGAGGGCGAGCCCGCCCGGATCGCCGTCGTCGACGGCGGCTCGGACAACCTCGCCGGTGCGCTCGATCCGGTCCGGGCGATCGTTCGGCGGGCGGGCGTCGCCGACGTCGAGGAGCTCCTCGTCCCGTGAGTCAGGGTCGCGAACTTCTATTCGAAAAGGGGAGTGTCGAACCCGTGGGTACGTCCCGATCCTC
Organism: Natrialbaceae archaeon Tc-Br11_E2g8; assembly: GCA_001564115.1. Lineage (GTDB taxonomy): Archaea > Halobacteriota > Halobacteria > Halobacteriales > Natrialbaceae > Tc-Br11-E2g8. The sequence goes on along the minus strand of LKNG01000001.1, from coordinate 8,456 downwards.
CCCGTTCGGAACCGGATCGCTCCGGAGCGACCACCCCCTCACACTGCCGACGGAGGAGCCCGCCTCTCGCCGTGTCGGTTCCCGTTACCGAGATGTTCGGTGGCAGCTCCGCCGAGCCCCCGGTTCCACCCCGCCCGGACCGACAGGCGATTCGTGCCAACGTTTATTACCTCGTGGACCGTCATGAAAAACGGTAACAAATGTACGACCGCATCCTCGTGCCTACCGACGGATCGACGGAGGTCGAGGCAGCCGTCGAGTACGCCGCCGAGCTGGCCCGTCGCCACGACGCGAGGCTGCGTTCGATCTACGTGATCAACACCGCGAGCTACGGGGGGCTGCCGATGGAGACCGCCTGGGAGGGAATCAGCGACGCGCTCAAAGAGGAGGGACAGGCGGCCGTCGAGCGGGTCGAGGAGCTCGTCGGCGACGTCCCCGTCGAGACGGCCGTCCTCGAGGGCTCGCCCAGCCGTACCATCGTCGAGGAGGCGACCCCGGACCGGTGTGACCTCGTGGTGATGGGCACCCACGGGAGGGGTGGGATCGACCGGCTGTTGCTCGGCAGCGTCGCCGAACGGGTCGTCCGCTGTGCGCAGGTTCCCGTGTTGACGATCAACGTCGGCCAGGAGCACCCGGAATCCGCCGACGCCCGGGCTACGGCCGAGTGAGTCGGCCGTCGTCGACCGCGACGACCCCGGCTCCGGCGAGTCAGCCCCCGGAGTCGCCCGCCGGATCACATCCCACCGAACCGAGATACCTCTTCTTAATAATATCGTCAGATTCATTAGTAAGACGGCCCTCGGCTAGCCCGAACAATGACTGTCGATCCAGACGCGGAGACACGCCGTCGACTGCTCGTCGCCTCGGGCTCGCTGGCCGCCCTCGGGCTCGCCGGCTGTCTCGGCGACGACGCCGAGGAGGAAGACCCCGGTGACGACGAAGACGACGAGGACGAGGACGACCACGACGAGGACGACCACGACGAGGACGACCACGACCACGACCACGACGAGGAGGTCGCCGAGGAGGCGTTCGACGAGCTCGGCGTGGCCGACGAGGGCTTCGTCGTCCTCGACCGGGCTCACGACCCCCACGAGGAGGTCGCGTACGTCCACGGCGACCACTGGCACGGGAGTCTGCCACACATCGAAGTCGGGGACAACGTCTCGCTCGGTGCGGAGATCGAACCCGAGGACGGCGACAGCCTCGAGCTCGGCGACGAGTACGAGCTCCGGGTCGCGGAGGCCCACGACGCCCCCGAGGGGATCGTCGGCATCGACGAGGGCGACTACCACGGCGATCACGTCCACATCAACGGCGAGAGCGAGGGGATCACCGAGGTCGTCTTCCTGATCTGGCACGACGACCACGCCGACTACCAGAGCCCGCCGATCGACGCCCAGGTCGTCGAGGAGGACGACCACGAACACGAACACGAACACGAGTTCGACGCCCACCACGTGGCGGACGTCCGCATCTTCGATCGCGCTCCCGACCCCCACGAGGAGGTCGCCCACTACCACGACGACCACTGGGACGGCGAGTTGCCGACCGTTCCCGTGGGCGAGCACGTCTCCCTGGGCGCCGAGTTCGAGGACGACGAGGGTAACCTCGCCGACCTCGACCACGAGTTCGAGCTCCGGGTCCGGCTCGCGGATGACGCCGACGACATCGTCGAGTTCGACTACCACGGCGACCACGTCCACGTCATCGGCGAGGAGGAAGGCACCACCGAGGTCGTCTTCCAGCTGTGGCACGACGACCACGCCGACTTCGAGACCGAGCCGATCGCGGTCGACGTCGAGGACGACGGCTACTGACGCCGTCCCGTCGGCTACCCACCGCTGCAGCGGTGGGCTTCCGCGCTGTGCCGCTGTGACGAACCGCCGTCCGGTTCGGACGACCGGAAGTCCCGGCCCGTTCCGACGGGTTCTCCCCACGCCGGCCGGGGGCACCGGTAGCCGGTTCGGATCGGTCACAAACACCTCGACCACCGGTCCTCGCTGACGTTTCGACATTTCGGCAAAAACCGCCGTATCCGACCGACCGAGGCCAAAAAATTGTAATAGGAGAGCTGATAAGGCTCGCCCGAATGGCGACGTCGCTGCTCGGTCTCGTCCGACTCGGGTTCGACGCGGTGTTTCGGCCGTCGTCGCTCGTCGGCGCCCGCGGCGGCCGGGAGGTCGGATCGCTGTACCGACGCGCCAAGAGCGGGTTCGTTCTGACGTGGTTTTACCTGGTCAGCCTCTTTCTGTACGCCGCGCCGTTGACCTACGCAGGTTTCGGCGCAGACGACGCCCCCGAAACCGTCCCGCCGGCGATCGTCGAACTCGCCACGATACTCGGCACCGATCCCGCGACGACGTGGCTGTACACCATCTCGCTCGCGGAGAACTGTATCTACCTGTTCGTCGCCTCGGTGCTCACCTTCGGGGCGTTCCACGTCGCCGTCGTCCTGACCCGCAGCTCCCGGGGCGTGTTGCAGTCGATGCGGACCATCGCCTACAGCACCGGCATCTACCTCGCGGTCATCTTCAGCCTCGCGTGGTATCTCTCGATCGCCGACCGGATCGTCGTCGCCGACGAGTGGCTCATCGCGCTCCAGGTCGAGTTCGTCTACCTGATCATGGACGCCGCCGGCGTGAGCTACGAGATCCCGGCACCCCGGCTAGCCGACGTCGACACCGCGCGGATGGAGACGACCGGGAGGCTGGTCATCGCCGGGCTGTTCGTCTCGGGGATCTACTACCTGTACTCGCTGTATCTCGGCGCCCGCATCAACCACCGATCGGGCCGCTTCTCGAGTCTCATCACGATCGCGTTCGTCGCGAGCACCCCGGTGTTCTACGCGCTCGGGTTCGTGTTCGCGCTCGCACTGATCGAAGGGGAGTTGATCATCGCATGACAGAACTCGACGACGCATCCGACGAGCCGACGCGAGAGGTATCGACCGATCCCACCGACGAGCCGACGCGAGAGGTATCGACCGATCCCACCGAAGACGAGATCCTCGAGTACGACGGGGAGGCCGCGACCGCGGATTCCGGAGCCGAGGAGGCGTACCGGACCCGGCCGACGATCAAACCCGTCCTGATCTGGATCGGAATCGCGGTCGTCCTCGGCGGGGGGCTCGCCGCGCTGTTGAACGCCGTCCCGGAGCTACTCGGCGACCCGCAACTGGCAGCGGTCGCCGTCTGGGTCGTCGTCCTCGTCACGGCACTCGTCGTCGTCCGGCTGCTGGCCCGGACGTACGTGCTCCTCCGGACACGGTACGTGATCGACGACTCGACGATCCGTTCGGAGTTTCACCTCCTGTATAAGTCCCGGACCCGACAGCTCCCGTTCGACCGCGTCCGTGGCTTCGACGTCGAACAGGACCGTCTCCAGTCCGCCCTCGGGATCGGCACCGTCTCGACGCTCAGCGGTGGGACGAACCACAGCCTCGGGTTCGTCGAGTTCGAACACGTCCCGAAGCCCGAATCCGTCGGCGAGCGAATTCGCGAGGGCATCGATGAAACGTAGATGACTCCGGGCCCACGGCGGTTCTCGCGTCGGTCCTGGCTCCGGGGAACCGGCGTCGCCGGCGTCGTCGGCCTGGCCGGCTGCATGCGGACGGTTCTGGAGGGTGACCTCGAGGACGAGGAGGAGGCCGTCGACGGCGGTGAGTCCGAGTCAGGAGACGAGGAGTCGGAAGGTAGAGAGGATCAGGATGGAAACGAGGAAGACGAATCGGAGGAAGAAGGCGAATCGGCGGCCGGGGAAGATGACGACGAGGACGGAGTCGAGAACGACGAACCCGAGGATGACGGGGGAGACGAGGACGAATCGGAGGAAGAAGACGAATCGGAAGACGGAGGCGACCGGCTCTCCGACGTCACGGTCGAGGACCGGTCGGTTTCGATGGAGGCTCGCGACGGCGAGTTCGTCGAAAGCGTCACCCTAGAGCGTACCGAGTCGGTGACCGTCGCCGGCGAAACGAACCAGGAGAGCGTCCACGCCTCGCTGGCCGTGGAAGGGGAGGAGCCCTCCACGGCGAGAGCCTCCGGAGACGGGGAGTTCTCGATGACACTCGAGACGGTCGAGGGGAGCGAGAACGGTGAGCTGACGGTCGATGATGTCGATGACGGCGAGTTGACGGTCGCGGTGGGCCCGGAGCCCGAAACCGAGCCGGCAGTCTCCAGGACGACCACGCTCGCGTTCACCGACGACGTCACCGACGTCGGCGGCGGCGAGGTGCGGTTTTTCGGCGCCGACCGCCGGAACACCGGCGAGTACACGTCGGCGATTCGGATCCGCGAGGAGCCCACGCTGGCCTGGACGTTCGACGTCGGCGAGCACATCACCTCGCGTCCCGCAATCGTCGAGGGGACGGTCTACTTCTCGACGGACAGCGAACGGCTCTACGCCCTCGACGGCGCCACGGGGACACTCGAGTGGTCGTTCGACGCGGGGTTCGAGCGGGAGGAAAAGCACGTCAGCGGCAGTCCGACGGTGCTCGACGGCGTCGTCTACGTCGCGTACGGCCACTGGATGCACGACGACGACGAGCACGATTCGGCCGGGCTGGTGACCGCGCTCGACGCCGAGACGGGCGAGCAACGCTGGGAGAACGCGGAGTTCGACGACCGGTTCAGTACCTCGCCGATGCCCTCGCCCGACGGCGACACGCTCTACACCGGGACGTGGAGCGAGGGACCGTACGCACTAGATGCGGCGACGGGCGAGATCCGCTGGAGCTACGAGGGAGACGACGGGGGTTCGACCGGTGGCCTCGATCGGACGGTTCCCGCCGTCACCGACGATGGCGTGTTCGTCGCCGGCTCGGGGATCTCCCGGCTGGAGCCGGAGACGGGCGAGCTCGTCTGGAACGTAAACGTCGGCACGGCACGGAGCTCCCCGGCGGTCGTCGACGGCACCGTCTACGCCGGCACGACGGACGACGGCGGCGGCGTGTTGTACGCCGTCGACGCCGACACCGGCGAGACGGCCTGGACGTACGAGACCGACGGCTGGATGACCTGTAGCCCGTCGGTCGCCGACGGAACGGTCTACGTCGGAACGCGGGACAACAGGCTCCACGCCGTCGACGCCGACACCGGCACTCCCGAGTGGACGTTCGAGGTAAGCCCCCCCGAGGAAACCGACTGGATCACCGGCAAACCCGCGGTGGTCGAGGACACCGTCTACGTCAGCCCGTGGGACGGTGCCGTCCACGGGCTCGACGCCGAGACGGGCGAACAGCTGTGGACGTTCGACGCGGGCGGTTCGGCACGCGCCGGTCCGGTCGCCACCGTCGATGCGGTGTACGCCGGCGCCGGGGACGAACTGTACGCGCTGGTTCCCGACCGGGCGTGATCGATCGGCGACCGGCAAGGGGAGCCACCGGAACCGACCACGAGCCAGAAGCGTTATTCGAACGTGATCGAACGTTCGCGTACGATGAACGAAGACGGAACGTCGCGCCGGAGCTGGCTGGTCGCGTGTGGCTCCGCCGGCGTCGTCGGCCTCGCCGGCTGCATGCGGACGATCTTAGAGGAGGATCTCGGCGACGAAGGCGGGGACGGCGGGTTGGCGGGCGCCGAGGCCGGCGATGGCGAGAACGGTGATAACGGGTCGGCCGACGGCGACACTGATGGCGAGGAACCCGAGGACGTCGACGACCGGTCGATTCGGTACGGAATCCTGTGGCCCGAGAGCGGGCCGACCGCCGAGTTTTTCTCCCCGATCGCCGACGCCGCGGCGCTCCCGACGGTCCAGTTCGACGCCGCCGGGACGCCGCTTTCGGTCGAGACGACGCGAGCTGACACGGGGGGATCGCCGGAACGGGCCGCCGGCATCGCCGAGGAACTCGTCGCCGACGGTGTCCCCTCGCTCACCGGCGTCGTCGAACCCGACGTCGCGGTCGCCGTCGCCGAGAGCGTCGCGGTCTCGGAGTCGGTTCCGTTCCTTTCGACGGCGGGAGCGACCGCCGAGCTGACCGATCTCGGCGGCGAGTACGCGTTGCGCACCGATCCGGGTCTCGGGCCTCAGGGAACCGTGATGGCCGACCTCGCGGACGAACGCGGCTGGGAGACGGCGTCGATCTTACATCCCACCGGCGACTCTCTCCGGGAACTCGCCTCGGGGTTCCGGCGACGGCTCGAAACGCTAGGCGGGGAGGTTCTGACCGAGACGGCGGTCGAAGGCGGACGCCCGTCTCCGGAGATATTAGAGATAGTACACGAAAACGAGCCGGACGTCCTGCTCGCGGCGGTGTTCCCTCCACCGGAGGCCGTCGAGTTTCTGACCACCATCTACGAGAGCCTCGGGGAGCTGCCGACGATCGTTCCGGAGTGGCTGGTCGGGGAGCTCCCGGAGGAGTTCGGCCGCTCCGTCGACTCCCTCGTCGGCGTCGCCCCGGCGACGGGTTCGGGCTTCGATTCGTTCGCGGAGCTACACGCGACGGAGTACGGCACCGACCGCGAAGACCTCGACGTCTGGCACGCGCGGGCGTACGACGCCAGCGCCGTCCAAGTGCTCGCGAACGCCCGCGCTGGCGAGGACGACGGGTCGGCGGTCGCCGGACGGATCCGGGAGGTCACCGAGCCCGGCGGGGAGACCGTCGACCCGTCGTCGCTCGTCGAGGGCGCGGAGCTGGCGGCCGCGGGCGAGGACGTCGAGTACCGGGGCGCTTCGGGCCCCGTCGAGTTCGACGCGGACGGGGACCTTTCCGTGGCGAGCTACGACGTCCACGAGTTCGTGGCGTCCGGGACGGAGGTCGTAGACAGCGTCGAGTACGAGGCCTGAGCACGGTCGGACGGACCCCTCACGGACGTGTCCGATCTGCGTACTCGTCACGGGAGTCGACGGTCAGCCCTGTTCGTCGCGAACGTGTCCGATCGGACGTGCTCGTCGCGAACGCTGACGGTCAGACGTGTTCGTCGAGGAAGTCGGCGATCGCCGAGTAGGCCTCGATCCGGTTCTCGAGTTTCGAGAAGCCGTGGCCCTCGTCCTCGAAGATCAGCTTCCGGACGGGGACGCCGGCCTCGCGGGCCCGTTCGACGACCTGTTCGGCCTCGCCGACCGGCACCCGCGGGTCGTTCGCGCCGTGGAGGACGAAAAGCGGTGCCTCGATCCGATCGACGTCGTCGATCGGCGATATCGATTCGAGTAGCTCCCGGTCTTCCTCGAGGCTGCCGTACTCGGCCTCCCGGAGCTCGCGGCGCCAGTCGCCGGTGTTCTCGAGGAAGGTGACGAAGTTCGCGATTCCGACGACGTCGACGCCCGCAGCCCAGCGGTCGGGATACTCGGTCATCGCGGCGAGTACCATGAACCCGCCGTAGGAGCCACCCATACAGGCGATCCGGTCGGGATCGATCCCCTCGCGGTCGCGGAGCCAGTTGACGCAGGCCGCGACGTCCGCGACCGAGTCCATCCGCTTTTCGACGTCGTCGAGGCTCGCGTACTCGGCGCCGTACCCCGACGAGCCCCGGACGTTCGGCTCGAAGTAGGCGTACCCGCGCCCGAGGAAGTACTGTTTCACACTCGAGAACGACGGCCGACGCTGGCTCTCGGGGCCGCCGTGGATGTCGACGATGACGGGATAGTCGTCCACGTTGCCTTCCCCGGAAGCTCCCCCGTCCTCCGGCAGCGAGAGAAAGCCCGGCACCTCGAGCCCGTCGAAGCTCTCGACAGCGACCAGCTCCGACTCCCGGAACGTCTCCGGGGGGATGCCCGCGGTCGGTGCCGCTGTCCACCGCTCGCTCTCGCCGCTCTCGACGTCGACGACGAAGACGTTCGTGTTCACCGTATCCCCGGTGGTCGAGCAGGCAAAGCGGTCGGCGTCGGGGCCGAAGCTCACACCCCCCGAGACGCCGCCGGGGAGGTCGGGGTCGGGGAACCGTTCGAACGACGTCGGATCGTCGCCGTCGAACGCGCCGACCGCGAGCTCGGTGTAGCCCTCGACGTTCCGGGAGTAGACGAACCGGCCCGTCCCGTCGTCGAGCGCGAGGCCGTCGACGTTCCAGCCGTCCCCGTCGACGACCGTCTCGAGCTCCAGCTCCTCGAGGTCGAGATAGGCGAGATAGAGGGTGTCCGAACCCTCGTCGGTCACGAGGTAGATCCCCTCGCCGTCGGGAGCCCAGCTGGCGCTCCGAAACCGGACGTCGCCCTCGTGGGGGGTGAGATGCCGACACTCGCCGGAGGCGAGTTCGAGCTCGTAGAGGTCCTGATCGAAGTTCGAGTACGCCTGTGAGAGAAGCAGCCGGGAGTCGTCGGGGCTCCAGCCCGCGAGGGTGAGCCAGCCGTCGCCCTCGTAGACGAGCTCAGCCTCGTCGCCGACGGCGTTCCGGTCCTGGACATAAACGTCGAAGACCGACTCCTCGCGACGGTTCGAGGCGAACGCGAACCGCTCGCCGTCGTGGCTCCAGCCACCCCACCGATGTTTCGCGTCGGGAGTCGCCGTGAGGTCGGTGATC
>LKNG01000025.1 GCA_001564115.1 Natrialbaceae archaeon Tc-Br11_E2g8 | reverse complement strand
TCACGACGGAGACGGACTCCACGATCACGACGGAGACGGACTCCACGATCACGACGGAGACGGACTCCACGGCCACGACAGTGACGGACTCCACGGCCACGACGGTGACGCCCACTCCGGCCGCAACCGAACGGCGGGAGGGATCCTCTCGGGCCTCCGGAGCCGCCTCCCGGGGAGTGGACACCGACACCTGGACGAGAGCGACGCCGAGCGGGGGCTCGTGGCTCTGGGCACGACCGCGCTGGTGCTCGGGTTCGCCCACGAGGAGCCGATCCAGATCCTGGCGATCTGTGTGGGGACGGCGTTCTGTCTCGAACTGATGCTCGTCTACTCGCTCGCGGTGATCGTCGCCATCCTGCTTCCGACGCTCGGATTGATCGCGGGCTACGAACACCACCGGGAGACCGTCGAGGCGTACACGCCGTATCTGCCCCTGCTGACCGCGGTCGTCCTCGTCGGGATGGGGCTGGCGTTCATCCTCGGGGTGTTTTGAGGATCCAACCGCTTATTTGACCCTCGGCTCTACGGGGAGGCATGTCCGACGTCGTCCTCGTCCAGCTCGCACTGCTGGCCGGCGGCGTCGTCTCCCTCTACGCCGGCGCGGAGTTGCTCGTCGCGGGCGCCGCCCGGCTCGCGCTCGGGATCGGTCTCCGGGCGGTCACCGTCGGCGTCACCGTCGTCGCCCTCGCGACGACCGCCCCGGAGCTGTTCGTCGCGGTCGTCGGCGCCGTCGACGTCTCGACCGACATCGGGCTCGGGGCGGTCGTCGGCTCGAACGTCGCCAACGTCGGGCTGGTGCTCGGACTCGCGGCGTTGATCCGGCCGCTCCCCGTGGGATCGGTCGTCATGCGTCGACACGTCCCGTTCATGCTGTTCTCGGCGGTCCTCCTGCTCGTTCTCGGCGCCGACGGTACTCTCTCTCGGCTCGACGGCCTCGTCTTTCTGGCCACGCTCGGGGCGTTCACGGCCCTGTTGCTCTACTACGCGAACGTGGACCCGCCGACGATCGACGATCCGGACGCCGGCAGTGGGATCGAACTCCGGGACGTCTTCTTCGTCGTGGCCGGGCTGATCGCGCTGGTGATCGGCTCGCGGTGGCTCATCGCCGGCGGACGCGGGATCCTCTCGGCGATGGGGTTTTCGGATCTCTTTATCGGACTCACCGTCCTCGCGATCGGCACCTCCCTGCCGGAGCTCGCGGCGTCGGTCGTCGGCGCGATCAGAGACGAGACCGCCTTCTCGATCGGCAACGTCGTCGGCTCGAACATCTACAACGTCCTCGCGGTGCTCGGGATCGTCGCCGTCGTCGTTCCGATCCCCGTCGAGCCCTCCGTCGTCCGATTCGAGATCCCGGCGATGGTCGGCTTCTCGGCGCTGATGGTCGCCCTGATGTACCACGGTCGGCGTCTCTCCAGGATCGACGGGGCGATCCTCGTCGTCTGCTACGTCGGGTTCGTCTACCTGCTCTTGCCGTGACCGCCGACCTCTCGGAGTGAACTCACACGGCGCGATGCCGGTCGGTATGAATCCGAAGCGACCCACTTATCAGACGTGCCGTCCCCTCCGAACGTATGAGCGACCTGTTCTTGCGTGCGGCCCGGGGGGAGCGAACCGATCGACCGCCGGTCTGGCTGATGCGCCAGGCAGGGCGATATCTCCCGGAGTACCGGGAGATCCGGGCCGAGTACAGCTTCTACGAGGCGATCACGACACCCGATATCGCCGAACGGATCACCCTCCAGCCGTGGGAGCGGTTCGAACCCGACGGCGTCGTCATGTACTCGGACATCCTGACGGCGATCGAGCCCCTCGGCTTCGAGTATCACATCGAGTCGGGCGTCGGCCCGGTCGTCGAGAACCCGGTCGAGGGACCGGAAGACACCCACCGCGAGCGAACGCCGGTCGCGGAGGAGCTCCCGTACGTCGGCGAGCTGTTAGAACGGCTCTCGGAGCGACTGGACGGGCGAGCGGCCGTCCTCGGCTTCGCCGGCGGCCCGTTCACCCTCGCGGCCTACGCCGTCCAGGGCGAGCCGGCCCGGAGCTTCATGGCCCTCCGGCGGCTGCGGGCGGCCCACCCGGAGGCGTTCCGGCGGCTGCTCGAAGCGTTCGCCGACGTCGTCGCCGAATTCCTCGCCTACCAGGTCGACCACGGCGCGGACGTCGTGAAGCTCTTTGACACCTACGCCGGCCTGCTCGGCCCCGCGGACTACCGCGAGTTCCTGTTGCCACTCCACCGGGAGATCCTCGGGAGCGTCGACGCGCCGACGGTGATGTTCGCCCGGAACATGGGCGGTCGTCTCGAATCCCTCGCCGAGACGGGTGCCGACGTCGTCGCCCTCGACTGGACGGTCGAGATGGACGCGGCCCGCCGACAGCTCGGCGACCGGCCGGTCCAGGGGAACCTCGACCCCGCCGCCTTGCTCGGGGACGAGGCGACGGTCCGCGAGCGGACCCGCGAAATCGTCGAGGCCGCGGGGCCCGAAGGCCACGTGTTGAACCTCGGCCACGGTGTCGACAGACGGACGCCGGTCGAGAACGTCGCGGCGTTCGTCGAGACGGCGAAATCCATCGAACGCTAGCCGTTCGCCGGCGGTGAAAGTTCGATACTGGCTACCAAAACGATTAGGTCCCACGCTCTTGTCCATCCTCGTCCGAGAGTTCGGGGTGACACGGACTCCCGACGACCGACCCGACGTCGTGGATCGCCTCTTCGCGACTCTCGCCGACGGGCGCCGACGCCGGGTGCTCGCGATCCTCGGAGACCGCAGCGCGCCCGTCCCCGTCGACCGCCTCGCGGCGCTGGTCGCCGCCGAGGAGGGCGGCCGATCCGTCGACGCTGTTGGGGAGACCGGACCCGCCGACGTCGTCGGAGAGAAACGCCGGCGGGTCCGGCTGACGCTCGTTCACTCGACGCTCCCCGCGCTGGAGGACGTCGGACTGGTGGTCCGATCCGGGACGGGTGTCGCTGTCGTCTCTGGTGTCCTCGAGATACCGACGTTCGACCGACTGCTGTCCACGCCCGAGCCCGTCCTGCGGGCGTTCGCCAACGTGCGGCGACGGCGGGCGCTGTCGGTGCTCACGACTCGCGACTCGCCGGTCGATCCCCGAACGCTCGCGGCCGAAATCGCCGATTCCGACGCCGACACCGACGCCGTCCTGACGACGCTCGTCCACGTCCACCTCCCGTGTCTCGCCGATACCGGGCTGATCGAGTACGACCGCGGACGGGTCGCCGCGCGGGAGGTACCGATCGATCCCGAACCCCTCGCCGCCGACCTCCGGCTCGCGGTCTGAACGGATCGTGCCCTTTCGTTTCTGTTGACTGATCCCGATCAGTCCGTAACGTCCGTCTCCCGGAGTTGCTCCCGGTAGAGTCGGCCGAACGCCTGCCTGCGGAGGGTGGCGATCGCCGCGTTCTCCTCCCGTTGAAACGTCGCCGCGACGGCGTCTCCGTCCGGCCCGACGTGCCAGGCGACGTGGTCGACGTTCGGGTGGCCGGCTTCGGCCACGTCCCCCTCGTGGGACGCCCGCCACCGATCGTACTCCTCCCGATCGGCGACAGTGACTGACAGCAGGCTCGCGAAGACCGCGTCGCGGGCGGTCTCGACCACCTCGCCCGTGACGCGCTCGTCGTACTCCGTCCCGTCGAAGTCCATCGCGCGGGCGACCTCCCTGACGGTCGTCTGTGCGGCGACTCCGGCGGTCTCGTACCACTCCCGGGCCTCTTCGATCGATTCGGGGTCGAGCCGTCCCCTCGTGTGCATAACTGGCGGTGTGGGCTCCGTCGGTTAGGAGGTTTCGCCCCCGTCTTCCATCCGTCGGGTCAGTTCGCGGGCCTCCTCGAGGACGGCGTCGAGCTCCCCGTCGTCGGCGGCGAGCGAACCACGGCCCCGGCCCCGGCTCCGCTCGGCGAGTGCGTCCTCGAATCGGGGTTGCCCCGCCTCCCCGCCCGGCGTCTCGATCTCGTCTGCGTGTTCGCGGACCCGTTCGGCCAGCTCCGGCGGTCGACACGCCCCCCAGTCGGGAGCGTGTGTCTCGAGCCACTCGCGGTGGTCCTCGCGCCCGAGCGACGCCGTCACGGCGAGGTGGTTCGCGAGCTGGACGTCGTCGACCGTCCCGACACCACAGACCGGACAGGCGTATCCCATGTCGTCGCCTACGGTCGGCGATGGGAAAACGGCCACGCCCCGTCTTCCGTACGAGCCGAGTACAGCACCTGCACGGCGACCCGGCGGAGCCACACGCGCCACGGCGGTTCGCTCGTGCCGGGACGAGCCCGCCTGGCGGACGACGCTCACCGATCGCCGGCGTCGGCCGGCAGCTCCCGAACCATGACGAGCGCGTCCTCGCCGTCGTCGTAGTAGTCGGACACCCGTCGCAACGGGTCGAAGCCGAACCGTCGATACAGCCGCCGGGCCGGCGCGTTCGACTCGCGGACCTCGAGTCTGACCGACCGGGCGCCACTGGTGACGATGGCCGACAGCGCGGCGGAGAGCAGCGACGACCCCACCCCGAGACCCCGACGGTCGGGGTGAACGGCCAGGTCTTTGACGTGGCCGACCGGGGAGCCGTGGTTCCGGACGACGTCCGCGATCACGTAACCGACGACCTGCCGGTCGAGTTCGGCGACGAGAAAGCCGGGCGTTCCGAGGAACCGCTCGAAGGCGTCGTACGGCCAGGGCTGGGGGAAGGAGGCGCTCTCGATGCGAAACACCGCGAGCAGGTCCGCCCGCTCGGCCCGTCGAAGCTCGAGGCCGTCGCAGTCGGTCGCCGGGAGGGTCACGGGCTCGCTACGGGCCACGGATAGAAAAACATCGCCGGTGGCGAGCCTGCCGGGTGGTGAGGTTTTTGTTCACCCCGCGCATAACGGGTGTAGATGCCCGACCGACGCTCCCGCCACGAGGTGTCGCCACCGACCGACAGGGAGTCCCCCGTCGGCGCGCCGGTCGTCCGGGGCGACGAGTCGGTGACCGGCGCTCACGCCGAGGAGGCCGTCCGGTTCGATCCCGACGATCCGTCGAGCCTCGAGTCGGCCGCCGAACACGTCGCCCGTTTCGCCGCCGCCGACGCCAGCGACGACCACCTGTTCGTCCTCACGGGGGCGGCCGCCTGTGCGGCACTCGTCCGGGGCGTCGGCTCGTACAAGCTCGCCGCCGAGCGGGCGAGTGCAGCCGGCGGGAGCGAGGTCACGGTCTCGTTCATCCGCAAGTGGGCCCGGGTCCACGACCTCCCCCGATCGGTCAGGAGACAGGTCGCCCGGGGCGAGATCGCGCCGACGGCAGCGAAACACGTCGCCCGTCTGAGCGGCGAGTCGCGGCTCCTGCTCGCGTTCGCGATTCTCGACGGGGAGCTTACCGTCCGGGAGGTCCGTGACGTCGTCGGCGCCGTCGACGACGGCCAGGAGCTCGCGGCGGCTCTCGCCGAGGTCGACGTGGCACTCGGACGCGTCGAGCTCGACCTTCCACCGGAGCTCTACCGGGATCTCAGACGGGAGGCCGCCCTCTCGGACGCGGAGCCGTCGGCGGTCGTCGCCGCGGCGCTCGCCACCTACTTCGAGTGAACAGAAACGCTTAACCGCCAAACGCCGGTACTGGGAACCGAGGGCCGGTAGCTCAGTCCGGCAGAGCGTCTGGCTTTTAACCAGACGGTCGCGTGTTCAAATCGCGCCCGGCCCGTGCAACGAGCCGATGAGCCCAGCGAATCGGCGAGTGAACCGGCAGGCACGATTTGAACGCAGGGAGAGCGCAGTCTCGCGAACGAGTGAGCGAGGAAGCGATCGACCGTGTGCGGCGACGGGTCACAATTCGACGGCTGCCGTCTCCAACCACTCCGCTGTAGCAGTCGACCGTCGGCCAACGTTTGAAATCGAACCCTTGCGTACCGTCCCGTATGGCTGACCTGCGTGTCACCGTCGACGGTATCGAACTCGAGGCGAACTGGACCGACGACGCACCCCAGACCCGGGCGGCGCTCGCGGCGACGCTCCCGGTCGCAGGCGAGGCGGCCCGCTGGGGTGAGGAGCTCTACTTCACCGTTCCCGTCGACGCCGATTCCGAGAACGCCCGCGAGGTCGTCCCCGAGGGGTCACTCGCGTACTGGCCGGCCGGAAACGCGCTCTGTCTGTTCTGGGGGGCGACGCCCGCGAGCCAGAACGGTGAGCCGCGTGCGGCGTCGCCGGTGAACCTGCTTGCCCGCATTCCCGACCCGTCCCCGCTCTCGGCGATCGACGGCGGGGCTCGCGTCCGCGTCGAGCACGTAGACGAGTGACGCAGGTACGTAGACGAGTGACGCAGGTATGCGGTATCGTCGGTCGCGACGCTCACACCGTCGCCGACGGTCCCGGTCCCCGGAGGACGTCCCGGAGGATCGCCATCGTGGCGACGTTCAGGGTCAACGCGAGCGGTGCGGTGCCGACCAGCGCGAGGAAGATGCCGACGAGCGGGAGGTTGACCGCGACCAGGCTGACGACGACGGAGCTCACGAGCACGAAGCCGAAGTACTTGATCGCGTACTCGAAGTACGCCCCACCTTGGATCGCCAGCGCGTAGCTCCGGGCGGCGGCGTCGAGAAGCGAGACGTCGAGCAACACGACGAGATACGGCGTGGCGAAAAAGAGATACCACAGCACCGATCCGACCGGAATTCCGAGCAGGACGGCGACGACCGCCACGCCGGGATCGACGAGAGCGAGGAGAGCAACCGGGACCAGCAACGCGTAGACCGCGAGGACGTAGCCGAGGATCCGGACGCCGTACCTGGAGACGTTCGCGAGGAAGTCGATGGACTCCGCCTCGAGACCGTCCCGGATGCTCCCGAGGTATCCCGCCCCGAGAATCGCGTGGACGAGGACCACGACCGGCACGAGCCACAGCGACGGCGAGACGCTCACTCCATCCGGGTTCGGCGTCGAGACGAACGTCCAGACGTCGACGATCATCGCGGGAAAGGCGAACTCGACCCCGAGGTGGATCCCGTCGTGGGCGAGGGTGGCCTCGAGTTCGTCGACGGCGAGCAACCCGGTGGCGATCGGGACGACGACCAGCGGCAACAGACCACCAGTCGCCCGCTTCCAGGACCGTTCCAGAAGCGGGATGAAGGCGACGTCGTTCATGGCTCGACGGCTCCGCCGGTCGGCCGCGCTTCGGTTCGGTCGGTCCGTCGGATCGACGGGGCTAGACTGGAGGGCATCGCCCGCCGGTTCGACCGACGGTCGGATGGTTCTACCGATCCTCACGGCGGTCCAACCGGTAGGTCGCGGCCTCGTACGGTCTGCTGTGGCTGACCGCCGGTCGATAGGTCGCGGTCCCGCGACCCGTGGAGACTCATCACAGTCCGTACCGACGTGAAAAAAGCGCATCCGCGTGATCGTCGTCCCGGGAGCGGCCCGTTCTATGCTCTCTTCGGGCGGTAACCGGCCTCAGTGGACCGGTCGCGAACCGGCCTGTGGACCGGTCGCGAACCGGCCTCAGTGGACCGGCCGGGCTCCCGACACGGCCTCGTCGTGGTCGATCAGTACTCGTCTTCGTCGTTCTTCTCGTCTTTCCTCTCGTCGTCGTAGTCGTCTTCGTCGTCCATCTCCTCGTCGTGATCGTCCTCCTCCTCGTCCATCTCCTCGTCGTGATCGTCCTCCTCCTCGTCGTCCATCTCCTCGTCGTCCATCTCCTCGTCGGGTTCGGGTTCCTCGGGAACCTCGTCGGGGCTCTCCTCGGGCTCCGGGCCGTCGACCTCGAGGAGGACCTCGAACTCGCGGTCGTCCGCGTCCTCGGGGGGCTCGAGGTAGCCGACGGCGAACGCGCTGTAGGCGAAGCCGGTCTCGAGGTCGACGTCGACGGTCGCGACGACGTCGTCCTCCTCGTCGTCCATATCCGCGCCCTCACCGTTTTGTTCGCCGTTTTCGGCTTCCGTCTCGTCGTTTTCAGCCTCCGGATCGTCGTCCTCGACGTCGGCCGGCGAAATCTCGAGTGCGGCCGCGCCAGCCGGAACGGCGACGTAGTCGGTCTCCGTGCCGGGTGCGATGTACGGGAACAGCGCCTCGTCGGCGCCTTCGGGGGTGATCTGGACGGCCGGCGCGTCCGGCGACGCGTGGACGACCCGGATCAGTGCCGATCCCGCGTCGACCAGCACCCGTGGCTGAAACGTGTTCTCTTCGAGTTCGCCCGTCGCTGCCACCGTGTGGAACGCCTCGCCGAACTCGACATCGCCCTCGAAGGCGACGGTTTCGGCATCGTCGGCGGCGGTCACCGTCACGGTGTAGGTCCCCGGTTCGATCTCCAGGTACGGTGTGACCTCCCGGTAGCCCAGATCCGCGACGACTCTGTCGCCGTCGACGTAGACGTCGACGTTCGGTGCGTCCGGGGAGTAGTGTCCCACCCGGACCGCCCCGACGCCGTTCGGGGCCGGTTCCTCGTCGTCTTCTTCTTCTCGGTCGTCGTGTTCAGCCGCGCCTACGGAAAGCGCCGACCCGGTAACCGCCAGTGCGGCGCCGGCAGCTCCCAGTCCGCGCAACGTCGTCCGCCTTGATACGTCCATGTGCAACCCCGACTCGGGGGCCACTGGGGAAAAGGAGGGCAGTCAGTTCCCCTGAACGACGACGCGTTTACTCCGAGCTAACGAAGGTAGGCTCCCCGTGAATCCGGGAAACCGTCCCGTACTCGTGACTGTCTTTCTGACAGTCGGCCCGTCGCGTGGGTTCGGCCACAGGCCACGATGGGGTACGGTCGTCGTCGACCAGCCTCAGAGGGAACACTGTCGTCGACGATCACCCTCGAGGGGGAGACGATTGCCGTCGACAGCCTCGAGTGGGCGCGGTCCTCGGCCGCCGAGTATGGTCGGGTCAACGCTTAGGTGCGTCCGATCTAACCCTCCGACATGATCCCGCCGATCGCACGAAGTTTCGTCGCCGGGGAAGTACCGGCGACGGCGATAACCCACGTCGCCGGCCTGAACGAACGGAACGTCGGGGGCATTCTGAACCTGCTCGGGGAACACTACGAGGAGCCGGCGGACGCGACGGCCGACGCCGAGGAGTACGTCACTCTCGTCCAGGACATCGCCGCCGCCGACCTCGACGCCTGCATCTCGGTGAAACCCTCACAGCTCGGCCTCGACCTCGGCGCGGACGTCTTCGAAGGGCATCTCGAACGAATCGTGGCGGCCGGCCAGGAACACGACGTCTTCGTCTGGATCGACATGGAAGATCACACGACGACGAACGTCACTCTCGACGCGTTCGAGCACCACGCGCGGGCGACCGACGGCGACGTCGGCGTCTGCGTCCAGGCGAACCTCGAACGGACCCGATCGGATCTCGACCGGCTCGCCGAGCTCCCGGGGAAAGTCCGTCTCGTGAAAGGCGCCTACGACGAACCGTCGGCGATCGCACACACCTCGAAGAAAGCGATCGACGACGCATTCCGGGCCTGTATCCGGCAGGCGTTCGAGACGTTCGACGACGGCGTCGCCGTCGCCAGCCACGACCCGGAGATGATCGCCCTCGCCGAGGAGTGTCACGACGAGTACGGGACGCCCTACGAGGTCCAGATGCTGATGGGGGTCCGCGAGACCGCCCAGTACGAACTCGCCGAGTCCCGTCCGGTCTACCAGTACGTCCCCTACGGAAACCGCTGGCTCTCGTATTTCTATCGGCGGATCCGCGAGCGCAAGGGGAACGCGCTGTTCGCGCTCCGCGCCGTGCTCACCTCCTGAGACGGCTCCGGCCGTTTTCGCTCCCGGTCTCCGTCGTCCGTCTGGGACCGTTTCGGTAGCCGACGGGGATTCCTTCGACCGTCGGCGCTTTCGGTAGCCGACGGGGATTCCTTCGACCGTCGGCGCTTTCGGTAGCCGACGGGGATTCACTCGGGGCCTTCTTGAGTCGTCGCTGATTCACTCAGTCGTCGATGAACTCCACATCCTTCTCGGGAATCTCGGCTCGGCCCGGCGGCGGCCCCTCTTCGACGACGGACTCCCGCCAGGTGCCAAGGCGGAACCAGGCGACCGCGAGGACGAACGAGGCGGCCATCCCGAAGGAGAACGCCCACCAGATCCCGGCCACGCCGAGATCGATCGCGGCGACGGTCGGCACCGTGATCGCCGTGTACGGGATCGTAA
The DNA here is from genome assembly GCA_001564115.1 of Natrialbaceae archaeon Tc-Br11_E2g8. Lineage (GTDB taxonomy): Archaea > Halobacteriota > Halobacteria > Halobacteriales > Natrialbaceae > Tc-Br11-E2g8. Next base: position 9,289 of record LKNG01000025.1, on the reverse strand, counting down.
CGGCCGTGAACGCGAGCACGAGCGCGACGGGGACCCGGAACACCCACCGCGAGAGTATAGAGAGGACCATCGCCTCCCGGGTGTTTCCGGCCCCACGGAAGCCGCCCTGGAGCACCATCACGCCGGCGAACAGCGCCCAGAACGGGGCCATGATCCGCAGGAAGACGACGCCCTCGGCGATCACGTCGGCGTCGTCGACGAAGATCGCCATCGCCTGTGCGGGGAACGCGAGCAGGACGAGGACGACGGCCCCGATCATCGCCATCGTCCCCGCGGTGGCGACCCAGGCGACCCTGGCTGCCCGGTCTGGGGTTTTCGCACCGAGGTTCTGACCGACGCCGGTCGCGGTCGCGTCGCCGACGGCGCCGGCGACCGACCACGTGACGGACATGTACCGCACGCCGATGCCGTAGGCTGCGGTCGCGGCCGGTCCGAACCGGGCGACGAAACCCGCCATCGCCACCGCCGCGAAGCTACGCGCCCAGCCGTCCAGCGTCGCCGGATAGCCGATGTCGATCAGCCGACGCTGGATCCGGAGGTTCGGCCGCAGGTCGCCGAGCCGGAGCCGGACGCCGTACCGTCCGTCCAGCAGGATGTAGATCCCGGCGACGGTGGCGAACGCCCGGGCGACGAACGTCGCCACGGCCGCCCCTCGAGTCCCCATCTCCGGGAACGGCCCCCAGCCGAGGATGAAGAAGGGATCGAGGACGACGTTGATTCCGGCGGAGATCACCACCAGCCACATCGCCGTCTTCGTGTCCCCGGCACCCTGCAGCGAGGAGCGAAACGCGAAAAAGAGGAAGGTCAGCGGCAGGGCGAGGAAGATGACCTCGATGTACGCGAGCGCCTCGACGAACACCCGATCCTGCGCGCCGATGAGCTCGAGCAGCGGCCGGCGGAAGTAGAGACCGACGGCGGCGAGAGCCGTCGAGACGGCGAGGGCGAGCAGGATCGTCTGACCGACGACCCGATCGGCCGCACGTTGGTCGTCCGCGCCGACGTGCTGGGAGACGAGCGCGATCGTCGCCGCCGTCAGCCCCATCGCCGTCGAGACGAACATCCACGACAGCGGGAACATGAGCGAGACGGCGGCCACGGCCTCCGAGCTCACCCGGCCGACCCAGAACATATCCGCGAGGTTGTAAAACGTCTGCAGGAGGTTGCCGAGCACGAGCGGCCAGGCTAGGTGGACGAGCTTCGGGGAGATCGCCCCCGTCGTCATGTCGACGCCTTTCCGTTCGTTCACTGGCCTTTGAACCCTGAAGCGGGCCGACAAAAAGGCCGTTCATCCCGAACGCCGTTGCCGGATCGCGAGCCCGGCGCACCCAAGCGACTTTGTCTCCAGCCGTCCCAGGTGAGCCGATGGCAGTCGGCCTCGTCCTCCCCGAGATAGACGGCACCGATCGTGCGAGCGTGGCGACCACCGCCGAGTCCCTCGGTTACGAGTCGGTGTGGATCGGCGAGCTCTGGGGCGAGAACGCCGTCGTGGATCTCTCGGTCGTGGCCCACGAAACCTCGGAGCTGCGGCTGGGGACCGGCATCGTCAACGTCTACTCGCGGACGCCGGCGGTGCTCGCGATGACTGCGAACTCCCTCGCGCGGCTCTCCGACGGCCGGTTTCGCCTCGGCGTCGGCGTCAGCACGCCGACCGCTATCGAGGGGCTCCACGGGATGGCCTTCGAACGGCCGATCCGGCGGACCCACGAGGCCGTCGAGCTCGTCCGGGCGCTGACCGGCGACGGTCGGGTCGATTACGACGGCGAGCTCTTTTCCGTCGAGGACGTTCCCGCCCTCGACGCCCACGTACCGGTGTTCAACGCCGCCCTCGGCCCCGCCAACCGGCGGCTGACCGGACGACTCTGTGACGGCTGGATGCCCAACAACGTCCCGATCTCGCGGCTCGATTCGGCGTTCGAGCGCGTCGCCGACGCGGCCCGGGAGGCCGGACGGGAGCCCGACCGGATCACCGTCGCCCCCTGGATCCACGTCGCCGTCGCCGACGACCCCGACCGCGCCCGCGAGGCGGTCCGCGGCTCGATCGCCTACTACGTCGGCTCCGGACCCGGCTACGAGCGGGCCGTGGGTTCGGCGCATCCGGCGGTGGCTACTGAGATCGCCGAGCGCTGGCGGGCGGGCGACCGCGACGGGGCCCGCGCGGCGGTCACCGACGAGGTGGTCGAGGACCTCTCCTGTGCGGGCGGGCCGGAGTCCGCCCGCGAGAAACTCCACGAACTGCTCGACGACTCCGTCGTCGACCTCCCGATCGTCTCGATCCCCGACGGGCTCGACGGGGCGGACGTCGAACGGACGATCGAGGCGGTCGCGCCGAGCCGGCTCTGACGGGGCGGTCGGACCTTCTTCCGGCCACTGCGGATTCGATCGGGGATCCCTCCGGCCACATGCGGGCCTGACCGGGAACTCACTCGGGTTTTCGGTGGGGGATTCGCAGGGGGCGTGCCCTCTCACACGTTCCAGCGTGGTAGATAACGGATATATTGGAGTCGGCGTGCAAGTGGAGCGTTCGTAGCCAGCGGTCGATCCTCCTCGACGTAACGGAGTTGCTGGTGGACCGACCAGTTCTCTCCGTTGTGAACAGTTATCGGCTGATCGGAAACCGGACGACGAAGACGGCTCCGATCGGATCGTTGTCTTCGACCCACACGTCACCACTGTAGGCATCCATCAGTGACCGGACCAGATAGAGACCGATTCCGGTTCCCTCGCTTTCGAGGCCCTTTTCGTCTCTCCCGAAGATATCCGCTTTCTGTAAATCCGGAACGCCCGGTCCGTTGTCGGCGAACCGTACTTCGAGGTGATCCCCGGTCTGTTCGACTGAGACCGTCACCTCGGGGTGATCATCGTCGTTGTGTTGAACCGCGTTGGTCAGCAGATTTTTGAACACCGACTCTGCGAACTCGTCAGCCTCGACAACCACCTGTGGTACCGATCCTTCCACACTGATGTCGGCGTCGGGGAACGAAGTGCGCGCCTCCTCGACCTCCTCGGCGAGAACCGATCCCACGTCGACTGGCTGTAGCTCCCGCTCGGACTGGAGCATCACGTCGGCGAGATCGCGCGCAGTCGTCGTAAGGTCGACCGCGTTCGACGAGCTCTTTTGTACCGTCTCGAGATGCGCTTTCCCGTCTTCGTCGACGTGATCTTCGAGTAGTTCAGCGTAGGCCGTCACGAGCTGGAGATCGTTTCGGATGTCGTGACGGACGACGTCGTTGAGCAACTCCAGACTATCACGCTGGCGTTCGAGTGCGTCCGTCTTCCGTTCCAGCTCTGCCCGTATCCGCCGCGTATGGATCAGCTGTCCGTAGGCCGCACCCGAGACGAATCCAAAGAGTCCGCCGACGTTGGCATTACGAAGGACCACCTCGACCTTGCTCCACGGGTGGGCCGTCTGGACGGTGGTTTGAGCGATCGGGAGGGCGCCGGCAGTGACCATCGCTGCAAATAAAAGCGCGCCGAGATAGCCGGTGAACGCCCACAGTCCCACAACATCGGGTAGGTCACGCCACCTGAGGAGTATTCCACCGATAAGGAGGATCGCCGGCAGCCCGAGCACGAACAGACTGCGAAAGAGAAGGAGCCGACTCGATGGCTGCCAACTCGGTCCTACGAGAAGGACCCCTCCTGAGAGAACGAGCAAAGCGGCTACAAGGGAGATTCCGACTCCCGACTTATCACCTACGTAATCCACCCAGCTGACCGTTGGGATCCCCTGCATCAGATTCCGTTATATTCGAGCAATCTATCGTTCGTTCCTTTATCTCTTTACCATCGGCTCTCGCCGGTCTAACGAAGTGACGGTCACCTCACTGTCATTTCAGACTAGCGCACAACGGACGCGCCCTGTTTTCGACACAGAGTCCCCGGTACTCTTTATTATCTCACAGTAACGTACGTCGTATCGACTACACAGATGATCGTGGTCGTCTCCGATATCCACCTGGGAACCGAGGACATGGGGCCAGTGTACGCCAACCGGGAGTCGTTCGTGGAGTTTCTCACCTACGTGCGAGACGAACTCCAACCGACACAACTCGTCCTCAACGGGGACATCGAGGACTTCTGGAGGCGGGATATGCGGTCGGTCACGCGGGACGACTTCGACGTGTTCACGGCGTTCGAGGAGTGCCACGAGGCGGGCATCGACGTCCACTACGTGCTTGGCAACCACGACTGGTACGCCCGGAAAGACGTCGATGCGGGCCGACGGGAGTTCTACGAGACGGATTACTATCCCGAGTTGACGCTCGAATACGGACCGACGTCGTACGCGTTCCTGCACGGTCATCAGTTCGATCCGCTCCAGGACCCGTGGTATTTCGATAAGCTCGCGCTGGTGAGCGACGACGTCGTCGGTGCGACCTTCTCACAGAAGTGGGCGATGTACACCGACGCGCGCTCGCGTCTGTCGGCGCTCAAAACCGCGTTCAAGCTGTACAGCGACAGGATCACCCGCGGACGGTTAGAGGACAGGGTCGCGCGGATGGATCGGTGCCAGACCGAGTGTAACGTACGCGAACAGTATCGTGACGCACGGCGATACGTCCGGGAAAATACGGACGTCGACGTGATCTGTACGGGCCACACCCACCACGCTGCGATCAGCGCCGACGGATCCGTCGCAAACAGCGGTTCGTGGGTGGCCGACGAAACGACGTATCTCGTCCTCGAGGAGGAACCGCGGCTCATGGATTGGAACGACGGCGACCCGGTCGAACAGACCGAACGGATCGAGTTGTGACGTGCTCCCACGACCGAACTCACTCCCACGACCGAACTCACTCCCACGACCGAACTCACTCCCACGACCGAACTCACTCCCACGACCGAACTCACGGGAGAAGTCAGTGACGCCGAACGTGTGCTCCGTACTCGGGGACTTCCCCCTGGAACACCGGGGACGGCTGGAACGAACTCATCGGTCTCTCGCCCAGTCGCGGGCACGTTCGACGGCGTCTACCCACCGCGAGTACCGTCGATCGGCTTCCGCCGTCGCCAGCTCCGGCTCGAACGTCCGGTCGATCCGGCGGTTGGCCCGCAGCTCCTCGAGATCGGTCCAGTAGCCGACGGCCAGCCCCGCGGCGTACGCCGCCCCGAGCGCGGTCGTCTCGTCGACGACCGGTCTGACGATCCGCGAGCCGACGAGGTCGGCCTGGAGCTGACAGAGAAAGTCGTTTTTCACCGCGCCGCCGTCGACGTTCAGCGACCGGATCTCGAGGTCGGTCGCAACCTCCATCGCCTCCACGACGTCGCGGGTCCGGTAGGCGATCGACTCCAGGGCCGCCCGGACGAGGTGTTCCCGACGGGTGCCCCGGCTCATCCCGACGATCGTCCCCCTGGCGCGCCCGTCCCAGTGGGGGGCACCGAGACCCGCGAACGCGGGGACGAGGTAGACGCCGTCGGTCGACTCGACGCGTCTGGCGAGCCGTTCGGTCTCCGCCGGCTCCCCGATCAGTCCGACGTCGGCGAGCCACTCGATCGCCGCGCCCGTGACGAAGATCGATCCCTCGAGGGCGTAGCGGAGGGGGTCGCCGGTCCGTCCGTAGGCGACCGTCGTCAGCAAGCCGTCGCCGTCGACGGGGTCGGTGCCGGTGTTGAGCAACAGGAAACTCCCCGTCCCGTAGGTGTTTTTCGCCTCCCCGGGATCGAAACAGCCCTGGCCGAAAAGCGCCGCCTGCTGGTCCCCGAGCGCGGCCGCCACGGGGACGGCGGCGCCGAGAAAGCCGTCGGGGTCGGTCCGACCGTACTCCCGTTCGTCGATCGAGGGCCTGACCTCGGGGAGACAGGCTCGCGGGACGCCGAACAGCTCCAGGAGCTCCTCGTCCCACTCCCCGGCGTGGATGTCGTACAGCATCGTCCGGGAGGCGTTCGTGACGTCGGTGACGTGCTCGCCGGTCAGCGAGTGGATCAGCCAGCTGTCTATCGTCCCGAACGCGAGCTCCCCCGCCGCCGCGCGCTCGCGAAGCGAGGACGTCTCCCCGCGGTCGGTCCGGATCGGGTCGCCGTGTTCGAGCAGCCACTCGAGTTTGCTCGCCGAGAAGTAGGCGTCCGGTTCGAGCCCCGTCTTCGACCGGATGGTCCCCGCGAGCCCGGCCTCCTCGAGCTCCTCGATCCGTGCGGTCGTCCGGCGGTCCTGCCAGACGATCGCGTCGGCGACGGGTTCGCCGGTCTCCCGGTCCCAGAGGGCCGTCGTCTCCCGCTGGTTGGCGATTCCGATGGCCGCGAGCGCGTCGCCGCCGACCCCCGCCTCGGCGAGCGCGGCCTCGACGACTGCCGTCGCGTTCTCCCGGATCTCCCGGAGGTCGTGTTCGACCCAGCCGGGTTCGGGGTAGCGCTGTTCGTGTCGCTGGTAGGCCGTCGAGACGATCCGTCCCGCCCGGTCGAACAGCACGAACCGCGTCCCGGTCGTTCCCTGATCGATCGCGCCGACGTAGCTGTCCTCGGTCATGGCCCTCGGTTGGCGCCACGACGGACCGACACGGAAAAAGCGTTTCCAGCCGTCGGATGTGGTTGCTGCCGTCGGGAGTGGTTCCAGCCGTCGGATGTGGTTGCTGCCGTCGGGAGTGGTTCCAGCCGTCGGACGTAGAAAGCCAGATATCGAGCGTGACTCCCTCCAGTGTGGGGTGGAACGTCCCCCGTGGGCGACGACAGGGTAAAGACGCCGGCGACCTCACTCCGGGCCGTAGATGGGACGTGACACCGAAGTCCTCGTGATCGGCGGGGGGTCGACCGGCTGTGGGGTCGCCCGTGACCTCGCCCGCAGGGGGCTCGCGGTGACCCTCGTAGAGCGGGGGAACCTCACCCACGGCACGACGGGGCGGATGCACGGCCTGCTCCACAGCGGCGGACGGTACGCCGTCGCCGATCGGACGAGCGCCCGGGAGTGTATCGCCGAGAACCGGATCCTCCGGGAGATCGCCGGCCACTGTGTGGAGGAGACCGGCGGACTGTTCGTCGACCGCGGGGACGCCGGTGGGTACTTCGAGGAGAAACTCGCCGGCTGCCGGGACGCGGGGATCCCGACGACGGTCCTCTCCGGCCGGGAGGCCCGCGAGCGCGAGCCGGCGCTCGCCGCCGACGTCGAGCGGGCGATCGCGGTACCCGACGCGGCGATCGACCCGTTCCGGCTCTGTGTGGCGAACGCCCGGGACGCGACGGCCCACGGCGCACGAATCGAGACCTGGACCGAGGTGGTCGACGTCCTCCGGGAAGGCGAGGAGGTGATCGGCGTCGAGGTCCGCCACGAGTCCGGTCCCGGGAGCCGCGTCCACGGCCGTTCGGGAAGCCTCGAGCGGATCACCGCGGAGTACGTCGTCAACGCGACGGGGCCGTGGGCCGGGCAGCTGGCGGCGATGGCCGATCTCGAAGTCGGCGTCCGTCCCTCGAAGGGAGCGATGGCGATCACGAACGTCCGGGAGGTCGACACGGTGGTAAACGCCTGTCGGCCGAAAGGCGACGCGGACATCCTCGTCCCCCACGAGACGACGGCGATCCTCGGCACGACGGACGTCGAGGTCGACGACCCCGACGACTACCCGGAGGAGGGCTGGGAGATCGACCTGCTTATCGAGGAGCTCTCGAAGCTGGTCCCCGCGCTCGCCGACGCCCGAATCATCCGGTCGTTCTGGGGCGTCCGGCCGCTGTACGAGCCACCCGGACGGGGAACCGAGGATCCGACCGACGTCACCCGGCAGTTCTTCCTGCTCGATCACGCCGACCGCGACGGGGTCGACGGGATGGCGACGATCGTCGGCGGCAAGCTGACGACCTACCGGCTGATGGCCGAACGGATCGCCGACCACGTCTGTGCCGAACTCGGCGTCGACACGTCTGCCTCGACCGCCGAGGAGCCCCTGCCCGGAAGCGAGGAGCCGGCGGCCCTCGAGGCGGAGATGGACCGGTTCGGGCTCCGGTCGCCGGTCGCCCGGCGGAGCCGACAGCGCCTCGGGAGCCGGAGCCGGGAGGTACTCGATGTCGACGGTCCGAACCCCGTGGTCTGTGAGTGTGAGGCCGTCACCCGCGCCGAGCTTCGGGACGCGATCGAGGACGCCGGTTCGGACCTCAACGCCGTCAGGATCCGAACCCGGGCGTCGATGGGGAACTGTCAGGGAGGGTTCTGTGCCCGCGGGATGGCCGCCGAGCTCCACCCCAGATACGACGAGCCGACCGTCCGGGCCGCCCTCGACGAGCTGCTCGAAGAGCGCTGGCGGGGCCAGCGCCACGCCCTCTGGGGGATGGGGCTCTCCCAGGCAGCCCTGAACTACGCGCTCGGGGCGGCGACGATGAACCGCGACGGCGACCCGGCGGCGGCCGACGGCTCGATCGAGTTCGACGACTTCGACGCGGGCCAGCGCCGACCGGACGGGGGTGGCCGGCAGTGACCCACGAGCCGGCCGGAGTGGGCGGCGGACGGCGGACGGACGGAGGTGGCCGGTAGTGGCCATCGAGGACGACGTCCTGGTGGTCGGGGGTGGGCTCGCGGGCTCGATCGCCGCGCTGTCGGCCGCGGAACGGGACCTCCGGGTCAGGCTCGTCTCGAACGAGGGGAGCACGCTCCGGTCGGCCAGCGGGCTGATCGACCTCCTCGGGTACACGCCCGACGGCGAGGGGCCGATCGTGGAGCCGTTCGAGCATCTCACGGACCTGCCGGCGGGCCATCCGTACGAGCGCGTCGGCCGGCGGGCGGTACGGGAGGCGCTTTCCGTGTTCGACGCGGTGGTCGGCGACGCCTACGCGGGCGCACACACCGACGCGAACGCCCTCGTCCCGACGGCCGGTGGCTCGATCAAACCGACCGCGCGGTACCCCGCGAGCGTCGCCCCGGGTCTCGCGAGCGATCCACGGGACACGCTGCTGGTCGGCTTCGAGCGGCTGCCAGGGTTCGACGCGCCGCTCGCGGCGGCGTCACTCGAGGCGACGGGTGTCCCGTTTCGCGTTCGGGGGGTGACCGTTCAGTTCCCCAGCATCGAGTGTGACGACGCGGCGATCACCCGCCACGCACGGGCGCTCGACCTCGACGAGCGCGTCGAGGGAGTCCCGAGCCGAGCGGCGCTGGCCGAGCGGGTGCGTGTCGAGCTGGACGGAGCCGCTCGCGTCGGCTTCCCGGCACTTCTGGGCGTCGACCACGACGAGGTCGTCCGTCGCGACCTCGCGGAACGACTCGGGGTGGCTGTCTTCGAGATTCCCGGTAGCCCGCCGAGCGTCCCGGGGATCCGCCTCGAGGAGCGACTCCGGTCGGCGCTGGCCCACGCTGGCGTCCGCGTGACGACCGGCG
>LKNG01000024.1 GCA_001564115.1 Natrialbaceae archaeon Tc-Br11_E2g8 | reverse complement strand
GGGGAGACCTGCACCCAGCGGATGGCTCCCTCCGGCTCCCGTGACCCGGTCGACGGCGACTCCCGACCGACCGACACCGATCTCCAACTGGCCGACACCGATTCCCGACCGACCGACGCCGATCCCCGACCGGCCGACGCCGATCCCCGACCGGCCGACGCCGATTCCCGATCGGTCGGCACCGATTCCCGTTCGGCCGCGAACGCCGTCCTCGAGGCCACACCGCCCTCCGAGGGTGTCGAGGATCCCCTCGAGCTGGTCGACGCCGAGGAGTACGTCCGGCTCGACGTGACCGTCGACGGCGACCGCTGGGACACCTATTTCCCGATCCCGCGGACCTCGGCGGAGTACGAGGGGTCGGCGTTCGCCACGCTGCGGGAGGCCCTCGACGGACGGCCGATCGAACGCTTCCACTGTGCCCGAATGCCCATCAGGTACGAACGGGGACGGTACGTCCCCGACCTCGAGGGGGAGACGTACGACCGCTGGCTCAGGGAACGCGGGTTCGTCAGGTGGACGGCCGAGGCGGGCTACGAGCTGAAGCCACCCCTGCGGCTGCCGGCGGTCACGGCCGCCGGCGCCGGGATGGCCGCCTCCGGGCTCGTCGTCGTCGCGGCGGCCGCGGCGCTGTTCCTGGTCGTCTTCCCGCTCGTCCCCGAGCTGTTTCTGGTGGGCCTGTGGTATCTGCTCCCGATCACGTTCATCTACTCGCTGTCGCTCGCCGATCGGGTCTTCCGGGCGGTGTTCGCCCGCGTCGGACGACGCCGGCTGCGACGGGTCTGACCGTTGGATTCGGCGGATCCGGGGTCTGGACTCGACTGGATTTGGCGGATCCGACCCCTGTAGCCGGCCGGAGCCGGCTCAGAACTGCCGTTCGAGATCCATCGGTTCGCTGTCGGTGTAGTACGGCCCCCCGAGCCGGCCCACGTTCGCGAGCTTCGTCGCGTCGATCTTCCCGTCGGTCCGGACGTCCTCGGAGACGTGGACGTACCGGACGTCCCCGAGGGTCAGCAGGCGGTCGTGGACCCGCATCGTCCCGTAGAGGGTACACTCCATGGTCACCTCGGCGTCGGCGACCCGCGGTGCGTCGATCGTCACGCAGTCGGCACGCTCGACGCCCGCGAACTCGAACTCGCTCTCGGCGGAGTCGATCGAGGCCGAGGAGGCGTCCATCTCCTCCGCCAACGCCTCCGTGGCGACGTTGACCGCGAACTCGCCGGTCTCGAGGACGTTCCGTGGGGTGTCTTTCAGCTCCTCGCGGTCGGCGAAGGGGGCGCTGAAGGCGACCACGGGCTCGGCCGATGAGACGTAGTTGTACGCCGAGAACGGCGCGAGGTTGTCGACGCCGTCGGCGCTCGTCGTTCCGATCCAGGCGATCGGCCGGGGTGCGACGGCCGTCTTGACGATGCGTGCCCGCTCGCGGGGGGTGAGCTCGGAGATATCGGACGTCGTCACGGCTCCACGTGGGTGTGCCCGGTAGAAAACGTTTCGCGAGGCGGCGAAAGCACTTCGTTTCGCGAGGCGGCGAAAGCACTTCGTTTCGCGAGGCGGCGAAAGCACTTTCACCGCGGTTCGGGAACCCTTAACAGCGACGCTCCCGAATCCCTCGTCGATGGCCACGACGGACGAGGAGCCGCCGGCGATCGACCACCCGTTGCTCGAGCCGGGGGTCCTGGAGCGTCGGCTCTACCAGCTCCAGCTCGCCGGAACGGCCGCGACCGACCACACCCTCGTCTGCCTGCCGACGGGGCTCGGCAAGACGACGGTGAGCCTGCTGGTGACCGCCCGCCGGCTCCAGGAGGTCGGCGGGAAGGCGTTGATGCTCGCACCGACGAAGCCGCTGGTCGCCCAGCACGCCGACTTCTACCGGGAGGCCCTGGAGATCCCCGACGAGGAGATCGTCGTCTTCACCGGCGACGTCAGCCCCGAGGACCGCGCGGCGCTGTGGGAGGGGGCGACGGTCGTGATGGCGACCCCGCAGGTGATCGAGAACGACCTCGTCGGCTCGCGGCTCTCGCTCGCGGACGTCACCCACCTCACCTTCGACGAGTGTCACCGTGCCACCGGCGACTACGCGTACAACTACATCGCCGAGCGCTACCACGCCGACGCCGAGGAGCCGCTGGTGACCGGGATGAGCGCCTCCCCCGGCGGCGACGAGGAGGCGATCCTCGAGGTCTGTGAGAACCTCGGAATTCGCGAGGTCGAGGTGATGACCGAGGAGGATGCCGACGTCGCCGAGTTCACCCACGACACCGACGTCGAGTGGGAGCGAATCGAACTCCCCGAGGAGGTCCTCGAGATCAGGGACGCGCTCAACGAGGTGATCACCGACCGACTGGAGACGCTGAAGGAGCTGGGGATCGCCCGCTCGACGCGCCCGGATCAGTCCCAGAAGGACCTCAACCGGATGCGCGGGGAGCTCCAGAAGCTGATCGCCAACGACCAGTCGGAGGGATACGAGGGGATGTCCGTCCACGCGGAGGTGATGAAGCTGCGTCAGGCGGTCACGCTGGTCGAAACCCAGAGCGTCGAGGCGCTCCGGCGGTACTTCGAGCGCCAGCGCAACCAGGCCCGGACCTCCGGGGCGTCGAAGGCCAGCCAGCGGATGGTCTCCGACCCCCGCGTCCGGGAGGCGATGCGGAAAGCCGAGTCGTTCGACCAGCTCCACCCGAAGTACCGGAAGACCAGGATGCTGCTCGCCGAGACCCTCGGTCTCGAGGGTGGCGAACGAGTGATCGTCTTCACCGAGTCCCGTGACACCGCGGAGGCACTCACCGAGTTTCTCTCGGCGAGCTTCGACGTCCGGCGCTTTGTCGGCCAGGGCGACCGCGAAGGGAGCGACGGGATGACCCAGAGCCAGCAGACGGCGGTCCTCGAGGAGTTCCGGGCCGGCGAGTTCGAGGTGCTCGTCTCGACCTCGGTCGCCGAGGAGGGACTGGACGTCCCCGAGGTCGACCTCGTCTGTTTCTACGAGCCCGTTCCGACCGCGATCCGCTCGATCCAGCGGAAAGGTCGCACCGGTCGGGGATCGGAGGGACGGGTGGTCGTCCTGATGGCCGAGGACACCCGCGACGAGGCGTACTTCTGGATCTCACGACGCCGGGAGAAGGAGATGGAAAACGAGCTCCGGGCGCTGAAAGGCGTCGCCGGGGAGATCGAGGCCGAACTCGACGACGATCAGCGCTCGCTCGCGGCGTTCGGGAGCGAACCGGAAGTGAACGACGGACCCGAAGAACCCGGAGACGGAGCCGAGATTTCGAGCCGAAAGGAGGGGGTTCAGCCCGGCCTCGAAGCCTTCGGCGCCGCGGTCGGGCCCGACGGTGACGCCGCGGTCGCGTACGGCGGTGACGATGGGGACGAACCGAACGTCGATCCCGGGGACGGGCCGGACGACGATACGGACTCCGGGGACGGGCCGGACGACGATACGGACTCCGGGGACGGGCCGGACGTCGACGCTGAGGACGAACCGAACACCGGCCCCCGGGACGGACCAAAGGCGGACCCCGACGACGAACCGAACGCCGACGTCGAGGCTCCCGAGGCCGACGACGGGACGATAGAGGTCGTCGCCGACCGACGGGAGATGGACGCCGACATCGCCCGCGAGCTCTCCCGTCGGGAGGAGTACGAGACCCGCCTCGAGACCCTCGAGGTCGGCGACTACGTCCTCTCGGATCGGGTCGCCGTCGAGCGAAAGTCGGTCGCGGACTTCGTCGACTCGCTGGTCGGTGGCGACCGGTCGGTGTTCGAACAGGTCGGGGCGATGGCCCGCAGCTACGCCCGACCGGTCGTCGTCGTCGAGGGCGAGGGGATCTACGAGCAACGGGACGTCCACCCGAACGCGATCCGGGGAGCGCTCGCGAGCCTCGCGATCGACTTCGGCGCGAGCGTCCTCCACACCGAAAGCGAGGCCGACACGACCGAGCTGCTCGCGACGATCGCGGCCCGCGAACAGGAGGTGAGCCGGCGGGAGGTCTCCGTCCACGGCGAGAAAGGGACCAAGACGCTCGGGGAACAACAGGAGTACGTCGTCTCCGCCATCGCCGAGATCGGCCCCGTCACCGCCCGGTCGCTGCTCGCCGAGTTCGGGAGCGTCGAGGCGGTGATGACCGCGAGCGAGGACGAGCTCCGGGAGGCCGACGGCGTCGGCACGGTGACCGCCGAACGGATCCGCGAGGTCGTCGGGAGCGAGTACGCGGGTTGAGGGGGAGACGCCGACGTGGCCCTAGCCGATCTCGTACCCTTCCTGGCGCAACGAGACGATCATCGTCAGCCCGGAGATGACCAGCAACAGGAGTGCGGGGATCGCGGCATACCGGTAGTAGAGTCCGCGCTGGGCCTCCCAGATGATGATGACGAGGGTGTCCATCCCGACGGGCTGGAGCATCAGCGTCATCGGTAGCTCCTTCATCGTCGTCAGGAACACGAGGACGGCCCCGGCGACCACCCCCGGCATGATAAGCGGCAGCGTCACCCGCCGGAACGTCTCGATGCGGCCGGAGTCGAGGGTCCGTGCTGCCTCCAGTAACGTGTCGTCGATTCCGAGCACCGACGCGCGGGTCGTCCCCACGGCCTGTGGGAGAAACCTGACGACGTAGGCGAACACGAGCAGGGCCACCCCGTCCCGGTACAGCGAGGGGACGGTCCGGGTGCCGAGAAAGACGAGCGCGAGCCCGATGACGATCCCCGGGACGGCGAAGCCGAGGTAGGTCGCCCGCTCTAGAAGCCGCGAGATCGTCGAGTTCACCCGCCCGGAGTAGTAGGCGACCGGCAGGGCGAACGCCGCCGCGACCAGCGCGGCGAGGACGGCGAGATACACCGAGTTGAGCGCGAACTCCGGCTGGAACTCGAGGGAGGCGATCCGGTCGCCCTCGCTGCGGACCAGCCAGTTGGTGAAGATCGCGACGGGAACGACGAGCGTGACGGCGCCGATCGTCGAGACGAACCCCATCGCCGGCCACTTCCAGGCGCCGAGCCTGATCGTGCTCCCGTCGCCCGTGCCGCCGCTTGCGTCCTCGTCCCGGCCGATGCCGGCCTCGATGACGAGGACGACGGCGACGATCGCGATCAGCTGGATGGCGAGCAACGCGGCGTACTCGACGGCGAAGCCGCCGAACTCCCAGTAGATCGTGCTCGTGAACACGCGTGCACCCATGAACGCCGGGGTGCCGAAGTCGGAGACGGCATAGAGGGCGGCGAGCAACGCTCCGGCGGCGATCCCGGGTCGGATCTGGGGGAAGGTGACCCGACGGAACGCCTCGAACGGGCCGGCGTTGAGCGTGCGGGCGGCGTCGACGAGCGAGCCGTCCATCGAGAGCAGGGCGGCTCTCGTCGTCAGGAACACGTACGGGTACGTGTAGAGGGTGATGATGAACACTGCCCCGGACAGCCCGTCGACCCGTGGGACCGTCACGCCGAACAGCGTGTCTAGTTCCCCGCCCTGGCCGAACATCCCGACGAACGCGATTGCGCCGATGTAACTCGGGATGACCAGCGGGAGGGCGGCGACGACGGTCCAGGCCCGGGGGTACGGGAGGTCCGTCCGGGTCGTCAGGATCGCCAGTGGCACGCCGAGCAGGATCGAGAGGAGGGTGACGGCGACCATCAACACGACGCTGTTTACGGTGATCCAGGCCGTCTGGGAGGTGACGACGAGGTCGTAGGCCCGCGAGGGGTCGACCGTCGCGGCCTCCCGGACCAGCCAGAACATCGGGGAGACGACGAGCAGGGCGATGAGCGCACTCGAGAGCGCCAGCGCGGCCATCCAGGGGTCGACGCTTCGCAGCCGCTCGGCGATCGACTCCGGTCGCCGCGACGTCTCGACGTCGGTCGGTGTTGAACTCATCTTCCCGTCGGTCCCCACGAACCCGCGTCCGTGGCCCGCCGGTTCGTGCTCGGCCGGCTTGAATCCGCTGAAAGCGTTCCGGCTGTAAATCGACCCCGAAGCCGACGCTGAGGGTCGGTCAGACCGTCATTCCCTCCTCGGTGAGCAGATCCTGGGCGTCCTGGAGCTCCATATCGAAGCTGCTCAGGTCGAACTCCGGCGGGTTGATCTCCGTCAGGTCCGGCAGCGGACCGACGTAGTCGATTCCCTCGACGACGGGGTACTCCCCGTTGGCGTCCATCATGAACTCCTGGCCCTCCGCGGCGAGCAGGTGGCGGACGAACTCCGCGACGAGTTCCGGATCGTCGACCTGGTTCATCACGCCGACGCCCGCGACGGAGAACAGACAGCCGGCGTCGTTTTCGGTGTGGGTCGTCCGGATCGGCGCGTCGGGGTCCTCGTTGAGGATCCGTGCGGCGTAGTAGCTGTTCCCGAGCCCGACGACCGGGTCGTCGTCTCCGCCCCGGTTTATCGCCTCGGCCTGGCTGGAGCCGCCCGAGAACAGCTGGACGTCCTGGTGGTCGATCATCCCTCTGACCCACTCGCGGGTCTCCGGTTCGCCCTCCAGTTCCACCATCGCCTGGATGAACCCGCGGAACGTCCCGGAGTTGGGCCGCGTGGAGATGACTCCCTGCAGCCGGTCGTCGGTGTCGAAGGCCATGATGTCGGTCGGGAGCTCCTCCCAGTCCTCGAGGCCCGTCTCGTCGAGCCGGTCGCTGTTGTAGATAATCGAGCGCGTCCGGCCGGTCACGCCGGTCCAGAGTCCGTCGGGGTGGCGGTAGCTCGCCGGGACGGCGTCGACCACGTCGGCGGGGAGCTCCTGGAGGGCGTCGTTGGCCTCGAGCTCGTTGAGCGCGCCCGGATCCTGTGAGTACATCAGATCCGCCACCGTGGCCTCCCCCTCCTGGAGGATCTGGTTGACCTGAACGTCGTTGTCGTCGTAGAACAGTTCGATGTCGAGTCCGTCGTACTCCGCCTCGAGGGCCTCGAACACCGGATCGATCTGGTCGCGGGTCCGCCCCGAGTAGATCGTGATCTGCCCCTCGAGATCGCCGAGGTCGTCCCAGCTGACCGCCGTCGAGTCGACGGGCTCGCCGCCGGGTTCGGCGTCGACGACCCGGTCTCCGCCGCCGTTCGCGTCACCGTTTCCGTTCCCACCGACCTCCTCTCCGTCCCCGCTTCCGTTCCCGCCGTTTCCGAGACAGCCCGCGAGCACGCCGACGGTCGCCACGCCCGTAGCCGCCACGAACTGACGGCGCCGAACGCCGTTACGCCTGTCACCCACTTCGCCAGTATTCTGACCCATATACCTAGTTTTAGGTCGACCAAAAACATATAGTTCTACCGATTTAGGCCGACCTAAGATAAGGAAACGCCCCAGACCCCCACCAGTGACGGCCTACGGTACCAAAACCCATTCCCCTCCATCGACACGCGATCCTTAGGCCGACTAAAAAGTGTAAGAACGTACGATAACGGTCCGACACGACGCTCGGATACGGCGGTAGCTCGGCGTGGTATCCGGGATGCGGTGGCGACTCGCGTGGTATCCGAGCGCCGTGGCGACTCGACGCGATATCCGAGCGCCGTGGCGACTCGACGCGATATCCGAGCGCCGTGGCGACTCGACGTGCCAACCGGGGCACGACCGGGATTCGACGCGTCGGCCGGAACGCCGGAGTCGGCCGACCCGGACGCTGCCCGCCTTCTACAAAGAGAGCAAGGCGAGTGCCTCGGGGCTTGACCCCGAGGTGGTTCACGGATCGGCTACTCCTCGCGGACCCGTTCGACGAACTCCTCGACGTCGATCTCGTCCTCGGCGAGCTCGATCGCCCACTCGATCCGGACGGCGACGGAGACGAGCAGGTCGCCGCCCTCGTCGTAGACGGTCGTCCGGATGCTCGTGACGCCCGACTCGAGGACGTCCGGGTCGTCGACGCCCGCCGCGAGGGACTTCCCGACGACCTCGAGGACTCCCTCGACGTCGGTCTCGCCCGACGCGCTGAACTCGAGGACGAGCTCCTCGCCGTCGTAGTGGTAGGAATCGACGCTGATGCCGTGTTCCTCGAGGAGCGACTCGAACCGCCCCGCGTCGAAACCGGGGACGTCGTCGTGGTCGTCCGAACCGTCGTGATCGGAGTCGTCGTGGTCGTCCGAACCGTCGTGATCGGAGTCGTCGTGGTCGTCCGAATCGTCGTAATCGGAGTCGTCGCCGTCCGAATCGTCGTAACCGTTCGAATCGTCACCGTCGTCCGAATCGCCGCCGTCCGCGTCGTCGTGATCGTCCGAGTCGTCGTCCGGATCGTCGTCGGCGCCGGTACAGCCGGCGAGGACGGCCACGAACGCGGTGCCGGTACCGACCAGGAGGGTACGTCGCTGCATGGACGGTGGCTCGCGCCGCCTCTCCGTAAGTAATCGCCACGTTCCCACGCGTTTTCCGGCGGCTACCGGACCGATCGGCCGTCGATCCCGGACGTCGGCTGCGGAAGGAGCCACGACGCCGGTACCGTCCGTCTCCGGTCCCCTCCGGCGCGCTCGACCCACGACCGACGGGAGGAATGCACCCCATTACGGGGCCGGCCGTCGACGACCGGACCCGGATCCCCGTCGGTCGGCCACGGCTGTGCGCCGACGGGCCGAGGGAAGCCACGGACCATCGGGGTCGCGGCTGTACGACGGGCCGAGGGAAGCCACGGACGGTCGGAGCCGGACCGCCGACGGATGGAGGGGAACCTACTTGTCGCGGCCGCGGGAAGGCGGGGTATGGAAGGTGTCGGACCACCGCTCGTGACCCCGTTTACGACCGACGGCGATCTCGACGAGCCCGCGCTCCGCGAGCTCGTCGGCTGGGTCGAAGAGCGCGGCGTCGACTTCATCGTTCCCTGTGGGTCGAACAGCGAGGCCGAGCTGATGACCGCCGAGGAGCGGGCACGCACGGTCGAGATCGTCGCCGAGGAGGCGTCGGTGCCGGTGATGGCCGGCACGGGACACCCCGGCTTGCGCGAGACGCTGTCGGCCACCGAGGCGGCCGCCGACGCCGGCGCCGACGCCGCCCTCGTCGTCACGCCCTTCTACTACGACCACGACCAGGAGACCCTCGCGGCGTACTTCCGCGAGGTCGCCGACGCCTCGCCGATCCCGGTGTATCTGTACTCCGTGCCGGCGTTCACCGGCGTCCGGCTGACGCCACCGACCGTCGAACGGCTCGCCGAGCACCCGAACGTCGCGGGGATGAAAGACTCCTCGGGCGACGTCGGCGAGTTCGTCCGGATCGCCCGCCGGACGGCCGAGGCCGACTTCGCGCCGATGGTCGGCAGCGCGAGCGTGCTCGCTCAGGCTCTCGACGCCGGCGCGACCGGCGGCGTGGTCGCGCTCGCGAACCTCGCGCCCGCGGCGACGAGCGAGATCTACGAGAGCCACGCCGAGGACCCCCGGCGTGCGCTGTCGCTCAACGCTCCGCTGGTCGAGCTGAACCGCGCGATCACCGCCACCTACGGGATCGCGGGGCTGAAGTGGGCGATGCGAGCCCGCGGCGCTCCGGCCGGCCACGTCCGATCGCCCCACCGACCGGCCGGGGAAGAAGCTCGCGACCGGCTCGAGACGCTGCTCGAGGAGCTCTGAGCCGGTAAACGGGTGGCCTTCCGCTATCTGTAGTCCCGATCGGCCAGCAGCTCGCTCGCCGTGACGAGCGCCTCCATCTCGACGCCGGCGCCCTCGACGTTCTCCCGACCGCCCTCCTCGCGGTCGACGACGACGAGTGCGCGTTCGACGGTCGCGCCGGCCTCCCGCAGGGAGTCGACCGCCTCGACCAGGCTCGTCCCCGTCGTCACGATGTCCTCCAGCACGACGACCTCCTCGCCGTCCTCGAGGCGCCCCTCGATCAGGTTCCCCGTCCCGTACTCCTTGCGTCGCTTGCGTGCGATCACGTACGGGACGCCGCCGACCACGCTCGTCGCGGCGGCGAGGGGGACCGCACCCAGCGCGACGCCGGCGACTTTCCGGCCGTCGACCCGGTCGGCGAACGCCTCCGCTATCAGCTCCAGACAGCGCGGATCGGTCTCGAAGAGGTACTTGTCGACGTAGTACTCGCTCGTGCCGCCGTGGGAGAGTTCGAACTCGCCGAACCGGACGGCCTCGGCCGCCCGCAGCGCGTCGATGAGCCCCTGGTTCGCCATCGACTCTCACGCCGCGGCGGATCGGCTTAAAAACGCCGCTTCGTGACGGCCACAGCCGACGACGGTCGCCGCTCGTTCCGTGGGGCCGTCGTCGCTCGCCTCAGCCGAGCAGTTCGCCTCAGCCGAGCAGTTCGCCTCAGCCGAGCAGTTCGCCTCAGCCGAGCAGCTCGCCTCAGCCGAGCAGCTCGCCGACGGCCTCGAGGGCGGCCTCGCGGACCGCCGCCCGTTCGCCGACGAGAAACTCGAGGTGGCCGTCCCGGCCGCCGACGGCCCGCACGCCCGCGTCGGGTGCCGCCTCGGCGACCCGCTCGCCGAGTTCGCGAACGTCGACGCCGGGGGTCGCCCGCAGGTGGAGCTCGTCCTCGTCGAGCCCCAGGAGGACGAACGGCTCGCCCTCGCGCTCGCGGCGGAACAGCTCGTCGAGCAACAGCCCGGTCGAGGGGAAGTCGAACCGGTGGGTGAACGCGGCCGTATCGAGGTCGAGGACGGCCACGCCGTCGGCCTCGATCCGCTCGGCGTTCAGCCGGGCGGTCTCGAGTTCGGCGTCGAGTTTCGCCCGGAACTGCTCGGAGACGTGGGCCGCGAGGTCTCCTTCCGCGCCCTCTCCGTCGCCGAAAAGCAGGTCGGCGACGAGCTCGCGTTTGTCCTTGTACGACTGGTAGTACGCCTCGAGGGCGACGGCTTCCCGACGGTCGGAGACCGCGGTCCCGTCGTAGCCCGCCTCGGCGGCGAGGGAGACGTACTCCTCGGGGGGCGCTTCCCAGTAGCTGATCGCGGGCAGGTGGGCGAGCTCCCCGCGGACGTCGGCGTTGACGTGGGTCGCGACGCTCGCCGAAAGCGCCGTCGCCGTCACCGTCCCGTCGGGTTCCGGCGGCGTGACGACGACCGAGACCGCGTCGGCGACCGCCCCGTCGGCGGACGCGTCGTCGATCACCAGCCGATCGGCGCCGTAGACGTCGAGCAACTCGTAGGCGTCGACGGATTCGGCGGTCGAGCCGGTGCCGACCAGCACGAACAGGGGTAGCCCCTCGCCGTGGCGGTCGCGGGCCTCGAGCATGTCCGTGACGTCGTCCGTCGCCGCGTCCATGTCGTAGATCCGCCCCTCGAGGGGCCGGCGCTCGACGTAGTGGTACTCGGCGTCGTCGCGGGTGTGTTTCTCCCGGACGAGCGGCAGGATAGCCCGCTCTAGCGCCGCGCCGGCGACGTAGCCGTCGGCGGTGGCGGCGTGGCGGATCACGACCGGACGCGCCTCGACGACCGCCCGGCGGATCTCGGTCGCCGCATCGAGCAGCTCTTCCTCGAGGCCGAGGACGGCGTCGTGGTCGGCCAGCGGCTCGAAGGCGGCCGGCCGCGCTTCGGTCTCTACGGCCTCCGCGAGCCGCGACTCGACCGTCTCGAGGGCCTCGTCCTCGAGACGCTCGAGGCGTTCGGTCTCGACCTGGAGGCTCCCGTGGTGGCGCTCGACTTCCCCCTCGAGGCCGACGACGTCGCCGACGTCGACGGCGGGGTACGCCCGGACGCCGGCCTCCTCGAAGGCGGCACATTCGACGGTTCCCGTCTCGTCGCTCAGCTCGAACACCGTCGGCCCGCTGGTCTGGCGGACGCCGATGATCTCGCCTTCCAGCCGAACGACCGAGCCGACCTGATCGGACAGCGCGTCGACCGTCGTCCGTTTCAGCGGCGTATCGGGCTCTTCGACCTCCATCGTCGGGGTGGCGGCGGCCGTCCCGTCGGTCGACGTCCCGCCGGCCGTGCCGCCCGCACCCGACGCGGCGTCGACCGGCTCCGGCGTCGGCTCCGTGGCGACGTCGACCCCCCCGTCGTCGACTCCCCCGCCGTCGCGGCCCTCGTCGACTCCCCCGCTGTCGGAGCCCTCGTCGGCGGTTTCCTCGTCGTCGGGGAGACGCTCGCCGTCGGGCGCGTCGATCAGTTCGCCGCGGAACTCCCGGGCGGACTGGCGGATCGACCAGCCGAGGTCGACGTTGCCGTTGTCGCGGACGTCGAGCACCTGCACGTAGACGGTGTCGCCGCGTTCCCACTCGAGGCTCTCTAAGCGTCGGTCCAGCTCGCTTCGGTGCAGCAATCCCGTGACGTGATCGCCCACGTCGACGAAGACGCCGAAATCGGCGTAGCCGTCGACGCTGCCCCGGTAGAACCGACCGGGGGTGAGCTGGGAGGGGGAGGTGCCTTCGAACTCGAAGGCGACGTCCTCCTCGTGGCTCCCACAGACGAGCCCGTCGACGGGCTTGCCGCAGATGATACAGTTACCCATCTACCCCAACCAAACGGGTTCGTCCTAAAACGGTTGTCGAATTGGCTCCGTCGCTCGGCCCGGAACGCCTCCTCGGCGGACGACCGTGGGGAATCGTCCCACTGCGCCCGTGGAATCGTCCCACTGCGCCCGTGGAATCGTCCCACTGCGCCCGTGGAACCGTCCCACCGCTCGCCGGATCGTCCCACCGCTCGCCGGATCGTCCGAAGGCGGTTCACTCGAAGACGGGCGAGTCGTCCTCCATCGCCTCGACGTCCCGGACGATCTTCCGGACGTCGCCGGGGAAAAGCGCCACCTGGACCTCGTTGCCCTCGCCGTCCTCGAAGACGAGTTTGACGCGTTTGTCGCCGAACTCCCTGGCGGTTGCGGTCTCGACGTCGAACAGCTTCGCCGTCGCGGCCTTGTTCGTCGGGCCGACGTTCGCGAACGATCCCTCCTTCAGCTCGATCATGAACTCCTCGATCTCGAGTGCGAGCATGGGTCGGCTACGACGGCCACGGTCAAAACGCCACGGGGACGACGGGTATGCTTCGCTTCCACCAGATTACGACGTTCGTCGTAACGAAGATCGACAGTTCCATATGATCGCTCGCCGAACGTCGGCTCATGACCACCGTCGGCATCGACGCGATCGAGTTCCGGACCGGGAAGCTCAAACTCGACCTCCCAGGGACGTTCGCACCCCAGAAGGGCGAGGATCCCGAGAAGTACACGAAGGGGCTCGGGCTGACGGGGAGTTCCTTCCCGGACAGCTACGAGGACATCGTCACGATGGCCGCCAACGCCTCCTACCGGCTGATGGACCGGAAGGGACTCGAACCCGACGACGTCGGCCGGATCGACGTCGCGACCGAGAGCTCCTTCGACAACTCCAAACCCGTCTCGACGTACGTCGCGGGCTGTCTCGAGCAGGTGTTCGACGGCGAGTTCGGCCACGCGAACAAGGGCGAACGGAAGTTCGCCTGCGTCTCGGGCACCCAGTGTGTCGACGACGCGTACAACTGGATCCGCGCCGGCCGCAACCGGGGTCGGGGCGCGCTCGTGATCGCGACCGACACGGCCCTCTACGCGCGTGGTGACGCCGGCGAGGCGACCCAGGGCGCCGGCGCCGTCGCGATGTACGTCGACGAGGATCCCGACCTCGTGGCGCTGTCGACCGAGCAGGGGTACGGCTCGGCCGACGAGACGGACTTCCTGAAGCCCAACCAGCAGTTTCCGAGCGTCGACGGCAAACGGTCGGTTCAGGTGTATCTCGCCCGCATGCGCGAGGCGCTGGTCGACTACCAGAGCGTCGCCGGCCGGGTCCACCCCGACGACTTCACCTACGCCCCCTTCCACACCCCGTTCCCCGGGATGGTCCGGAAGGCCGCGTTGCTCGCGTACCGCCACGTCACCCGCGACACGGCGATCGAGGACGAACTCGCCGAGGAGATCGGCCGCCAGCCCCGCCGGGAAGGGTTCGACGACGAGGAGGCGTTCACCGGGGCCATCCGGGAGTATATGGACGGGCTGAAAGGCACCGATCGCTACCGGGAGTGGTACGCCGAGACGATCGATCCCACGATCGAGATCTCCAGGGAGGTCGGCAACTGGTACACCGGATCGGTCCACGTCGCCCGGATCAGCGCGCTGAAACACGCCCTCGAGAACGACCGCGATCTCGCCGGCGAGAAGCTTCTGGTCGGCTCCTACGGCAGCGGCGCCCAGGCGGAGATCCACGTCGAGACCGTCGCCGACGGCTGGGCCGAGGAGGTCGCGGCCCTCGACGTCGACGACCAGCTCGCGGACCGGTACGATCTCGAGTGGGCGGAGTACGAGGAGATCCACGACGTCCACAACCACGAGACGGACGTCGAGGTCGAGCCCCGGACCGCCCCCGACGCGGAGTTCGTCTTCGACGGCTGGGGGCCGATGGGCGAGCGCAAGTACCGCTACGTCGAGTAAGAGCGTGCGATCGCCGCCGCGGCGACCGGTTCCCTCTCCGGGGGAATCGGGCCGGGGATATATCAACGACACCCGACTAGCGTCGGCTATGACCGGAGTCCGCGCACGACTGTCGATCGCCGATCCGCCGAACTGTCCGGTCGTCGCCGACCTCCCGGCCGGGACGACCGCGAGCGACGTCCGCTGGACCGGCGCGGGCGATCGGGTCGTCGAACAGTACGCGAGCTCGGCGTCGGTCGGCGACGAGCCCGTCTTCGAGGCCGACGGCGACGGCGTCTACCGGATCGAACGCGAGCGCTCGGAGACGTGTGCGTGTGACGTGATCGAGTCGTTCGGCCACCCGATCGCTGACGTCTCGGCGTCGACCGATCCCGACCGGCTCGCGGTGACCCTGTTGCTCCCCTCGCCCGAGCCGCTCGTCGAGATCATCGCGGCCCTAGAGGAGCTGGGCACCACGGTGAAACTCGAGTGTCTGGTCCGCGGGGAGAGCGGCGACGGCGCCGATCCGGTGGTCGTCGATCGCGGCCGGCTCACCGACCGCCAGCGGGAGGTTCTCGAGGTCGCCCACGAACTCGGCTACTTCGCGTACCCCCGGGAGGCGAGCGCCGACGAGGTGGCCGAGGAACTCGGGATCGTCCGTTCGACGTTCGCCGAACACCTCGCGGCCGCCCAGCGGCGCCTGCTCGCCGACGTCCTCGAGACCGGCACCCACTGACCGACGTCCTCGAGACCGCGACCGCTGACCGACGTCCTCGAGACCGCGACCGCTGACCGACGACCGTCACGCGGCCGGATCGCTCTCCGGTCCCGCCGTCGCTCCCTCGGGATAGAGGACGTCCTCGTCGATCACCTCGCCGTCGAGGCGCACCCGGGCCTCCCCGGGGACGGCGTCCTCGAACGTCGCCCGAACGAGCAGCGTCGGGTACTGGATCACCTGGGCACACGCCATCTCATCGTCGGTCTCATCAAGGAGGGTCGTCTCCACGGCGAGTCGGTCGTCCTCGACGGCGACGTCGACGAGTTCGAAGGCGTGACATGGGTTTCGCACCTCGATCCGGATCGCCACGACCATCGATCGATCGAACTCGATGTCCGCGACGAACCGATCGACGTCCTCCCCGGGATCGTCGCCGCCGAGCCACGCCTCGAGGCGCTCTCGCTCGTGGAACGTCTTCACCGCCGGCTCGGCGCTGCCGAGCGCGTAGGCGGCCGTCCCGTGGTCGACGAGCGCGTACTCCCCGTCTCCGTCCTCTTCGCTCCCGCTCTCGTCTCCGTCCTCTTCGCTGCCGTTTTCGTCCGTTTCGTCACCGCTTCCGTCGTCTCCGCTCCCGTCCGTTTCGTCACCGCTTCCGTCGTCTCCGCTCCCGTCCGCGTCGTCCTCGCTTCCGTCGTCTCCGTTCCCGTCCGCGTCGTCCTCGCTTCCGTCGTCTCCGTTCCCGTCCGCGTCGTCGCCGCCTCCGTCCCGTCTCGGATCGGGCCCGTCGGCGAGACAGCCGGCCAGCGCGGCGAGTCCGACGGCGCCGGCGAGCAGCCGTCGTCGCGTCGAGTGCATACCGAACGGTTGGGCGGCCGGGGGTTTATCGGTTCGCCAAGGTGAAACGGGCGTTTCATGCTCGTCGCGGCCGTCGAAAAAACGGGTTGGGTACGTGGACGGGGGCCGGGAGGTGGGGATCCCGGTGGGACGCGAACGCACGTGGGATGACACCGGCCGGCCCGGGGACGGTGTCCGCCGGGGCCGACCGCGTCGATTCACACACCCGCGGGGCGTCGACCCCGCGTTCCGTCGGTGGTCGACCTCCACCTTCGTTATTTCCTCGCTGGTGTCCGGTAGCCCCAGCGAAATCACCCGTGGGCTCGCGATCGGACCGACGGATCGATCGGCCCGTCGGCCGTGGCTACCGGGCGGTAATGTCCCGATAGCCCTCGCATCGTCAGGGTTACAATCCGGATAACTACGTCCGGAACCGCCCTGTCACCGGCCATGATCGAGTGCACGAACTGCGAGACGGCCCAGTTCCTGCAGATCACGAAGAGCCGGGTGTTCTTCGAGGGCGGCGACCTGATCCACGAGCTCTCCGAACGGTACGAGTGTACCCTCTGTGGGGGTACCGGCAGCTACACCTACCGGGAAGCCGACGACCGTGCGTCCCTCTCCGGCGAGGTCGAGATGACCGAGGAGCGCCCGCGGTTCGCCTGACCGCCGACTGCACTCGATCCCCATTTTCATTCGACGTCCACCAGCACGCCGCCGGGATCCACCAGCTATTTGGCCGTCCACGCGTCCCACTCGGGCATGGATTCGGCGTGTGGCCCTCCGGAGCCGATGGCCGAGCGACGCGAGGAGCTGACGCCGATGATGCGCCAGTACCACGACCTCTGTGCCCGCTACGACGACGCGCTCGTGCTCTTTCAGGTCGGGGACTTCTACGAGACGTTCTGTGAGGCCGCCGAACGCACCGCCCGGCTGCTCGAGGTGACCCTCACCAGCCGCGAGGACTCGACCGGCGAGTACCCGATGACGGGGATCCCGGTCGACAACGCGGCCTCCTACGTCGAGACGCTGCTCGAGGCGGGCTACCGGGTCGCGATCGCCGACCAGGTCGAAGAGCCCGAGGCGACCTCCGGCGTCGTCGAGCGCGCCGTCACCCGCGTGATCACCCCGGGGACGCTCACCGAGGACGAGCTGCTCGCCGACGACGACAACAACTTCGTCGCCGCGGTCGCCCGCGACGGGCCGGCAGGGGAGTCCGACGGGCCACGAGGGGGGCCCGACGGGACGGAGTCGTGGGGGCTCGCGTTGCTCGACGTCTCGACCGGCGACTTCCTCGCGACCGGCTCGCGAAAGCGACGGGCGATCGCCGACGAGCTCGCCCGCTTCGATCCCGCCGAGGCGATCCTCGGCCCCGGGGTCCCCCCGGACGTCGTCGGGGAGACGTGCCCGGTGACCGACTACGACCGGACGGCGTTCGACCGTAATCGCGCCGGGGCGCTCGTGGCCGCCTACTTCGGCGACCCCGACGCGCTCCTGGCCGACGACGCCGAAATCCGGGCCTGTGGAGCCCTGCTCTCGTACGCCGAGTACGCCAGGGGCGGGCTCGACCTCGACGGCGGATCCACCGGCGGGGACGGACGTGACGGCAATGGGAGCGACGCGGACGGACGTGACGGCAATGGGAGCGACGCGAGCGCCGACGACACCGCCGGAGCCGGCCGACCGGTCGGGGACGATCCGGAGCCACGTCTGGCGTACCTCACCCACCTCACCCGGTACGATCCCCGGGAGTACCTCCTGCTCGACGCCGTCGCCCTCGAGAGCCTGGAGCTGTTCGAGCCCCGGACGGTCCGTGGCAGCGAGGAGGCGACCCTGATCGGCGTCCTCGACGAGACCGCGAGCGCCCTCGGTGGCCGGAAGCTCGCCGACTGGCTCCGGCGACCCTCCCTCGATCCCGCGGAGATCGAGAGCCGACTCGACGCCGTCGAGGAGCTTCTCGGGGCCGTGAGACGCCGCGAGCGCCTCCGGGAGTCCCTGCGAGACGTATACGACTTAGAGCGGCTGATCGGCCGGATCTCGCGCGAACGGGCCGACGCCCGCGACCTCCGATCGCTGTGTGACACGTTAGCGGTCGTCCCCGAGGTCCGCGAGGCGCTGGCCGACGCCGACGCGGACCGCCTGGAGACCCTCCACGACGCCCTCGACCCCCTCGCGGACGTCAGGGGGTCGATCGACCGGGCGATCGTCGAGAACCCGCCGATCGAGATCACCGAGGGCGGCGTGATCGCCGAGGGGTTCGACGCGGAGCTGGACGCCCTCCGGGAGACCGCCCGGGAGGGCAAACGCTGGGTCGACGATCTCGAGGCCGGAGAGCGCGAGCGGACGGGGATCGACTCGCTGTCGGTCGGCTACAACGCCGTCCACGGCTACTACATCGAGGTGACGAACCCGAACCTCGAGGCCGTCCCCGAAAACTATCGTCGCCGCCAGACCCTCAAAAACTCCGAACGGTTCGTCACGCCCGAGCTCAAAGCCCGCGAGGACGAGATCGTCGGCGCCGAGGGGCGAGCAGACGACCGCGAGTACGAACTGTTCCGGGAGGTCCGTCGGGCGGTCGCCGACGAGGTCGAACGCGTCCAGACGCTCGCGGAGGCGCTCGCGACCGTCGACGCGCTCGTCTCGCTCGCGACCGTGGCGGCCGAGTACGGCTACAGCCGCCCGGAGATCGTTCCCCACGACCGTCGTGGCGTCGACGCCGACGTCCCCCGGAGCGGCAGCGATGGAGGGACTGCCGGGGATGGCACCGGTGGGGAAACCGCAGGGGACGGCGACGGTGGGGCAACCGAATGGGCAGCTGCCGGGGACGGCGACGAGCCGGCACCGCGGATCCGGATCGAGGGCGGCCGTCACCCCGTCGTCGAGCGCACCCAGCCCTCGTTCGTCCCCAACGACGCCCGGCTCGGTCCCGACCGTCGGCTCGCGATCGTCACGGGGCCGAACATGTCCGGGAAGTCGACGTACATGCGCGGGGTGGCGCTGATCGTCGTGCTCGCACAGATCGGCAGCTTCGTCCCCGCCGAACGGGTCCGGCTGACGCCCGTCGAGCGGATCTTCACCAGGGTCGGCGCCAGCGACGACATCGCGGGCGGCCGATCGACGTTCATGGTCGAGATGGAAGAGCTCGCGACGATCCTCGCGGAGGCCGACGCGCGCTCGCTGGTCCTCCTCGACGAGGTCGGTCGGGGGACCTCGACGGCCGACGGCGTCGCCATCGCCCGGGCGATGGTCGAACACCTCCACGACGAGGTCGGCGCGCTCACCCTCTTTGCGACCCACCACCACCCGCTGACCGCGCTCGCCGACGAGCTGGCGGCCGCCCACAACCTCCGGTTCACCGCGAGCCACGAGGACGGGGAGCTCGTCTTCGACCACGAGATCGCCCCCGGCGCCGCCGCGGGCTCGTACGGCGTCGAGGTCGCTACGGCCGCCGGACTCCCCGACACGGTCGTCGAGCGGGCCCGGACGCTGCTCGGGGCCGACGGACCGGGGGCCGGCGGCTCGCTACCGGTCCCCGGCGACGCCGACGACGCGCCGACCGCGACGGACGACGGGGCCACGGCGGGCGCCGACGGCCGG
>LKNG01000023.1 GCA_001564115.1 Natrialbaceae archaeon Tc-Br11_E2g8 | reverse complement strand
TGAGCCACCGAGCAGTACAGCAACGCTTACCGGTGGTGCCCGTTCCGAGCCGGGAACCTCGAGTGCCCGTTCCGAGCCGGGAACCTCGAGTGCCCGTTCCGAGCCGGGAACCTCGAGTGCTCGTTCCGAGCCGGGGGCACGTGTCCCCCGCTCTCACACGCTCTCCTCGGGGCCGAACAGCTGCCGACCGGCGGCGTCGTAGACTCCGACGGCTGTGCCGGGCCGACGCTCTATCGCCTCGAAAAAGCGATCGATCAACACCTCCTCGACGACGTCGAGGATCGACTCGACCTCCGCATCCGCGGGATCCTCCCCGAGGATGCCGACCTCGAGCTGTGCGCCGGCCATGTCGGCGTGGCCGCCGGCGCTGCCGATCGCCCCGTAGGCCTCCCGGAGGCTCTCCCCGAGGTCGACGGCGGGCGCCCGCGATCGGGCCGAGACGTAGACCGTCCCGTCGTCGAGCCCGAACACGAGGGTCGTCTCGACGCCGGCCATCCCGAGGAGCGTCTCGGCCGCCTGGGGGAGCGCGTCGCGGCTCCCGATCCGGCCCGCGCTCGCGGCGACGACCGAGCCTCGCTGCACCCGTCGCTTGATCGCCCGGGCGATCGTGTCGTACGTCTCCCCGTCGACGGTCGGGGAGGTGATCCGACACAGCGTGTCGGCGTCCGCCCGCTCTAACAGGCCCGCCGCCGCCGCGAAGTCCGCCGGCGAACACTCCCGGGTGAACGCGTCGGTGTCGACCCGGATGCCGTACAGCAACGCGGTCGCGGTCCGTCGGTCGAACTCGTGGCCCAGCTGCTCGCCGTAGCCGGCCAGCATCGTACTCGTCGCCCCGAGCCGCTCGCGCAGGTCACGGAACGCGCCCGGGACCGGGCCGCGTGGCGGGTGGTGGTCGATCACGATCTCGACGTCGAGATCTTCCGGGAGGCCGTCGTTGACCCCCGGCCGGGAGTGATCGACCAGCGCGATCGCGTCGTACTCGCCGATATCGTCGTCCGGCTCGAGCCGCCGGAGATCGAGCTCCAGGAGGTTCACCATCGCCCGGTTCTCCTGGTGGCCGATCTCCCCGTAGTAGCAGGCGTCGGCGTCGGTGCCGACGCTCGCGGCGAGCTCACAGAGCGCGACGGCGCTGGCGATGGCGTCCGGATCGGGGTTGTCGTGGGCGACGACCGCGAGCCGGCCGTCGATCGACGCCAGCCGGCGGGAGAGCGCCGCCGCCCGCCTCGCGTCCTCGCTCGCCGCCACCGCGAGGATTCGGTCGGCCGGCTCGCGGCCCGGATCTACCGTGTGGTCGGCCAGCGCCTCGATGGCGGTCAGCTCGGTCGCCGTCGCCCCCTCGCCGACGTACGCGAGGACGACGGCTTGCCCGAAACTCGCAACCGCGGCCTCGGCGATCGCCCGGTTGCGCGCCGGCTCGTCGGCACAGACACAGACGACGGCGGGCTCGGCCAGCCCGTCGAGGATCCGTCGGTCGCTCGGGTCGGCGACCTCCGCGGGGACGCCTTCCTCCCGGAGAGTCCCGATCAGTTCGGGGTCGTCTTCGATCACGAGGACGTCCCGATCGAGCCGCTCGACGACCAGCTCCCCGACGGCCCCACAGCCGAGTACCAGTCGGGAGGTCATACCGCCGCTTGCGAAGCCGTCGGGTAAAAGCTACCGGGTCAGGCGACCAGCGCGGCGGCCGCGGCGGTCGCGGCGTCGGCGACGGGTCCGAAGCCGGGCAGGATGACGACCGTCATCACCGCGGCGACGACGATCGCGGCGTAGATGCCGGTCGGCTTCGTCAGCGTCGCCCGCTCGATCGTCGGCTCCTCGATCCACAGCGCCTTCACCAGCCGCGAGTAGTAGTAAAGCGAGAGCGCGCTGTTGACGACGAGCGCGGCGGCGACGACGAGCATCGCCGTCGAGCCGACGCCGATCGCGCCGACGAACAGGAAGTACTTGCTGAAAAAGCCCCCGAACGGTGGGATGCCCGCGAGGCTGAACAGGAAGACGGTCATGGCGACCGACGCCATCGGCGCCCGGCTCGCCAGCCCGTTGTAGTCGGCGAACGTCCGTCCGACGCCCCAGTGTTCGGCCAGCGCGACGAACAGGAACGCGCCGGTGTTCATGAAGCCGTAGACGAGCAGGTGCATCATCGCGGCCGCGAGCACGAACTCCCCGTTCGCGCCGGAGAGGCCGGCCAGCCCGATCAGCGCGTAGCCGGCGTGGCCGACCGAGGAGTACGCGAGCATCCGTTTGACGTTCTCCTGGGTCGCGGCGGCGAAGTTGCCGACGGTCATCGTGACGATCGCGAGGACGACGAACGCCACCGTCCAGTCGACGCCGATCCCGACCATCGCGTCGATCGGGAACGCCTCGGTGAAGATGCGGAAGGCGATCACGAAGCCGGCGGCCTTCGAGGCCGACGAGAGGAAGGCGCTGATCGGCGCGGGCGCGCCCTCGTAGGCGTCGGGTGCCCAGAAGTGGAAGGGGACGCTCGCGGTCTTGAACGCGAGGCCGCCGATCACCATCAGGACCCCGAGCCCGAGCATCCCGTCGAACTCCGCGATCGCGTGGCCGGCGCCGGCCTCGGCCTCGCCGGCGATCACGTCGGCGATCGCTCCGAGCTGGAGGTGGCCGGTCGCCCCGTAGATCAGGCTCACCCCGTAGACGAAGATCGCCGAGGAGAGCGCCCCGATGAGGAAGTATTTCAGCCCGGCCTCGACGCTCCCGCGATTCTCCTTGAGGATCGCGACCAGCGCGTAGGAGGGGAGACTCGCGAGCTCCAGGGCGATGAAGATCGTCACGAGGCTGTTGGCGGTCGCCATCGTCGCCATCCCGGTCGCCGCCAGCAAGACGAGCGAGTAGTACTCCGCCTGGTAGGCGTGCTCGGTCATGTAGTCGTAGGAGGCGATCGAGATCAACGCCGTGACGACTGCGACGACGACGACGAAAAACAGCGCCATCTCGTCGACGACCAGCTGGCCGCCGAACAGCTCGAAGCCGGGATCCCCGACGCCGGCGAGGGAGAACCAGACGGCGAGCGCGAGCGCGAAAAGCGAGCCGCCGGCCGCGAGCCCCGCGAGCAGCTGTCGATCCGTCCGTCGGGGATCGATCCCGTCGACGACGAAGATCACGAGCGCGGTGGCGGCGAGTGCGAGCACGGGCGCGAGTGCCGCCCAGTCGGGGAGCTCGACCAGCGCCATCAGAGCTCACCCCCGTTCTCTATGACCGGCGTGACGGCGTCTCTGATCATCTCGAAGATCAGCTCCGGGGCGACCCCGAGCGCGACGATCAACCCGAGCAGGACGAACATCGGCGCGACGTCGTGGATCGGCGCGCGACCGACCTCGTAGTCGGTCTCCAAGCGATACGGACCGAAGACGGTCCGCTGGAGGGCAAAGAGGAGATAGCCCGCGACGACGACGATCCCGAACATCGCCAGCGCGGTGAACAGTGGGGCATACGGCAGGCTTGGGGAGCCGAACGCGCCGAAGAAGATGAAGTACTCGGCGGCGAACCCGGACATAAGCGGCAGCCCCATGTAGCCGAAGGCGCCGGCGATCAGGATCCCGACGGCGATCGGCATCCGGTCTGCCAGCCCGGAGATGTCGGTGACCATCCGGGTGTGGGTGGCGTTGTAGACGACGCCGACGGCCATGAACATCAGCCCGGAGATCAGGCCGTGAGAGACCATCTGGAAGGTTGCGCCACCGACCCCGAACTGGGTGTACGCGATCAACCCGAGGATCACGTATCCCATAGAGGAGACCGACGAGTAGGCGACGATCCGTTTTAAGTCCGTCTGGGCGAGCGCCAGCATCGCCCCGTAGATCACGCTGATCACGGCGATCGCGGCGATCGGGATCGCGAACTGCGCGAGCACCTCGCTCGGGAACATCGTGAAGTTGAATCGCAGCAGGGCGTAGGTCCCCATCTTCAACAGGACGCCCGCCAGCAACACCGAGGCCGGCGTCGGAGCCTCGACGTGGGCGTCGGGCAGCCAGGTGTGGAAGGGGACGATGGGCACTTTCACGGCGAACCCGAGAAACATCGCGACGAACACGACCGACAGCAGGCTCGCCCCGTCGAGGCCGAACAGCCCATCGGGGCCGCCATCGAGCGTCGCGTCGGCGATCTCCGGCAGCGCGAACGAGCCGACGGCGTCGCCGAGGCCGAACACGAGCGCGATGAAGGCCCCGAACATCACCAGCGAGGCGACGTTCGTGTAGACGAAGAACTTGATCGCGGCGTACTTCCGGCGCGGGCCGCCCCAGACGCCGATCAGCAGGTACATCGGGATGAGCACCGCCTCCCAGAAGATAAACCACAGGAAGAAATCGAGCGCGACGAAGACGCCGATCAGGTTCGCCTCGATGAACAACATCAGCCCGTAGAACTGTGACTCCCGCTCGTCGATCGGCGTCCAGGAGCTGACGATCGCCAGCGTCGTCAGGATCGTCGTCAACACGACCAGCGGGAGGCTGATCCCGTCGAGACCGACGAACCAGGAGATGGTGTACTCCCCGACGGTGATCCACTCCGCGCGCGACTCGAAGGCGAGGGTGCCCTCGAGCAAGGCGTTGCCGCTGCCGTCGAACGCCCCGAACATCACGAGCGAGAGCGCGACGGGAACCAGACTGATCAAGAACGCGAGCTTTCCGGCGACCCGATCCGGCGCGAGGAAGGTCGCGAACGCGCCGACGAACGTGACCGCGAGCAGTGTTTCGATCATCATAGGAACCAGCCTCCGTGGACGCCGAGGGCGACGAGCAAGGCTAGAAAGCCGAGCACCAGCAACGCCGCGTAGTTCGTGACGATTCCGGTCTGGAGCCGCTTGAGACGGCCGCTACCGAACAGGCTGACACTCGAGACGCCGTTGACGACGCCGTCGATCACGCCCTGGTCGAACCGGTCGGCCGCGCGGGCAAGCGGCAGCGTGAACCCGCTGGCGAGCCAGACCTGGTACTCGTCCTGGTAGTAGTTCGCCCGCAGGAGCCGGTACGCTCCACCGAGGGACTCGGTGTGACGGACCGGCTCCGGGACGCCGTACAGCCGCCAGGCCGCGCCGGCTCCGGAGAACGCGAGCAGCAAGGAGACGCCGGCGGCGACGAGTACGGTCGTCGACTCCGTCCCGATGACGCCCGTGGCGTACACCGCCTCCGCGCCCTCGAAGACCGCCCCGCTGTACGCGAGGTAGCTCGCCTCGCCGATCCCACCCTCGAGCCAGCCTTCGAGGAACGTGATCTCGAGGCCGGTCAGCTTCGCCACGGGGGCGAGGTTGGCGACCCCGGCGACCACGGCGAGGACCCCGAGGACGACCAGCGGGAGTTTGATCGAGAGCCCGACCGGGTGTGGATCGCGGACGGCGTCCGAACGCGGCTCGCCGTGGAAGGTCAGAAACACCATCCGGAACGTGTAAAAGCCGGTGAAGAAGACGGCGAGGAGCGCCATCGCGTACGCGAGCAAGAAGACGGGCTGTTCGATCCCGACGATCAACGCGTCATAGAGGATCTCGTCTTTCGACCAGAACCCCGAGAACGGGATGATGCCGGCGAGCGCGAGCGCGCCGGCGAGGAAGGTGTAGTAGGTGACGGGGGCTTTCGACTTCAGCCCGCCCATCTCCCACATGTCCTGTTTGTGGTGAGCGAGGACGATCACCGAGCCGGCCCCGAGAAAGAGCAGGGCCTTGAAGAAGGCGTGGTTCATCAGGTGGAAGACGCCGGCGACGTAGCCGCCGACGCCGAGCCCGAGCATCATGTAGCCGTACTGGCTGATCGTCGAGTACGCCAGCACCTGTTTGATGTCGTCTTTGACGACGCCCATCGTCGCCGCAAAGAGCGCGGTGAACGCGCCGACGAAGGCGATGACCGCGAGCGCCGTCGGGGAGAGCGCGTAGTAGCCGAACATCCGCGCGACGAGGTAGACGCCGGCGGCGACCATCGTCGCGGCGTGGATGAGCGCGGAGACGGTCGTCGGCCCCTCCATGGCGTCGGGCAGCCAGGTGTGGAGGGGGAACTGTGCGGACTTGCCGATCACCCCGCCGAGGACGAGCAGGCCGGTGATCGTCACCCAGAGCTCGGGGTCGACCCCGAAGAGGCTCTCGCCGGCGTCGATGGCCTCGCCGGCCGCCTCGACGAACGACCCCTCGCCGGCGAACCCGAGCGTGCCGAACGTCGCGGCGATGGCGACGACCCCAAGCAGGAAGAAGTAGTCACCGAAGCGGGTGACCAGAAACGCCTTCTTCGCCGCGGAGGGCGCCGACTCGGTCCGAAACCAGAAGCCGATCAGCAGGTACGAACAGAGGCCGACGAGCTCGAAGAAGATAAACGCCATAAGCAGGTTGTCCGCGAAGACGAACGCGAGCATCGAGAACGTAAAGAGCCCGAGTTCGGCGTAGTATCGCGGCAGTCCGGTCTCGCCTTCGGCGTTCATGTAGCCGAGGCTGAACACGTGGACGAGCAGGGCGATAAGCGAGACGATCACGAGCATCAGCGTCGAGAGCGGATCGAGCAGGATTCCGAACGTGAACTCGATCCCCTCGACGCCGGTCTCGCTCGTCGGCTCGCCGACGGCCCACTCGAACAGGGGCTCCCGGTGGGAGCCGACGGTCGCGACCGCGAGCGCCGCCCACAGCGAGAAGACGAGTGAGGCGCCCGTCGCGACGATGCCGACGAGCGCACCCCGCTTTGGCAGCTGCCGTCCGAAAAGCAGTGCGATCACGAACGCGGCCAGCGGGAACAGCGCGATCGCTGGCGCGAACTCGAATGCGGATTCCATCGTGTTACCACCTCATCGCCGACGGTACCGTGACGTCGACGTCACGGAAGTTGCGGTACAGTACCAGGATGATCCCGAGGCCGACGGCGACCTCGGCGGCCGCGAGCGCCATCGTAAACAGCGCGAACACCTGGCCGGTGACGTTGCCGTGGTAGAACGCGAACGCGATCAGGTTGATGTTCGCGGCGTTCAACATCAGCTCGACGGACATCAGGAACATCAACGCGTTCCGGCGCGTGAGGACGCCGAACAGCCCGATACAGAACACCGCCATCGAGAGCAGGACGTAGTACTCGATCGGGACGGTCACGCCCGCTCACCTCCGTCCGCGTCGTCGGCCGCCGGCGTTCTGCTCGACTCGTCCCCATCGGTCCGGGGCGAGTCACCGTCGGCCGCCGGCGTTTCGGCTGACTCGCCCCCATCGGTCCGGATCGAGCCGTCTCCCCCGTCGGTTCGGGTCGCGTCGTCGTCGGTCCGGCCGCCGTCGGCCGCCGCCGGCCCGGCCCCCATCGGGGCTCCGGGCCCCGCGCTGGTGCTCGACAGCGCCGTCACCGCCTCGCCTTCCTCCTCGCGTTTTGCGAGTACGAGCGAGGCGTCGAGGGCGGCGTCGAGGACGATCGCGACGAGGATAAACGAGACCAGAAATCGTTCGGTCCCCGCGACCCCCTGTTCGGCCTGCATCGTCGTCAGATCGAGCAGCGCGTAGCCGATCGCCGCGGTGATCGAGACCTCGGGGAAGCCGGCCATCTCGGCGGCGAAGCCGGTGTTGAGGGTGATAAGTGCCATGAGCGCGAACAGGATCACCGCGAGGACGCCCGGAACGAGCGTCCGTCCCAGCCGCAACTCGGGTCGAGTCGTCATGTCCGTACTACCTCCGTCGGTTCGTCCGGCTGTGTGAGCATCACGGCGAACGTGATGAGGATGAGCACCCCGCCGACGTAGACGAGGATCTGCATCATGGCGACGAACTCCGCCGCCAGCATCACGTAGTGGACGGCGACGCTCAGAAGCGCCACGCCCAGCATGAGCGCCGAGTGCCAGGGGTCCTTAAATAGGACCACGCCGGCCGCGCTGCCGACGGTGACTGCCGCGAACAGCGCGAACGCGATGAGCTCCGATGTCATTGGTGTGGTCTCGTTTCGGGGGGCCTTTGTAGATTTCGAGATGGTTACTGGTAATCGACCTCGCCGTCACCCTCGCCGATCCAGGCGCCGCGATCGGGCTCGCGGGACTCGAGGGGGTCTATGTCCTTGTACCACGGGACGGCTTTGAGCTGTTCTTTGTTGTACACGAGGTCGTGTTTGGTGTCGCCCGTGAACTCGAAGTTCTGGGTCAGCAGGATGGCGTCGACGGGACAGACCTCCTCACAGAGCCGACAGTAGATACACTGGCCGACGTGGAGGTTGTACTGCTCGCCGTTTCGCTGGTCGTCCATCACGATCTGGATCGTATCGTTCGGACAGACCTTCTCGCACTGCCGACACCAGATACACCGCTCCTGGCTGAACTTGTGGATCCCCCGGAACCGCGGGGAGATCTCGGGGGCGGTCTTCGGATACTCGACGGTGAACGTCTCGCCGTCGAGGGCGTGTTTCATCGTCGTCGCCATCGATTTGAGTAGTCCGATCATGGGTTTACAGTCCGGGTGCGTCGATCAGCGCCACGATCACGGCCGTCAACACGAGGTTGGCGAACGCGAGCACGAGCATCCCCTTCCAGCCGATCTCGATCAGCTGGTCGATCCTGACCCGCGGGATCGCCGAGCGCAGCCACTGGGTGAGCAAGAACACCCCCCAGATCTTCACGAGAAACCAGACGATGCCGAGCTCGGCGGGACCGGGGCCGGCGGGGCCGCCGAGGAAGATCGTCGTGATGATCGCCCCGCCGAGGAAGATGTGTAAGAACTCCCCGAGGTAGACGAGCACGAAGTACACCGAGGAGTACTCGGTCTGGTAGCCGGCGACGAGCTCCGCCGGCGCCTCGGGCATGTCGAATGGGTTCCGGCCGACCTCGGCGAAGTTCGCGACCAGGAACAACACGAACG
Organism: Natrialbaceae archaeon Tc-Br11_E2g8; assembly: GCA_001564115.1. Classification (GTDB taxonomy): domain Archaea; phylum Halobacteriota; class Halobacteria; order Halobacteriales; family Natrialbaceae; genus Tc-Br11-E2g8. Next base: position 10,756 of record LKNG01000023.1, on the reverse strand, counting down.
CGAACGGGTTGACGATCGCGTACCAGGCGGGAATCGAGAGCCCGGCGACGGTCACGAGCGGCTCGGCCTGGGCCTCGACGATCGTGCTCATCTGGAGCGAGCCGGCGAAGATCACCACCGACATCCCGGTGACGACGAGTGGGATCTCGTAGGCGATGTTCTGGGCGACCGCACGCAGCCCGCCGAGCATCGAGTACTTGTTGCCGGAGGCGTAGCCGGCCATGATCAGCCCGATGCTCGCGATGCCCGCGATCGCGAAGACGTACGCCAGCCCGACCTCGGGGTCGGCCAGGTGGATCCCGCTTCCCATCGGGATCACCGCGAACCCGAGCAGGGCGGAGGCGGCGATGACGATCGGTGCGAGGTCGTACGCCGGCCGGTCGGCGTCCTCCGGGATGATGTTCTCCTTCGAGAGCAGCCGGACGGAGTCGGCGACGATGATGAAGATGCCGGCCGGGCCGAGGTGGTTGACCGCGATCCGGTCGGTGAACGCGGCGGTGATCTTCCGTTTGGCCCACGGGCCGGCGACGCCGGTCATCGCCAGCATCAGGCTGCCGACGATGAAGGCGCCGACGAAGGCGGCGACCAGCTCCCCGAGGACGCCGAACTCCCCGAGCCCGGTGAGGTCGGCGATCCGCTCGGGGAGCAGGTACGTCTCCCCGCTCTGTAGCGGGGCCACGCCGGTCATCGATCCACCTCCCCGAGTACGATATCGAGGCTACCCAGCGAGGCGACGAGGTCGGGGATGTACTCGCCTTCGGCCATCTCCGCGAGCGCCGAGAGGTTGTGAAAACAGGGGCTGCGGATCTTGAACCGGGCGGGAGTGTCGGTGCCGTCCGACCGGATGTAGATCCCCAGCTCGCCTTTCGCGGCCTCGACGGAGCGGTAGGTCTCGGCGCCGGCGTCGGGTTTCAGCGTGCGGGGGACGTTCGCCTGGATCTCCCGGTCGTCCTCTGGCCACTCCTCTAGGAGGTCCACACACTGTTCGATGATCTTCGCGCTCTCTTCGACCTCCTGCATGCGCACGAGCACGCGCGAGTAGTTGTCCATCCCGTCCTCGGTGACGACGTTCCACTCTAAGTTCTCGTAGTAGCCGTAGGGGTCGTCCCGGCGGAGGTCGTAGTCGACCCCCGAGCCGCGGGCGACCGGCCCCGTGACGCCGTAGGACTTCGCGACCTCGGGCTCTAGGACGCCGGTGTCGACACACCGGACCTGAAAGATCTCGTTCGAGGTCACCATGTCGTTGTACTCGACGACCTTCGCCGGGAGCTCGTCGAGGAAGTCACGGACGTTCTCGAAGAACTCCTCGCGGGGCTCGGGGAGGTCCCAGGCGACCCCGCCGAGCCGGAAGTAGTTGAACATCAGCCGCTGGCCCGTCAGATCCTCCAAGATGTCCTGGACGATCTCCCGGTCCCGGAAGGTGTACTGGAACAGGGCGGTGAACTCGCCGTAGACGTCGAGTGCGAACGTCCCGAGTGCGAGCATGTGGGAGGCGATCCGACAGAGCTCGGCGCCCATCGTCCGGATCACCTGGGCGTACTCGGGGACCTCGATGTCCGCTAAGTCCTCGGCCGCGCGGGCGTAGGCCCACTCGTTGAGCAGCCCGGAGGAGACGTAGTCCCACCGGTCGGGGTAGGGCATGATCTGGTGGCGGTAGGTGCCCTGCTGGCACATCTGCTCTTCACACCGGTGGAGGTAGCCGATGTCCGGATCGAGGTCGACGACGGTCTCGCCGTCGAGGACCGTCTTCACGTGGAGGACGCCGTGGGTCGCCGGGTGGTGGGGGCCGATGTTCAGAAACATCGTGTCTGACTCCCGGTGGTCCGGCTGGATCGGATTGGCGTGCTCGCTCAACGTGACGATCTGGGGTTTGTCCTGGTCGTAGTCCGGCGAGAGCGGGTGGCCCTGCCATGTTTCGGGGAGCAGGATTCGACGGTGGTCGGGGTGGCCCTCGTACTCGATGCCCACGAGGTCGTAACACTCCCGTTCGCCCCAGTCGGCCGCGCGGTAGATCGGCTCGGCGGTCTCGCTTACGGGCTCGTCGGTCGCGGTCGGGACGACGACGCTCGCCTCCCGGGTCGGGTCGGCGTACCGTTTGAGGTGGTAGATCGTCTCGTAGCGGTCGTCGTATGCCTGCCCGGTCACACACGAGAGCATGTCGAAGCCGGCCTCCTCGCGCAGATCGGCGAGGACGCTTTGTACGTCGTCCGGCCGGATCACGAAGCCGGGTGCGTTCAGGTGGTCGTCGCGCTCGAGCAGCCGGTCGCCGATCAGCTCCGCGAGCGCCTCCTCGGTCTCGTGGCGTTCGATCCCCGTGCTCATGGCGAATCAGCCCAGTTGTACCGCATGACCAGGTCCTCTTCGTCGATCTCGGCGGCGAGCTTCTGGACGAGTTCGTCCTCCGGGAGATCGCCGAACTCCTCTAGCTCGTATGGTTTGACGACGACGGGCGAGGACTCCCCGTGCTGGATCCGTTCCTGGAGCTTGAGGATGCCGTAGACGAGCGCCTCCGGGCGGGGTGGACAGCCCGGGACGTGGATGTCGACGGGGATGATCTCCTCGGCGCCTTTCACGACGTTGTACCCCTCCTGGAAGGGGCCCCCGGAGATCGTACAGGATCCCATCCCGACGACGAACTTGGGTTCGGGCATCTGGTCGTAGACGCGTTTCATCCGCGGGCCGAACTTCGAGACGATCGTTCCGGGGACGATCATCACGTCGGCCTGCCGCGGCGAGGCGCGGGGAACGCCGGCGCCGTAGCGGTCGACGTCGTGTTTGATCGCGTAGGTGTGGATCATCTCGATGCTACAGCAGGCGATCCCGAACTGCAGCATGAACATCGAGTTCCCCCGCACCCAGTTCATGAACTGATCGAACTTCGTGAGGATGAACGGCGAGGCGCCGAACGCCTCCCTGAGCTTCGAGTTCATCCGGGCGTCGACGCCCGAACCCATCCGGTCCTCACGGGTGTCCGTCGACGGGGCGGTGCTGTCCTGTATCCGCTGGCGTGGTTCGTTGCTCATGGTCGATCGACCTCTGGTTCGACCTGTCGTGGGCTCTTTGCCCACTCGACGGCGCCGGTGCGCCAGGCCCACGCGAGTCCGACGACGAGGATGCCGACGAACAGCAACATCGGCCCCATCGCGTGGACGACGCCGACCTCGCCGAGCGCGTCCCGGTAGACGACGGCCCAGGGGAACAACAACACGGTCTCGATATCGAAGACGACGAAAAGGAGTGCGACCATGTAGTACTGGATGTTAAACCGGATGCGCGTCCCGCCGGTCGGCACCTCGCCGCTCTCGTAGGTGGCGCGTTTGCTCGTTTCGGGCACGCTCGGCCGGATGAGGTAGGAGACGACCATCATCCCGATGGGTATCAACAACCCCACGACCGCGAGCGCCCCGACGGCTATCCACTGGTTCATCTCCGTGTGCTCGGACCTTGGAAAGCCACCCATATAAGGATTGATTCTTCAGCGTTCTGGTGTTTCCCGGCGACTCAGGCGGTCTGGGCGGCGTTTGGCTCCGCCTCGGCGGCAGGGATCTCGGTAAACGCGCTTTGCCTACCAGTGTGGGCTGGCGGCCGGCTCGTCCACGTCAGGGCTGGGCTGACGTGTCGGCCGTCTCGTCAACGCCGTGACTGGGCTGACGCGCCGCGCCATCCTGAGTCCGGCGGTGTCGAGCCCGCCTCACCGTCTCGAGAACGCGACGGTGCCGCGGTCGTGCAGCTCGCGGGAGACCTCCCCAACCTCGTCTCTGAGCCGGTCGTGGTACGCGACCAGCCGCTCGCGGAGTTCGCCGTACTCGAGTGAGAGGATCTGGGCGGCCGACAGCGCGGCGTTGAACGACTTCCCCGCGTCGACGGCGACCAGCGGGGCGCCGGCGGGCATCCCGATCACGCTGTCGACGGACTTCTCCTGGACGGGGACGCCGATCGTCGGCAGCGGGTAGGCGATCGAGGCGACCATGTTCGGCAGGTCCGCGGACTTCCCGCCCGCGCCCGCGATGATCACCTCGATCCCCCTGGCCTCCGCGGTCTCCGCGTAGGCGTACATCAGATCGGGGGTCCGGTGGGCGGAGGTGACGTACGTCTCGAAGGTGAACCGCTCGGCGGGGGGATCGTGGTAGTCGGTCTGTTCGGCGAAGCCGAGCTCCTCGACGAACGCGTCGTGGGCGCCCGGCCGCCGGCCGCCGGTCATCATCGTCTCGAGGTCGGAGTCGCTGCCCATCACGATCCCCACCTCGGGGGTCTCTTCGGGCGGGCGGTCGTGGATCGCCTCCTCCTGGAGCCGGTCGACGAGTTCGGTGACGCTCTCGGCCATGCTCACCCTCCGTCCCCCGGCCCCGTGAACGTTACCGCCTCCCGGAGCTCCCGGGCGATCGTGAGCGGCTCTTCGCGGCGCTCGCCCTCCCGACCGGTCACCGTCACGTGTCCCATCTTCCGGAGCGGGCGGACCTCGCGTTTGCCGTACCAGTGGAGGTGTGCCCGCGGCGTCTCGAGGATCCGGTCGACCCCCGCGAGCCGCGCCGGCCCCGGCTCCGTGACGTCCCCGAGCAGGTTCGTCGAGACGGTCGGCGCCCGGAGTTCGGTCGAACACAGCGGCCACCCCAGGACGGCCCGGACGTGGCCCTCGAACTGGGAGCCGACCGCGCCCTCGATCGTCCAGTGACCCGAGTTGTGCGGCCGGGGGGCGATCTCGTTGACGAGGATCTCCCCGTCGGCCGTCTCGAACAGTTCGATGCCGTAGACGCCCCGTCCGTCCAGCAACTCGAGGACGTCCGTGGCGACCTCGCGGGCCCGCTCGACGGTCGCGTCGTCCGTGCGTGCGGGCACGATGGTCTCCCTGAGGATCTCCTCGCGGTGGACGTTCTCGCCGATCGGGAAGATCGCGAGCTCGCCGTCGCCCCTGACGGCGATCGCCGACAGCTCGCGTTCGAACGGGACGAACGCCTCGACCATCGCGGGGCCGGCGACCGCCTCGAGGGCCGCCCCGGCCTCCCCGGGATCCTCGACCGGGACGTTGCCACGGCCGTCGTAGCCGCCGGTCCGTGCTTTGAGCATGACGGCGCCGTGGGCCTCGATCGCCGCCCGGACGTCCCCGGCGTCCTCGACGGCCCGAAACGGCGGGACGGGGATCCCGGCGTCGGCGAGCGCCCGCTTCTGTTCGAGCTTGTCGTGGATCAGCTCCAGGGTCGCCGGCGAGGGGTGGACCGGCACGCCGGTTGCCTCGCTTACCGCCTCGAGCAGCCGCTGGTCGGCCAGCTCGATCTCGAAGGTCAGGACGTCCGCGCGCTCGGCGAGCTCGCGGATCCCCTCCTCGTCGTCGAAGCCGGCGACGATCTGGTCCCGACAGACCGCGGCGGCGGGACAGTCCGGCGTCGGATCGAGGACCACCACCTCGACCCCCAGCGGCCCCGCGGCCTCGGCGAGCATCCGGCCGAGCTGTCCGCCGCCGACGACTCCCAGCGTCGGCCCCGGCGTCTCGAGTGTCGTCATCGGACGCGAGTTCCGCTCGGTCGGGCTTAAGTCTGGGGTCCGGTCGCCGGTCGGCGCCGCCCCGTTTTCGGCCGACCGTGGACGAGACCGTCCTCGCGCGACGAGAACGCGTAGTTTTTGGACCCGCCATGGGTATGGCGGGTATGGACCTCACCCATCGCCCCCGTCGGCTCAGGCGAGACCGCATCCGCGGGCTCGTCAGCGAGACGACTCTCGAGCCGACGGACCTCGTCGCGCCGGTGTTCGTCGACGCGACGGCCGACGCCCGCGTGCCGATCGAGTCGATGCCCGGCCACGAACGGGTCCCGATCGAGGAGAGCGTCGCCCGCGTCGAGGAGGTGCTCGCGACCGGCGTCGAGGCCGTGATCCTCTTTGGGATCCCAGAATCGAAAGACCCGGAGGGGAGCCGCGCCTGGGCCGACGACGGCGTCATCCAGGAGGCCACCCGACGGATCACCGACGGGACCGACGCCTACGTGATCACCGACGCCTGTCTCTGTGAGTACACCGACCACGGCCACTGTGGCCACCTCGAGGCCGGCCTCGAGGGCCGGAGCCACGAACACGAGCCGACGACGACCGTCGACAACGACGCGACCCTCGACGCCCTAGAGCGGATCGCCGTCTCACACGCCGCCGCGGGCGCGGACATGATCGCCCCGAGCGGGATGATGGACGGCCAGGTCGGCGCCATCCGTGGCGCCCTCGACCGCGAGGGGTTCTCGGATATCCCCGTGATGAGCTACGCGGCCAAATACGAGAGCGCCTTCTACGGCCCGTTCCGGGACGCCGCCGACGGCGCGCCGGCGTTCGGCGACCGCCGACACTACCAGATGGATCCCGCGAACGCCCGCGAGGCCCTCCGGGAGGTCCGTCTGGACGTCGAACAGGGCGCAGACGCGCTGATCGTCAAACCCGCCCTGCCGTACCTCGACGTCGTCGGCGCGATCCGCCGGGAGTTCGACCACCCCGTCGTCGCCTACAACGTCTCCGGGGAGTACGCGATGTTGCAGGCCGCCGCCGAGAAGGGGTGGCTCGACCTCGACGCGGTCGCCCACGAGTCGCTGCTGTCGATCAAACGCGCGGGCGCCGACCTGATCATCACCTACTTCGCCGAGGAGCTCGCCCCGGGGCTGTGAGCATGAGCGGGACGCCGATCCTCGACGACCACCTCCACCTCGATCCCGACCGGGGACGCGGCCTCGAGGCGGTCGAGGAGTTCGCGAACGCCGGTGGAACCCACCTGATCGTGATCAACCGACCCTCCTGGGGGATCGTCGACGCGGTCGACGGTGGCGAGGACTTCCGTCCCGTCTTCGAGCGCACCCTCGGGGTCGTCGAGTCGGCCTCGGACGCCCTCCCCGGGCGGGCGTGGGCGATGCTGGGGGTCCACCCGGCCTGTATCGGGCGGCTGACCGACGACGGCGGCTACACGCCCGCCGAGGCCGGCGCGATCATGCGGGAGGGCCTCGAGGTCGCCGCCGAGTACGTCGAACGCGGCGAGGCCCTGGGGCTGAAATCCGGCCGTCCCCACTGGGAGACGACCGAGACGATCCGGGACGTCTCGAACGGGGTCATGCGCCACGCCTTCGCCCTCGGCGCCGCCCTCGACTGTCCGGTCCAGCTCCACACGGAGGACACCGAGGAGCTCGAGGACGTCGCCGAGTGGGCCGAGACGGCGGGACTGGCCCGAGAGCGCGTGGTCAAACACTTCGCCCGCGGCCGGCTCTCGGGACCGATCCCGAGCGTGATAAGCCGCCGCGAGGAGCTCGAACGGGCCGCCGAACGCGGCGCACCGTTCCTGATGGAGACGGACTTCCTCGACGATCCCGACCGGCCGGGTGCGGTTCTCGGCCCGAAGACGGTCCCCCGGCGGGTCGCCTGGCTCCGCGAGGAGGGGTACGACGAGGCGATCCGGACCGCCCACGTCGAGACTCCCCGGCTCGTCTACGGGATCGACACCGAGGCGACCCTCTGACCGCGGTCGCCGGGGCCGGGACACCGGCGTTCGAGCGTCGCGTCGTCGAGCGCTGCGTCGGACTCCTCGAGCCAGTACCGACGAGCAGCGGGCTCGGAACGGCCAGAGGACCTCGTGGTCGTCGCTGTCGACCGATGTCGACCGAACTATGTCGGCCGGCGACCAAGCCGGCCCGATGACGACGACCGCGGACCTCGCGGAGCTCGCGAGACGACTGCGCACCGACGACCTCGCGCCGACGGCGCACCTCGCGACCCTCGAGGAGCGCTTCGAGTCGATCGAACCCACCGTCCGTGCGTTCGTTCCCGAGGAGGGCCGGTGGGGCCGCCTCGCGGACGCCGCGACGGCCCTCGAACGCCGGTATCCCGACCCCGGCGATCGGCCGGCGCTGTACGGCGTTCCCGTCGGGGTGAAAGACATCTTCCACGTCGACGGCCTCCAGACGCGGGCGGGCTCGTCGGTGCCGCCGTCGGCACTCGCGGGCCCGCAGGCGGCGACGGTGTCGGCGCTCGCGGCGGCGGGCGCGCTCGTCCTCGGGAAGACGGTCACGACCGAGTTCGCCTACTTCGAGCCCGGCCCGACGCGCAACCCCCACGACCCCGATCACACGCCCGGCGGCTCGAGCAGCGGCTCGGCCGCGGCGGTGGCCGCGGGGCTCTGTCCGCTCGCGCTCGGCAGCCAGACGATCGGTTCGGTGAACCGCCCGGCGGCGTTCTGTGGGGTCGTCGGCGTCAAACCGAGCCACGGCCGGATCCCGATCGACGGGGTGATCCCGGTCGCGCCGTCGGTCGACGACGTCGGCTTTTTCACCCGGGAGGTCGCCGGCGCCCGGCTGGCCGCGGGGGTTCTCTACTCCGACTGGCGGGCCGGCGACGTTCCCGGCGGCGAGCCGACGGTCGGGGCCGTCGAGGGGCCGTACCTCGACGGCGCGTCGTCGACTGGTCGGGCGGGGTTTCGGGACCACCTCGAGGGGCTCGCCGAGGCGGGGTTCGACGTCCACCGGCTCGATCCGTTCCCCGACATCGAGGACGTAAACCGACGCCACCGGCGGCTCGTCGCCGCCGAGACGGCCCTCTCTCACGCCGAGTGGTATCCGGCCTACGGCGACCGGTACGCCGACCGGACCGTCGAACTCATCGAGGAGGGGCTGGCCGTCGACGTCGGCGAGCTCGCGGGGGCACGGGCCGGTCGGTCCGAACTCCGGGAGGCCATCCACGACGCGATGGACGCCGCGGGCGTCGACGTCCTGCTCAGTCCGGCCGCCCCCGGTCCCGCACCGGCCGGCCTGGAGACGACCGGCGATCCCGTGATGAACCTCCCCTGGACCCACGCGGGGCTTCCGACGATCACCCTCCCGGCCTCCGAGACCGACGCGGGGCTCCCGCTGGGGCTGCAGTGTACCGCCCGCTTCGGGCGCGACGAGTGGCTGCTCGCGTGGTCCGAGCGCCTCCGGGCCGCGTTCGTCTGACCGCGGGACCACGTCCAGGCCGCGTTCGTCTGACCGCGGGACCACGCTTATCACCGGCCTCGCCCTACGGCAGGTATGCAACTGGACGTCGAGGCCCCCGACCCCCCGGAGCTGCGCGAGATCGACCCCAACGAGTACGAGGACGCCGAGGTCGTCGGCGACGCCGACTACAGACGCGAGGAGCTCGCCGAGTTCCTGGCGGAGGGCGCCTGGGAACGCTCCTGGGAGCTCTGGCTCGCCGACACGGACCTCGAGGACCGCGAGTACGCCATCGTCGAGGAGCTCGGGCTGATCGAGCGCTTTGATTTCTTCTGGGACGGCTTCGCCGAGCGGGTCGGCTACCACGCACCCGGGATCCCCGAGGACTGGCGCGAGCGGGAGTACCACCCCGAGCTCGACTCCTGGGGGACCGTCTCCTCGATCAACGCCGAGATGACCGAGCTCGGCCAGATCGTCTGTGACGTGCTCAAAGACGAGTACATCGACTGGGAGAGCGAGTACGAACCCCCCGAGGACCTACCCGAGTTCTGATCACTCCCGCGGGACGGCGATGTTCCGGACCCCTCCGCCACAGCGCGGGCACGTTCCGACGGGCTCCTCGCGCGTCTCTCGCCACCGACAGTCCTGACACTCGTAGTAGTAGGTGTCCGGGCTGTACGTATCGTGATACACCATACCTCTTTTCGGTGGCCGGACGACTAAAAGCTAACCCCGCCCGTCAGTACTCGGTCATTAACTCTTTCGGGCAAAAACTACGCGATCGAACTACCGAACTCGTCGATTCCAAAACGCCAGACTCGCCGTGGATCCCCCCGGCCGGCTACCGTCGGCCGGCCCGAACCGCCCCGGCGAGCGAGACCGCCCCGAGGAGGACCGAACCCGCTCCGACGGCGGGGGAGCCAGCCGCCGCGAACGTGGCCCCCACGAGCAGCCCCGCACCGCCGGCACCGGCCAGAGCCGGGCCGACGACGCCGCGCCCGGAGTTCGCCTCGACCGTCGCCTCTTCGACCGCCTCGAGACGCTCCTGGACCGTTTCGAACCCACTTTCGGTCGCCTCGAGCCGGCCGGCGGTAGTTTCGAGCTCTCTCTCGACCGCGTCGAGACGGTCGCCGGTGGTCCCGAGGTCGTCCGCTATCCCCTCTAGGCGTTCCCGGCCCTCCGCGAGCTCGTCCTCGACCGCGCCGAGCCGTCCCTCGACGCGGGCTTCGAGTCCGTCCAGCCGTTTTGCCGTCTCGTCCAGCCCACTTTCGACCTGCTCGACCGTCTCGTCCAGTCGTCCCTCGACTTGCTCGACCGTCTCGTCCAACCGCGTTTCGATGCCCCTCACGTCGGCGGTGAGCTCCTCTCGCGCCGATTCGAGCGTCCCGATCCGGCCGTCGAGCTCGTCGAGTTCGGTTTCGATCGCCGCCGTGGTCGCGTCGAGCTCGCGGATCCCCGTCTCCCCGGCCTCCAGGCGCTCCTCCGTAGCTGCGAGCGCCGCCGTCGCCCCCTCGAGCTCGTCGGCCAGCTCCGCCGTCCGGTCCCGGCTCCCGAAGTCGTCGACCTCCCGTTCGAGCGTCTCCACGCGTCCCCGGAGCGACTCGACCGTCTCCGCGTGCGGTTCGTCGCCGGTGTGCTCGACGGCCGCGGAGCTCCCCTCGCTCTCGACCAGCTCCCCGTCCCGGTCGGCGGCGCCTTCCTTCGCGGCAGCGAGCGCACCCCGGGCGGCGCTGTCGGCGGGTTCCTCGGCCAGTCGGGCACCCCGGATCGGGAACGGGAGCCCGCCCTCGTCGAGTCGGCCGCCGAGCAGGAACTCGACGCCGTCGGCGGCG
>LKNG01000022.1 GCA_001564115.1 Natrialbaceae archaeon Tc-Br11_E2g8 | reverse complement strand
CGCGGGCGCCGGCTACCGCCGAATGGGTACGTCGTGGCCGGACGAAGGACGTCGCGGGCGCCGGCTACCGCCGAATGGGTACGTCGTGGCCGGACGAAGGACGTCGCGGGCGCCGGCTACCCCCGTCCCATCCCGTGGACCAGCTCGACTTCGGCCTCGATATGGACGGAGTCGGGGAACTCCCGGGAGGCGATCTCCCGGGCGAGCCTGTCTTGGCCGTGGATCTCGATCGCCCGGCTGAAGACGGTGTACTCCCAGTCGTCGAACCGGCGGTCGTCGTCGGCGTGTAGCCGGGCGTGCTGTGGCACGCTGAGAGTCCGTGGCGGGTGGGAGTGGGGCCCTTTCAGCGCCGTGCCCTTCCGTTCGGCCGCCGACTTGATCTCCTCGACGACCGCGTCGAGGGCGTCGCGATCGCCGCTTTGCAGCCGGAGGCGGGTGACGTAGGTCATTTGTCTGCTCACTGTGCACGGCCGAGAGGTAAAAATCTGCTGAGACGGCGTCCGATATTCTCTTAACGACGCATACGCTACGTGGCACAATGGCAGTCGAAGCTACGAGCGCAGGCGCGATCCTCTTTCGCGACACGCGGGGCCGGCGCGAGTATCTTCTACTCAAGAGTCGCCCGGGTGACTGGGAGTTCCCGAAGGGCGGCGTCGAGGGAGGCGAAGAACTACAGCAGACGGCTATCCGCGAAGTGAAAGAGGAAGCGGGCATCGAGGAGTTCCGACTCATCGACGGCTTTCGCGAGGAGTACGACTACGTGTTCCAGGCCAACGGGCGGACGATCCACAAGACGGTCCACCTGTTCATCGCGAAATCCTTCGAGGCGAGCGCGGAGCTCTCACACGAACACCGGGACCTGCAGTGGCGTGACTACGAGCAGGCGGTAAACACCGTCACACAGGACGGGCCACGGGAGATCCTCGAGGAGGCCCACGAGTACCTGAACGAACTGGAAACCGAAGAAGAGCTCTGATCGGGTTCTCGGCCCGCCGACGAGGCGGACCCCGATCCGGCGAAACGGCAGATCTCGGCCCGCCGACGAGGCGGACGTCGAGCCGTCGGCACGACCGACTCGATCGGCGTGCAGTCGGGCAGTCTTTTTAGCCGCCGCCGTCTACTTCCTCGAGTGATAGACTGGACCGACCTCCCGGAGTTCGGCTTCGAGCTGCGGTGTTGTCGGTGGGCCGAACGGTGCTGGCCCCCCGACGGCGACGCGGCCGGCCCCGTCCTCGTCGCCCGACAGCTCGGGACGAGCCGTCGTCGCTGGGACACGGTCGTCCTCGAGTGCGATCCGGACGGCCTCCGCGAGCGGGCCCGGTTCGGCGAGGAGCCCCTCGACGGCGACGCCCTCGACGTCCTCCGACACGCGCCCGCAGGCTGGGAGTACTACCGCGACGCCCTCCCGGAGCCGGCGTATCCGTGGCGGTACGTCCGGGAGTCGATCCACGGGGCGGTCGACCGCGGGGTCCTCGAGAGCCGAAAACGCGGCGGTCGGATCGAGATCCGCCGGAAGTGGCCCTACCCCGACTGGGTCGACCGGATCGTCGCGATCGAGAACAAACCCGACCTCGACGCGGCCGCGGCCAGGCGTCTCGGCGAGCAGCTCGAACACGACGTCGCACTAGCGCTCGCCGACGAGGTGTGGGTCGCCACCCGTCCGACCGGCGAGCGCGTCGAGCCCGCCCTGCTCGAGGGGCTGCCGGTCGAGGTCGGCGTGGTGACCCTCGAGCCCGAACGTCTGGAGGCGTCCGTCGAGTGGTACCCACGGCGGCTGGCCGTCGACGAGCCGGGCACGCTGATCGCGGAGCGACCCGACGGCGGGGGGTGGGACGCCTCGGCCGCGCGCTTCGAGTACGTCGACGCCGACCGGAAGGCCACCCGGCGTCTGGAGATCGCCGAGCGGGCGTACGGACGCGGCTGGCGTTCGTTCCACCGGACGATGCGGCCGGACTGTCGGCACTTCGAGCTCCGCTCGCCCGGCGGCGCGATCCCGTACTGTCGGGCGAAAGGGCGGCTCCCGACGGCCCGGGAGTGTGCGGGCTCCTGCCCGGCGTTCGAGCCCGAACCGCCCGCGTGGCGGACCCGCGGCTGGCCGATCGAGGGTGGGCCGGGGGCGGCCTGCCGGCGGCTGCTCGACGACCGCCGGCGTCGGCGCCGCTAGGCGGGGGTCTCGCTCGAGTCGATTCCGTTTATCTTCACGAAGCCGTACTCACACTCCGTGCAGTGCCACTTGACCTTCTCGCCGAGGTGGAGGGTCGTACTCCCCGCCCGATAGAACGTCTCGGCGCCACAGGACGGACACTCCCGCTCGAGTTCCATGGCCATGTTCGGGACTGTGCTCCGGGCGGAGTTTAAGATACTGGTTTCCGGACGGCTGGCACGTTGGCGATCGGTACACACCCGTCCGTGGGCCGGACGGCTGGCACGTTGGCGATCGGTACACACCCGTCCGTGGGCCGGACGACTGGCACGTCGGCGATCGTCCGTCGACCGTCGATCCGTCGACCCTCGACCCGTCGGTATATGTTCCGGCCGTCCCTCGATGTGGGCATGACGATCTACACCGGCCGCGGCGACGAGGGGCGGACCGACCTGCGCGACATGACCCGGGTCTCGAAGGCGAGCCACCGGATCGAGGCCTACGGTGCGGTCGACGAGCTCAACGCGCTCGTCGGCACCGTTCGGCCGACCGGCCACGACGACGTCGATGCCCAGCTCGAGCGCGTCCAGAACCACCTCCACGTCGTCCAGGCGGACCTGGCGAATCCGGACCCCGAGGAGGACGACCCCGTCGTCCGGGCCGATCACGTCGAGACGGTCGAGGGCTGGATAGACGCCCACGACGAGGAGCTTCCGCCACTGCAGTCGTTTATCCTCCCGACCGGGAGCGAGGGGGGCGCGGGACTCCACCACGCCCGAACCGTCTGCCGGCGAGCGGAGCGACGCGCCGTCGCGCTCGCCGCCGAGGAGCCGATCAACGCCCAGGTGATCGAGTACCTGAACCGGCTCTCCGACGGGCTGTTCACGCTCGCACGCGTGGTCAACCACCGGGACGGCGTCCCCGAGGACGAGCCGACCTACGGCTGAGGGTCTTAAACACCTCAATCAGTCCTGGTGAACCGTTAGGTCCTCCGACGGTGCACCCGACTGCTCGGGGTGGTGAGGTGGTCGACGGAGTGGACGCGAGGGGATGGATCCGTCCCCGTACTGGCGCCCGACGGCGTCGTGGTGGTGGTTGACGGCTCCCGAAGCGGCCGACGCCCCTCGCGTCGGCCGACGTCTCCGGTGGGCCGCTCCTGTGGGTGGCCGACGTTTCTCGTGGCTGAGCTCTCCGGTGGCTGTGCTGGTGGTTGAGCTCTCCGGTGGCTGTGCTGGTGGTTGAGCTCTCCGGTGGCTGTGCTGGTAGCTGAGCTCTCCGGTGGTGGACGTCGACGTCTCGGAACCGACGCCTGCTGGCGGAGCCGCCGCTTTTCGGTGTAGCCCTCGGAAAGTTGTGCGTGGGTGATGTCCGCGAAGGGAGATCACCTGCATCGACTCGCTCGGCGGCTTCGCCGCCTCGCGTCTCGCGACCGTTCCGGCCGCGCAAGCGATGCGTGGGACCGGATTTGAACCGGCGGACCCCTACGGGACAGCGCCCTCAACGCTGCGCCGTTGGCCTGGCTTGGCTACCCACGCTCGCGTGTGCTATTTCCGCGTACGAACGTGGGCGAGCCCCCCTTATATGTGTCACGATCCGTTGTCGGCCCGACGGTCAGTCAGTTCGAGAGCGCACGCTCGACCGCCCGCGCAACGCTCCGGGCCTTCTCGGCGAGTGGCTCCGAAACCAGCCCCTCCTCGACGGCGGCGGCGAGCTCCGCCTCGTCGACGACCGCCACCTCGCCGTCGGGCCGGCGGATCACGTCGACGTGGAGGTCCACGTACCGGGCGCGGTCGGGAAACAGCTCCACTGGCGTACAGACGTTGACGTACGTGCCCTTCGAAGAGCCCTCCGCGTCCCGGTAGGTCGTCGGATACCACCACCGCCCCTCCCGGAGCTTCGTGACGGCGACGTCGCCGGCCTCCTTCGGGGTCCCCAGCGCGTCGTAGCTGCCGCCGGCACCCATCCGCCGTTCGAGGGTGAGCGAGCCGTCGGCGTCGAGGTCGGTCACGGTTCCCCGCCCGAGGGTGAGCAGCCGGCCGTCGGGTTTGCCGTGGGCGAGCGCGAGCCGGTCGCCCGCCGCGGGGCCGAAACTCGCGGCGACCGCCCCGAAGGGGAACTCGCCGCCGGGATCGCAGACTGCCTCGGCGAAGTCGACGGCCGCACTCGCCGTTCCGCCGGCGGCTTTGATCCGGTGGTGGCCGGGGAGGGTGGCCGTCACCGCCCGGCGGGCGTCGTCGAGGGCGAACCGCGACTCCCGGCCGAACCAGAGCCAGGCCGTCGCCTCCGGGACGGCGACGACCCCTGGCTCTCCCGCGTCGTCGAGGGCTTCCTCGAGCTCGCCGGCCCGAGAGACGGCTCGCTCGAGGGCCGTCTCCATCGCGGCGAGCCCGGCGTTGGCGGCCGTCCGGCGCCAGTACAACCCCCAGCCGTCGGGGAGCTCGGCGTCGAGGAGGTCGGTCATGCCGACCAGCTCCGCCGCGCGCCCGTCGTCGCCGGCCGCCCGAACGCCCGAACGGCCCCGCGAGAGCCGACAGAGACCGGTCTCGACCCGCGGCGTCGGCCGCACGCGCGGATGGTCGTCGCTCCAGGGCGGCGTCGGCTCGTGGACCTGGAGCCGGTAGCGGTCCCCGACCTCGACGTAGCCGTCGACGTCGTCGAACGCCAGGTAGCCCCGCCGGTCCCCACCGAGGTCGACGGTCGCGCCGCCGCCCGCGGTCTCACTCACCTCGCCGTCGAAGACGGCGCCGCGGGGCGTCGGATCCGCCCACCGGAAGCAGTCGATCCCGACGTCCTCGAGACGGCCCGCGACCCGCTCTACGGCGTCGGGCTCGCCCGAGACGCCGACTCCCTCCCGGTCGCGGCTCGTCTCGACGGCGGCGGCCGCGGGCTCGGTCGGGAGCTCCCCGTCGAACCGCTCGCGGATCGGCTCGGACGCCTGGACCACCTCGAGCCCCGCCTCCCGGAGTAGCCGGGTGATCGCCGTCGCGTAGATCCCCCGGACCCGGACGGCCGTCACGCTCCGGACACCCCCTCCGGTGCCGTCGATCGGCGTCTCACACTCATACCGTCCGGTTGGGACGGCGGGCCTTTGTGGATTCCGAGTCGTCACACACACGGTTCGCTGCCGAGCCAGCCCTCGCCGATGGCCGACGTACGCCTCGCTGCCGAGCCAGCCATCGTCGACGGTCAGCGCACGTCTCGCCGTCGGCCCAGCCCTCGCCGACGGCCTACACGCCTCGCCGCCGAACCAACCTATTTTCCGTGGGGCTCCGTACGCGGGGCATGGCCAGACGCCGGGATCCGATCGAACGGGCCGACGACGGCTCGCGGGACCTCCAGGACGTCTCGACGTGGGAGCCCCGATCGGCTCTCGATCGGCTCTCGTGTTCGATCTACGCCGGAGCGAGCTACGGCGTCCAGGGGATCGTGGTCCTCGCGGCACTCGGGATCACCCTCGCCTTGCTCGCCGGCCCCGCCGTCCTCGTCGTCGACGAGCCGATCGTCGCCGGCTTCTTCGCGCTCTCTGTCGTCCCCGCGCTCGGGTTGGCGGCGTACATCTGGTACGCAGACATCACGACGAGACAGCCCCTCTGGTTGCTCGTCGCCACGTTCGTCCTCGCCGTGTTGTTCGCGACGTTCGCCGTCTTCACGAACGCGGCCGGGAGCGCGATCCTCCGGCCGATCCCGGTGGTCGGCACCGTCCTCTTTTTCTACCTCGTCGTCGGCCCGGTCGAGGAGGCCGTAAAGCTGCTCGCCGTCCGCGTGCTCGCCTACCGCCACCGCTCGTTCGACGCCGTCATCGACGGGGCGGTGTTCGGCGCGGTCGCCGGGCTCGGCTTCGCCGCGATCGAGAACGCCTTCTACATCTCCGGGGAGATCGCCTCGATCGGCACCGAGGGGAGCGTGATCGCGGCGGGAGCGGGGATCACGACCGTCCGGGCGCTCGTCGGGCCCGGCCACGTCATCTACTCGGCGATCGCCGGCTACTACCTCGGGCTCGCCCGGTTCAACCCGGCGTACGCGGGGCCGCTGGTGGTGAAGGGGCTGCTCGTGGCCTCGCTGGCCCACGCGACGTACAACACGACCGTCGGCGTCGTCCCCGGCGTCGTTGCGGTGCTGTACCCGATCCCCGTAGACGTCGCCTTCGTCGCCTACGTCGTCCTGTTCGATCTGGCGATCGGCTACTACCTCTACCGGAAGATCGCCCGCTACCGCCGGCGGTACCGCGAGGTCCGTGGAATCTCGGAATCCGATCTCTCCTCCGAGCTGACGGAGTTCGACCCTTCGAGTCGGTGAGCCGGTCGATGGCACCGTCGTGTTCCTCCCTGGCGGTCTCGTAGCCGGCTACCGATCGACACTCCAGGACGTCAGCTACCGGTCGGCGGCCCACGGCGGATCCGTCAGCTCCGCGAGCGCCTCGAGGCTGTAGTCGGGCTCGGGCTCGGCCCGCCGGCCGTCGGCCAGCCAGGCGGCACGCAGGCCGGCGGCCCGCGCGCCGGCGACGTCGATCGAGGGCACGTTGCCGACGTACACCGCCCGGTCGGCCGGCACCCCCAGGGGAGACAGCGCCCGCTCGAACGGCTCTGGGTCGGGTTTGGCCGCGGTCTCGTAGCCGGCGAAGACGACCGTCTCGAAGCTCCCGGCGAGTCCCAGCCGGTCGAGTTTCGGCCGCTGGAGCGACGGGTGGCCGTTGGTCACGACTCCGAGCCGGTGGTTCGTGGCGAGCGCCTCGACCGTCTCCCGGGCGCCGTCGATCGGCCGGAGCTCCTCCGGTCCCCGCTCGGCGAGGAAGGCGTCTGCGAGGGCAGGTCCGTCGGCCGGATCGAGCCCACGGTCGGCGAGCAACGCCGCGAACGTTCGGGCGAACAGCGTCCGTCCGTCCGGGCTCTCCGCGAGGAACTCGACGTACCGGTCGTGGAACGCGGCCATCCCGAAGGCGGGCTCCACGTCGACGCGGTCGAACGCCGCGGCGAGGACCTCTTCACCCGGCCGCTCGTACGTACAGAGGGTTCCGTCGAGATCGAAGAGGACGGCGTCGGGATCGAACGACATTGGCCGGGGTTGGGACGACGCCGACATAACGGTGGTGGATTAGGACCTCCGCAGCGCTCGCAACGATCGTCCGCATCGGTTGGCTCCCGTTCGTTTCGGATGCATGTAACACTCCATCCCGTCGACGATGGTGGCCTGGACTGTCGGACCCGACGGGGCTTTGTTCCTCCACGACGACAGTTACGACGGACCATGACGGAGACAGACACGGACGTGATCGTCGTCGGTGGCGGCCCGGCCGGCCTGAGCGCGGCGCTTTTCGCCCAGAAGAACGGCCTCGAGGCGGTCGTCTTCGACGCCGACGGCACCTGGATGCACAAGGCACACCTCTTTAATTACCTCGGGATCGGCTCGATCGACGGCTCGGCGTACATGGACGTCGCCAGACGACAGGTCGAGAGCTTCGGCGCCGAGCTCCGGGAGACGGAGGTAGTCGACGCCTCGACGGCCGAGGACGGCTTCCGCGTCGAGACCGCCGACGGCGACCACCGGGCCGACTACCTCGTGCTCGCGACCGGCGCGAACCGCGACCTCGCGGAGGCCCTCGGCTGTGCGTTCGACGGCGACGTCGTCGACGTGGACGTGACCATGGAGACGAGCGTCGAGGACGCCTACGCGACCGGCGCGATGGTGCGAGCTGAGGAGTGGCAGGCGATCATCTCCGCGGGCGACGGCGCGGCCGCGGCGCTGAACGTCCTCTCGAAAGAACGCGGCGAGAACTTCCACGACTTCGACGTCCCCGCCACCGCCGACGGCGTCTTCGGCGGGATGGGCGAGGAGTGACCCCGCCGGCCAGATCGTCGTCCCCGGATGGGCGTTCTCACTCCGACGCGAACCGTTCCTCGAGCAGCCGTTCGACGTACTTCGCGAGCACGTCGACCTCGAGGTGGACGGGATCGCCCGGCTCCTTCTCCGAGAGGGTCGTCAGCTCGTAGGTCGTCGGGATTATCGCGACGCTCACCTCCCGGCCGGCCATCGCGGCGACGGTGAGGCTGATGCCGTCGAGGGCGATAGAGCCCTTCTCGACGACGTACCGGTCGTACCCCTCGGGGAGCTCGAAGGCGAACGTCCAGTCCTCGCCGACCCGTTCGACCCCCGTCACGGTCGCCACGGCGTCGACGTGGCCCTGGACGACGTGGCCGTCGAACCGGCCGTCGGCGGGCATCGCCCGCTCTAAGTTGACCGTCTCGCCGACCGTGAGCTCCCCGAGGTAGGTCTTCGCGACGGTCTCGGCCGCGAGGAACACCTCGAACCACTCTCCCTCGTCGTACCGCTCGACGGTCAAGCAGGCGCCGCTGACGCTGACGCTCTGGCCGTGGCTCAGCCCCTCGGTGAGGTCGTCGGCCCCGATCCGCAGCCGGAGGCCGTCGTCGGTCCGTTCGCGGGCGACGATCTCGCCGGTTCCCTCGACGATCCCGGTGAACATGGTCGTCTCTCACCGCCGCCGACCGAAAGACGTTCCGGCTCCGGTCGGCCCACTCCCGAGAGGCGTTTCGGCCCCGGCCGTCCCACTCGCCGGGGACGCCTCGCTCCATCCGTCCCACTCGCCGGGGACGCCTCGCTCCACCCCACTCGCCGGGGACGCCTCGCTCCACCCGTGCCGGCCGGCGACCACCCGCCGCGGGGGCGTGCTCGTGTGCCGGGCGTGCTCGTGTGCCGGGCGTGCTCGTGCGTATCGACGGAGTGATAATCGAGTAGTACAATCGAATTATGGTATGGTAGTACTGGTCACCGGCGCGAGTCGGGGTATCGGGAGGGAGATCGCACTCGAGCTCGGGGACGATCACGACGTCGCGGTGAACTACCGCCGATCCGAGTCGGCGGCGACCCGGGTCGTCGAGAAGATCGAAGACCGGGGGAGTGAGGCGATCGCGGTGCAGGCGGACGTGGCCGACTCCGGGGCCGTCGGATCGATGGTCGACACGGTCGTCGAGGAGCTCGGCGGCCTCGACGCGGTGGTGAACAACGCGGGGATCGTCGATCCGGACCTCGCGACCGAGATCGACGACGAGCAGTGGGCGCGGGTCGTCGAGACGAACCTGACCGGCGCGTTCACCGTCACGCGGGCCGCCCTCGAACACCTCGTGCCGGGTGGTGACGTCGTGTTCGTCTCCAGCATCGGCGCCACCGCCGGAACGGTCGACGCCAGCTACGCGGCGAGCAAGGCCGGGCTCCACGGGCTGACCCGTGTGCTGGCCCGCGAGTACGGTGACGACGGCGTCCAGGTCAACGCCGTCGCCCCCGGCCCCGTCGAGACAGAGATGAACGGGACCATCCTCGAGTATCTGGAGGGAATCGAGTTCCGTGGCCACGAGAACGTCGACACCCACCTCCCGGAGTACGCCTGCCAGCCCGCGGACGTCGCCCACACGGTGGCGTATCTGCTCGAAAACGAGTACGTCCAGGGGGAGATCGTCAACGTCAACGGCGGGATGGGGTTTCGGTGACGTTCGAGGCCGACGACGGGATGGGGTTTCGGTGACGTTCGTGGTCGACGGTGGGATGGGGTTTCGGTGACGCGAACCGTTTTCCGCGGGGCCGCCGTACCACCGCCGATGACCGACCTCCGCCGGACGCTCTCGATGATCGGGCCGCTGATCCTCGCGATCCCCGCCGGACTCGCCGGCGTCGAATTGCTCCTCCGGGGCCGACTCGCGGTCGGTACGACGCTGCTCGGTCTCGCCGTCGGCCTCCTCGCGCTGACGTGGTTTCTCGGCTCGTTTCCCGGGCTCCGAGGGATCCTGGTGGGACGACACACCGGTGGCGGGTCGAAATCGGGGGAGGAGTAAGGGAAGCCACGAGCGTGTCGATTGCCAACGTGTCTCTCCAGTAGTTTAACGGCAGTCGTCGGCGTGTGTGGACGCGTGTCGAGCCGAGAGCCCGACGTCGACCCGGAGTCGGACGACGAGATTGATCCGGAGTCGGACGGCGAGACAGACCCGAAATCGGACGGTGCGACTGGCCCGGAGCCGGACGGCCGAACCGACCGCGAGCCGGACCGCGAATCCGACTCCGGAGATCACGACGACGGGTCCGACGCGAACCGGGACTGGCACTCCCTCGACCTCGCGTCGGTGTACGCCCGACTGGAAACCGACGAGGACGGCCTCGAGCCCGAGGAGGCGAGCGATCGACTCGAGCGCTACGGGACGAACGAGATCGACGCCGAGGAGGGGATCTCCCCGCTCGAGATCTTCATAGAGCAGTACAAGCCCGCGCTGATCTGGGTGTTGATCGTCGCCGCGGCCGTGATGGCCACGGTCGGCCACACGATCGACGCGGGGGTGATCGCCGGCGTCGTCGTCTTCATCACGGTCTTCGGCTTCGCCCAGGACTACCGGGCCGAACGGAGTATCCGGGCGCTCGAGGAGCTGTCGACGACACACGCGCTCGTCAGACGCGGCGGCGAGAAACGCGAGATCGACGCCCGGAACGTCGTCCCCGGCGACGTGATATTCGTCGAGTCCGGCGACGTCGTCCCCGCCGACGCCCGCATCGTCCGGGAGTCGAACCTCCGGACCGACGAGGGCGCGCTGACCGGCGAGAGCGTCGGCGTCTCGAAGGAGGCCGGCGTCGTCGATCCGGACCGCTCGCTGGCCGAACGGACGAACATGCTGTACAAAGACACCGTCGTCGAGCGGGGCTCCGGATCCGCCGTCGTCGTCGAGACCGGCGGCGGAACCGAGATCGGGGGGATCGCGACGGCACTCGAGGAGGCCGAAGAGCGGGACACCCCGTTCCAGGCGGAGATGGATCGGCTCGGAAAACTCATCGCGCTGGGCGTGATCGCCATCGTCTCGATCATCGCGATCACCGAGTACGTCGTCGGCGACACGCCGGCGCTGCAGGTGTTTCTCACGGCGGTCGGTATCGCCGTCTCCGCCGTCCCGGAGGGGCTGCCCGCGGTCGTCACGCTCTCGCTCGCCCTCGGCGCTCGCCGGATGGCCGAGAAGAACGCACTCGTCCGTCGGCTCCCGATCGTCGAGGCGCTCGGGTCGGTCGACGTCATCTGTACCGACAAGACCGGGACGCTCACCGAAGAGGAGATGACGGTCACCCGGCTGTACGCGAACCGTACGACCTACGAGGTGACCGGCACCGGTTACGAGATCGACGGCGAGTTCCGCCGGGACGACGAGCCGGTCGACGGGGAGCGGGTGGCCGAGCTGTTGCGCTGTGGGATGCTGTGTAACAACGTCGACGTCGGAACGCGCGAGGGTGGTGACGTGGACGGCGACGGTCCCGGCGCGGACGGCGACGATCCCGGCGCGGACGGCGACGGGCGGACCTACCTCGGCGACCCGACCGAGATCGCGCTGTTCGTCACCGCCCGGAAAGGCGGGTTCGACCACGACCGCCTCGACGCGGAGTTTCCCCGGATCGGCGAGGTCGACTTCACGTCCGACCGAAAACGGATGACGACGCTCCACGAGTCTCCCGACGGGGGCCGGGTCGCGTACACGAAAGGTGCCCCGGAGGTCGTTCTCGAGCGCTGTGACCGCGAGCTCGTCGACGGCGAGATCGTCGAACTCACCGACGAGCGCCGCGCCGAGATCGAGGCGCGAAACGAGTCGTTCGCGGAGGACGCCCTCCGGGTGATGGGCTTTGCGTTCCGGCCCGACGCGCCGGCGGAGGCCGACGAGAGCCTCGAGTCGGAGATGGTGTTTCTCGGCCTCCAGGGGATGCTCGATCCACCCCGTCCCGAGGTGCCGGGCGCGATCGAGGCCTGCCAGAGCGCCGGCATCGACGTCGTCATGATCACCGGCGACAACGCCGTCACCGCCCGGGCGATCGGACGGGAGGTCGGCATCGACTCCCCGCGGGTGGTGACGGGGCCGGAACTCGAGGGGATGGGAGACGAGGAACTCGCCGACGTCCTCGAGGAGGTCGACGTCTTCGCCCGGACCTCGCCCGAGCACAAGACGCGTATCCTCCGGACGCTCCAGGCGAACGGTCACACGGTGGCGATGACCGGCGACGGCGTCAACGACGCGCCGGCGGTGAAAAACGCCGACGTCGGCGTCGCGATGGGCATCCGGGGGACGGACGTCACCGAGCAGGCTTCGGACATCGTCTTGCTCGACGACAACTTCGCGACGATCAGGGACGCGGTCGAGGGTGGCCGGCGGATCTTCGACAACGTCCGGAAGTTCGTCAACTACCTGCTCTCGGGCAACGGCGGCGAGGTGACGATGATCTTCACCGGGACGATGGCCGGCCTCGGTCTCGTGATCACCCCGATCCAGATCCTCTGGATCAACGTCGTCACCGACGGGATCCCCGCGCTCACGATGGGCGTCGATCCGGCCGCGGAGGACGTCATGCAGCGAGATCCGCGCCCGCCCGGGGAGGGGGTGATCACGGAACGGATCGTCGCCTCCATCGTCGGCATCGCCCTCTTTATGACGATCTGTCTGCTCCCGCTTTTCACCCTCAACTTCACCGGGCAGCTGATTCCGGGTTACGATCTCACGGGCACCCTGCTGGGCTGGCAGCCGGCCTACGAGCCGAGCCGCGAGCTCGCCCAGACGATGGTGTTTACCGGGTTCGTCGTGATGGAGATCGTCCGCATCCAGGCGATCAGGTTTCGGTACGGCCTCGGGCTCCTCTCGAACCCGTGGCTCGTCGGCGCCGTGGCTCTCGCGGCGGCCTTACAGCTGCTCGTCCTCTACACCCCGACCGGACAGCTCCTGTTCAGCGTCGAGCCCCTCGCGCTCGTCCACTGGCTCCAGATCGGCGTCGCGGCCGCCGCCTTCGCCGGCCTGATGGCCGTCTTCGTGCTCGTCCAGGATCGGTACTTCGAGCGGTACTGACCGTCGCTCACTTCCTTTCGGCGTCGTCAACGATCCCCGCTTTGGCGTCGCCGCTGACCGGGTCGGAATCCCTTCGCCGAACAGGCTGCGTCTCAGCGGGTCGGAATCCCTTCGCCGTGTTCGGGGCTCGGCCGTCCGGTCTCGACCGGCGGCACGGCGGAGACGCGCCTGAACACCGCCTCGGGGTCGCGGTTCCAGTGCCAGTGCCAGCGGGTCTTCGCGAGACAGTACAGCTTGCGGGCGGTCGACAGCGACGGCTCCTCGCTCAGCACGTCGTACCCCTGCTTGCGGATCAGCCGGTGGTGTTCGGCGTAGAGCACGGCCGCGAGCAACACCGGGAGCTGGCAGTCCTCGGGCAGATAGCGGATGCCGGCGACCCCCTCGCGGTAGAGCTCCTCCGTCCGGCGGAGCTCCTCGGCCATCGCGGCCGCGAACGACTCGTCCATCTCGAGGCGCTCGATCTGTGCGTCGGTGACCCCGTGGGCCCGGAGGGTCTCCCCGGGGAGGTAGATCCGGTCGCGTTCGACGATGTCCTCCCGAACGTCCCGTAAGAAGTTCGTCATCTGGAACGCCTCCCCGAGTTTGATCGCGTGGGGAAGGGCGGTCTCGCGGCTCTCGGGATCCATGATCGCGGTCATCATCACGCCGACGGCCGCCGCCGAGCCGCGCATGTACGCCTCGAGTTCCTCGTAGCTCCGGTAGCGGCTCTTCTCGATGTCGGTTTTCATCGCGTCGACGAACTCGTCGATCGACTCCTCGGGGATCGCGTGTCGTTCCCGGAGCTCCTGGAAGGCGGTCAGTACGGGGCCGTCGGGCTCGCGCTCGCCGAGTGCCTCCTCGCGGAGACGTTCGAGTTCGGCCGCCTGCTCGGCGGGCGGCACGCCGTCGGCGTCGTCGACGACCTCGTCGGCGATTCGAAAGAACGCGTACAGTACGTGGGTCGGGTTCCGGACGCGTTCGGGGAGAAACCGCGTCGCGAGATAGAACGTCCTCCCGGTGCGCCGCTGAATCTCCTCGCCTGCGTCGATGTGTTCCTGTTTCATTCTTACGTGGCGTCCGACAACGGCTGGATATGCTCACTAACGCACATAAGTATAAAAGGACTATCCCTCCACGGGTGGGCTCTAACCGGCCGTTGTCCGCCCGTTCCGGCGGGTGAGCCGTCGCCGCCCGGCGTCCGATCGCGGGGTGGCAGGCGGCCGAACCCGTCGGATCGCCGGACTGACAGCGACGGTGACCGGGGCAACCTTTTTACCGTCGTTCGTGGAGAGCCACTGGCAGTGACCGACATCCAACCGAAAACCGTCGAACTCTGGATCCGATCGTTCGCCCCGTGTGGAACCGCCGGAAACCACGAGCGCGCGGTCGAGCTAGCCGACCGGATCGGCTCCCGACGGGGGCTGACGGTGCGGGTCGAGGTCTGGGGCGACGCGTTCGACCGGAGCGGTCGGGCGCCGAACGCGCCGGTCCTCGAGCGAATCGAGGGGCGTCTGGCGGCGTTCGAGGAGTGGGCCGCCGAGACCGGCCGCCGGCTCGATCCGTTCTTCCGGACCAGACACGTCGAGTCGACGATCACCGGCGACGCCAGGACGATCTGCCGGCTGCCGACCCTCGCCGTCGCGGAGTACCGGGGAGAGCGGCTGGTCCACGTTACGCCCTGCGGTCACGGCGATCGAACCGTCGAGCCGATCGACCGCCTCGAGACGCTGCTCGAGGACGACGCCGAGGACGCCCTCGAGGGTGAGGACGACGCTCCCGAACGCGACGACGCCCTCGAATACGACGACGCCGTTTCCCGGCCCCGCCACGTCGAGCCCCCGAAGCCGCCCGGAGAAACCACTATGTGATCGGACGTCGTAACGCCGCGTATGTCCAGTGAATCCACCGCGACGAACCGTTCGCGCTGTCTGAGCTGTGGGTTCGAGGCCCCCGACGGCGACGGTGCGTGGGGACGGATCGACGTTCCCGGGCTGGGCCGGATGACCCAGTGTCCCGAGTGTGGGAGCACGGACGTCATCACGGGCGCGTCGATCGGCTAGACGGGGGACAGGGTCTTACTCCCGGCGTCCCAAGAGCGGCCATGAGCCAGGAGCCTGCGGACCTTCCGGACGACGAGTGGCGCGAGCGCCTCACCGACGAGGAGTACCGGATCCTCCGGGAGGCCGGAACCGAACCCCCGTTCAGCGGCGAGTACGTCGACCACGACGCCGACGGGCGCTACCGCTGTGCCGGCTGTGGCGCCGAACTGTTCGACTCGACGACGAAGTTCGAGTCGGGCTGTGGCTGGCCGAGCTTCTACGACGTCGACGACGACCGGATCGAGACCCGCCGGGACACGAGCCACGGGATGATCCGCACGGAGGTGCTGTGTGCGAGCTGCGGGGGTCACCTGGGCCACGTGTTCGACGACGGCCCCGAGCCGACCGGGAAGCGATACTGCATCAACTCCGTCTCCCTCGAGTTCGACGGGGAGTGATCGGGACCGAGGGCCCACGAGTTCGGCCGTGGCCGGGGGCCACCGACCACCACGATTTTGTACCGTCGCCCCCCGAATGGGACCATGAGCCGCGTGCGAAAGCCCGACTGGTTGAAGAGCCGTCCGCCGTCGGGCCGGGAGTTCGCCGGCATCCGCGAGACCCTCCGGGACCACGGCCTCCATACGGTCTGTGAGGAGGCCAACTGTCCCAACCTCGGGGAGTGCTGGTCGGGTCGGGACGACGCGGGGGACGGGGGCGGCACCGCTACCTTCATGCTGATGGGCGATCGCTGCTCGCGTGGCTGTAACTTCTGTGACGTCGAAACCGGCGGGATGGAGCCGCTAGATCCCGACGAGCCGGCGAACGTCGCGAGCGCGATCGCCGAGATCGGCCTCGACTACGTCGTGTTGACGAGCGTCGACCGCGACGACCTCCCCGATCAGGGTGCGGGCCACTTCGCGGAGACGATCCGGGAGATCAAACGGCGCCACCCGGGCGTCCTGGTCGAGGTGTTGATCCCGGATTTCCAGGGCGAGCCGCGGCTCGTCCGGAAGATCGTCGACGCCGGGCCGGACGTGATCGCCCACAACGTCGAGACCGTCGAACGCCTCCAGTTTCCCGTGCGGGACCGCCGGGCCGGCTACGAGCAGTCGCTGTCGGTGTTAGAGCAGGTCGACCGCGAGTCGGACACCTACACGAAGACCTCGATCATGCTCGGGGTCGGGGAGTACGACCACGAGGTCTACCGGACGCTCGCCGACTGCCGCGAGCGCGGGGTCGACATCGTCACCCTCGGACAGTATCTCCAGCCCTCCCGGAGCCACCTCGACGTCGAGCGCTACGACCACCCACACAAGTACGAAACCTGGCGGCGGGTCGCCGAGGAGGAGCTCGGATTCCTCTACTGTGCCAGCGGGCCGATGGTTCGTTCCTCGTACAAAGCCGGCGAGCTGTTCGTCGACGCCGTCCTGCGGGAGGGGAAGTCGGTGGCGGAGGCGAGAAGCGAGGCGCGGCGAAGCCGGGCCTCGGAGTAGGGAGCGGGGCGAGGACCCGCGAGAAGCGAGGCGAGGCGGAGCCGAGTCTCGGAGTAGGGAGATTGGACTCGCGTGCAGACGGACGGCCCCGAACTGCACGAACGGCCGTCCGGTCGTCATACCGACGGCGGGTTCCCGCCGGACAGGCAAGAATAGTTGCTACAGTAAGCTATTTACGAAAATCCTATACGGTGAGCGATAGAACGGACGGTTATGTACAGGTGGCTACGACCGTGAGCACGGCAGCGTCCGACCCGGTCGAGTGGGTACAGGTGCTCGACGACGACGGTCGCGTCCTCGAGGATGCCACCGTGCCCGAGATCCCCGAGGAGACGCTGGTCGCCATCTACGAGGACATGAAGCTGGGCCGGCACTTCGACCGACGGGCGGTGAGCCTCCAGCGGCAGGGCCGGATGGGAACCTACCCCCCACTGGCCGGCCAGGAGGGCGCCCAGGCCGGCAGCGCACACGCGCTCGAGGACGACGACTGGGTGTTCCCCAGCTACCGGGAGCACGTGGCCGCGTTGATACGGGGGATGTCCCTCGAGCGGACCCTGCTTTACTGGATGGGCCACGAGCGTGGCAACCGGACGCCGGAGGGGACGAACCTCTTTCCCGTCGCGGTGCCGATCGCTACTCAGGTGCTCCACGCCACCGGTTCGGCGTGGGCCGCCCGACTGGCCGGCGACGAGCGCGCGTTCCTCTGTTATTTCGGCGACGGCGCGACCAGCGAGGGCGACTTCCACGAGGGGCTGAACTTCGCCGGCGTCTTCGACGTTCCCGCCGTCTTCTTCTGTAACAACAACCAGTGGGCGATCTCGGTGCCCCGGGAGCGCCAGACCGCGAGCGAGACCTTGGCCCAGAAGGCCATCGCGTACGGCTTCGAGGGCGTCCAGGTCGACGGGATGGATCCGCTCGCGGTGTACCTGGTCACCCGCCGGGCGGTACGGAAGGCGAAAGAGCCGGACGCGTTCGAGGATCGGGCTCCCGGACGGGCGAGCCGACCGACGCTGATCGAGGCCGTCCAGTACCGCTACGGCGCCCACACGACGGCCGACGACCCCTCCGTCTACCGCGACGACGAGGAGGTCGAGCGCTGGCGGGCGAAAGACCCAATCCCGCGGATGGAACGGTTCCTCCGCGATCGGGGACTCCTCGACGACGAGCGCGTCGACGCCATCGAGCGCCGGACCGAGGAGGCGGTCGCCGAGGCGATCGACGCCGCCGAGTCCACCGAGCGGCCGGCTCCCGGGGAGATCTTCGAACACGTCTACGCGGGAACCCCCCGGCGGCTCGCCGAACAGCGTGCGTACCTGGAGCGGCTCAGGGACCGACACGGGGACGAACCACTACTGGAGGACTGAGATGACCGACACAGCCAACCTGACGCTCGTACAGGCGGTTCGTGACGGACTGTACGCCGAGATGGAACGGGACGAACGGGTGCTCGTCCTCGGCGAGGACGTCGGCAAGAACGGCGGGGTGTTCCGGGCGACCGAGGGGCTCTACGAGGAGTTCGGCGGGGATCGGGTGATCGACACGCCCCTGGCGGAGTCGGCGATCGTCGGGACGGCGATCGGGATGGCCGCCTACGGCCTCCGGCCGGTGCCGGAGATCCAGTTTCTCGGCTTCATCTACCCCGCGTTCGACCAGATCGTCTCCCACGCCGCGCGCCTTCGCACGCGCTCGCGCGGGCAGTACACGTGTCCGATGGTGATCCGCGCGCCGTACGGCGGGGGGATCCGCGCGCCCGAACACCACTCGGAGTCGACGGAGGCCTTCTTCGTCCACCAGCCGGGGCTGAAGGTGGTCGTCCCCTCGACGCCGTACGACACCAAGGGGTTGCTCGCGAGCGCGATCCGGGATCCCGACCCCGTGGTCTTCCTCGAGCCGAAGCTGATCTACCGGGCGTTCCGCGAGGAGGTGCCCGACGAGCGGTACACGCTCCCGATCGGTGAGGCCGCCGTCCGCCGGGAGGGTGAGGACGTCTCCGTGTTCACCTGGGGGGCGATGACCCGGCCGACCCTCGAGGCCGCGACGAATCTCGCCGGCGAGATCGACGTCGAGGTCGTCGACCTCCGGACGCTCTCGCCGCTCGACGTGGACGCGATCGTCGACTCCTTCGAGAAGACCGGTCGGGCCGCCGTGGTCCACGAGGCGCCGAAAACCGGCGGCCTCGCCGGCGAGATCGTCGCGACGATCCAGGAGGAGGCGCTGGTATACCAGGAGGCGCCGATCGAACGGATCACCGGGTTCGACACCCCGTTTCCGCTGTACGCCCTGGAGGACTACTATCTGCCCGAGCCGGCACGCATCGCCGACGGCATCAGGGAGGTGGCCGAGTTTTGACCGTCCGGGAGTTTACCCTCCCCGACGTCGGCGAGGGCGTCGCCGAGGGCGAGCTCGTCTCCTGGCTGGTGAGCGTCGGCGATCCGGTACGCGAGGACCAGCCGGTCGCCGAGGTCGAGACCGACAAGGCGCTCGTGGAGGTCCCCTCGCCGGTCGACGGCACGATCCGCGAGCTCCACGCCGAGGAGGGCGAGGTGGTCCCCGTCGGCGACGTCCTCGTCAGCTTCGACGTCGCCGAGGGGGGCGACGGAGACGATCAGCCGGCGACCGACGATCCGGCAGGGATCAGCGACGCCGACGGCCCAGCCGTGGCCGCGGACACCGATGACCAGGCCGGGGCCACGGACGCCGCCGAGCCGGCGACCGACCCAGGGGACGTAGAGGTCCCCACGCCGGGGGGACGGATCTTCGCCCCGCCGCGGGTCCGGCGGCTCGCCCGCGAGGAGGGCGTCGACCTCGCCGCTCTCGCGGACGCCGGCGGCCGGATCACCGAGGCGGACGTCAGAGCAGCCGCTGCCGACGACGTCGGGACGCAGGGTGCGAGCCGGGTTTCGGGCGAGTCGGCGGAGGACGTCGGGACGCAGGGTGCGAGCCGGGTTTCGGGCGAGTCGGCCGATCGCGACCGGACGCTCGCGGCACCGGCGACGCGCCGGCTCGCCGAGGAGCTTGGCGTCGACATCGACGCCGTCCCCGCAGTCGAGA
Source organism: Natrialbaceae archaeon Tc-Br11_E2g8 (assembly GCA_001564115.1). Lineage (GTDB taxonomy): Archaea > Halobacteriota > Halobacteria > Halobacteriales > Natrialbaceae > Tc-Br11-E2g8. The sequence goes on along the minus strand of LKNG01000022.1, from coordinate 117 downwards.
AGCGGGACGGCGAGGCGTTCGTCACGCCCGAGGCCGTCCGGGAGTACGCGGAGAGACGCGGTCGGCGGGACGACCGGGAGTCCGGGGACGTCCCGGCCCCGGACGCGGCGGCCGGCG